>NZ_LJBR01000024.1 GCF_001282115.1 Streptomyces sp. NRRL B-24085 | reverse complement strand
AGTTCGGTGAGGGTGAGGCGCGCGCCCCGGTCGTAGGCGGTGGTGAAGGCGGCCCCCAGGACCCGCCCCGCCCGGCTCTCCGTCTCCCGGCGCACGGAGTTGAGCGCCTCGGAACCCCACCGGCCCTGGTCCACTGCGGCCCAGGCCCGGTCGGCCCCGCCGAGGAGCACGGCCGCCCGCTCGTGCCCGGAGAGCTCGGTGGCGATACGGGCCGTCAGGTCCAGCGTGAGGGCGAGGCCGATGAGGTCGTTGACGGCGAGCTTGAGGCGGAGGGCCTCGCGGGCGTACTGCTCGGCGCGGGGCCAGTCCTGTTTCACGGTGTGGGCGAGGGCGAGCATGCGCAGCACGTAGGAGCGGACCCATTCCTCGCCGTGTTCCTCGCAGAGCCGCAGGGTCTTCTCGCAGACCTCCACGGCCCGGTCGGCGTGGCCCAGGAAGCCGAGGGCGCAGGCGAGTTCGACCTGGTCCAGGCCGACGAGGCTGAGGTGCTGGCCGGGCACGGGTCCGCGGGCGACCCCGGCCTCGAAGTGGGCGAGGGCGGCGGGCAGGTCGCCGGCGAAGAGGCGGATGACACCGATGACGTACTCGGCATGGGCGGCCTCGGCGGTGTCTCCGAGCCCGCGGGCCAGTTCCCGGGCGTCCTCGGCCCGGCGCAGCCCCCGGGTGAGGTCCTCGGGGCATCCGGCGAGCAGTCCGGCCACCCACAGCCCCCGGGCCCGCTCGGAGGTCGCCCCGGGGTTGGCCTCCAGGGCCCGCTCGGCCCAGTACCGGCCCTCCCGGGGTGCCCCGCAGGCGTGCCAGAAGAACCACAGGGCCCCGACCAGCCGCAGTCCGGCGAGGGCGTCGGCGGGGTCCGGCGCGGGGCCCTCGCGGGGTTCGGACAGGCTGAAGTGCAGGGCGGCCCGGAGGTTGTCCTGGTCCGCGCGGAGGCGGGCGACGATCTCGCGTTGCCCGGGGCCGAACCAGGCCCGTTCGCAGGCGGTGGCCCGGCGCAGCATCCAGTCCCGGTGCCGGCGCCGGGTGGCGATCTCCTCGCCCGGCATGCTCCGCAGCCGTTCCAGGCCGTAGTGGCGCAGGGTGTCCAGGAGCCGGTAGCGCACCCCGTCCGGCCCGGGCTCCCGGGACAGCACGGACTTGTCGACGAGGCCCGCGACCGCTTCGAGGACGTCGTCGCCGTGCACGAGGTCCCCGTCCGCGCACACCGCCTCGGCCGTCTCGAGGTCGAAGCCGCCGGCCGGGACCGAGAGCCGGGCCCATACCAACTGCTCGCGATCGGTGCACAGTTCGTGGCTCCAGTCGACGGCGGCCCGCAGGGTGCGGTGGCGGGGCAGGGCCGCGGGGCTGCCGGAGGTGAGCAGGCGGTAGCGGTCGTCGAGGCGTTCCAGGAGCTGTTCCACACCGAGTACGCGCATGCGCACCGCGGCGAGTTCGATGGCGAGCGGCAGTCCGTCGAGCCGCCGGCACAGCCGGGCCACGGCGGCCCGGTTGCCGGCGGTGAGCGCGAACCCGGGGACGACTGCGGCCGCCCGGTCGGCGAACAGGGCCAGCGCCGGATAGCCGTCCGCCGCGGACAGGTCGCCGTCCGGGTCGGGGACCGGCAGCGGCCGTACGTCGAGGAGGTTCTCCTCGGTGAGACCGAGCCGGTGCCGGCTGGTCGCGAGGATCCGCACGCCCGGCGTGCCGCGCAGCAGTGCCGCCGCGAGGTGGGCGCAGGCGCCGAGCAGGTGTTCGCAGTTGTCGAGGACCAGCAGCACTCTGCGGTCGCGCACATGGGCGACGAGCGCGTCGGTCGGCGGTCCGGCGGAGTGGTCGAGGAGGCCGAGCGCGTCGGCCACGGCGAGCGGGACCAGTTCGGGGTCGCGCAGTCCCGCGAGGTGGACGAAGCGGACGCCGTCGGGGAAGGTGCGCTCCGCGCGGGCCGCGATGCGTGCGGCGAGTCGGGTCTTGCCGACGCCGCCGGGGCCGGTCAGCGTGACCAGGCGGGCACGGCTGAGCAGTTCACGGCCGGCGGCCTGTTCACGGCGCCGGTCGACGAAACTGGTCGTCTCGACCGGCAGGTGTCCGGCCCGCCGTGGCGCTGATCCGCCCATGATCAGCCAGCCTCCGGGGTGTGGTCGAAGATCTAACTGTGCGCGCGGCCTCACATATATGCACGTACGGCTCACACCCGCGGGTGCACTTGCCCGGGGATCACTCCGTGGCGCATCGATCCGCGTACACTGCGCGACTTTCCCGGCGCATCAAGAACCCACAGGGAACGCACAGTTCACGCCAATACAGCCGCCCCCACTCTTGACCTGCTCATGCCACAAGCTCACGATGAGCGGCACACCCGCACCGGCAGCACGTCGCAGAGCTCGCTGAACCACCCCCGCTCCACTCCCCGCTTCCGGAGATCCCGGAATCCCTGGAGACCACAGGAGACTTCATGCGACTTCGCACACGCGGTTCCGGCGCCCGCGGCGGCCCCCGTTACGCCGCCCTCGCCGCCGTTCTGGCACTCGCCCTCGCCGCCCCGCTCTCCGCGAACGCCGACAGCGCCCCGAAAGCGGCACCGAGCGCCGAGGACGTCCGCCAGTACGAGATCCACCAGCACACGACACCCGTGACCCGCACGGCCATCCAGCAGACCGGGGTGACCGTCGACGAGGCCGACGAGGAGACCGTCGTCGTCTCCGGACGCGCCGACCAGATCCGGAGACTGCGGCAACTCGGCTACGAGGTCTCCGCCTTGGGATCGGCCCCGGCACGGACCGCGGAGGACGAGGCCCGGCTCTTCGACTTCCCCTCGGCCGACTCTCGCTACCACAACTACGCCGAGATGAACGCCGAGATCGACCAGCGCCTCGCCGCCTACCCGAACATCATGAGCAAGCGGGTCATCGGCACGTCGTACCAGGGCCGGAACATCGTCGCCATCAAGATCAGCGACAACGTGGCGACCGACGAGGCCGAGCCCGAGGTGCTGTTCACCCACCACCAGCACGCCCGCGAGCACCTCACCGTCGAGATGGCCCTGTACCTGCTGCGCGAACTCGGCGCGGGATACGGCAGCGACTCCCGGGTCACCAACATGGTGAACAACCGCGAGATCTGGATCGTCCCCGACCTCAACCCGGACGGCGGCGAGTACGACATCGCCTCCGGCTCGTACCGCTCGTGGCGCAAGAACCGCCAGCCCAACTCCGGTTCCTCCGCGGTCGGTACGGACCTCAACCGCAACTGGGCCTACCGCTGGGGATGCTGCGGCGGCTCGTCCGGTTCGACGTCCTCCGAGACCTACCGGGGTCCGTCCGCCGAGTCGGCGCCCGAGGTCAAGGTGGTCGCGAACTTCGTGCGCAGCCGGGTCGTCGGGGGCGTGCAGCAGATCAAGACCAACATCGACTTCCACACGTACAGCGAACTGGTGCTGTGGCCCTACGGGTACACCTACTCCGACACGGCCACCGGGATGACCGCGGACGACAACGCCGTGTTCAAGGCGGTCGGGCAGAAGATGGCCGCGAGCAACGGCTACACGCCGGAGCAGGCGAGCGACCTGTACATCACCGACGGGTCGATCGACGACTACCTCTGGGGCACGCACAAGATCTTCTCGTACACCTTCGAGATGTACCCGTCGTCCAGCTCCGGCGGCGGCTTCTACCCGCCCGACGAGGTCATCGAGCGGGAGACCTCCCGCAACCGGGACGCGGTGCTGCAACTCCTGGAGAACTCCGACTGCATGTACCGGTCCATCGGGAAGCAGGCACAGTACTGCTAGTGGGCGCGCGCCTCAGTCGGATTCCGCCGGCTCCTCTTCGAAGTACTCGTCCATCACCGCGTCCAACTGCTCGTCCCACGTGGCGAAGTCGGACCGTGAGGCCGCCTCGATCTCGATCGGGTACCAGCGGCGGTCCGGGGTGTGGACCGTGACGGTGTACCGCTTGCCGAACCGGGGCGTCTCCGTCTCGACCGCGCCGATCTCGTCCCAGCGGAACTCGCAGGACTGGTCGTCGAGGGAGAGGCGGACGCCCCGGTGGTCGGCGACGATCCGCGCGCGGCGGTCGGAGGCCTCGAAGACGGGCCCGTCGGGAGTCGCCTCCTCGACGGGCTCTTCGGCAGGCTCCTCGACGACCTCCTCCGAAGTCACCTCCGTGTCCTCCGGGACGGACTCCGCCTCGCCGGACACGGGTGAGGTGAGCCCGGGGATGTAGGCCGGGTCGAATCCGGCGCCTTCCAGGGGCTGGCTGCTCGAACCTATGCGCTGCTCCACAGCGGGCAGTATGGTCGACGATCCTGTGCCCGGCACAGTCGGCCCCTACATCGTTATCGGACGCCTACATGGCCCTCGGACCTTCGTCGAGATCGGCCGGTTCGAGCCCACCAGCCAGACGTGCTCTGCCTGCGGCCACCGCGACGGGCCCGAACCCCTGCGCGTCCGGGAACGGACCTGCCCAGCCTGCGGAGCGCCGGTAAGACCAGAATCCGTTCCGGCACAGCGCGAAGAATCAGGAAGCCATGGACCCCTCACCCGGACCACTGCCGCGGAGCGGAACGGGTCCGGGTGAGGGGTGCCAGCATCCCCGGGCTTCAGCCCGGGAGCACGTCAAACGAAGACGCTCAGGACGGCCGCCACCGCGAACCCGGCCACCGACAGCACCGTTTCCAGCACGGTCCACGTCTTCAGCGTGTCGCGTTCGCTGATGCCGAAGTACTTGGCGACCATCCAGAAGCCGCCGTCGTTGACGTGCGAGGCGAAGATGGAGCCCGCCGAGATCGCCATGATGACGAGGGCGACGAACGCCTGGGAGTGGTGGCCCTCCGAGAGGAGCGGCGCCACGATGCCCGCGGTGGTCACGATCGCGACCGTCGCCGAGCCCTGGGCCACCCGCAGGACCACCGAGATCAGGTACGACAGCACGAGCACCGGCAGGCCGACGTCGTTGAAGGTGTCGGAGAGCGCCTGGGCGACCCCGCTGGCCTTCAGGACCGCGCCGAAGACACCGCCCGCGCCGACCACCAGCAGGATGTTGCCGACCGGCTTGAGGGACGCCGTCGACACCGTCTCCAGCGACTTGCGGGACCAGCCGCGGCGGATGCCCAGCAGGTAGTACGCGAGGAGCAGGGCGATCGTCAGCGCCACGAAAGGGCTGCCGAAGAACTCGATGACCGAGCGGCCCGTGGAGGGGTCGAACGCGATCGAGGAGAACGTGGCCGCGAGGATCAGGACCAGGGGCGTGCCGATGATGCCGAGGACCGTGCCGAGGGACACGGGGTCCTCCCGCGGTACGACTCCCTGCGCGCGCTGCTCCTCGATCACGGCCTGCTTGGCCTCCGCGGCCGCCTCCACCATGTCCTGCGGTACGGCGACGAAGATGCGCCGGCCGACCCACGCGGAGAACGCCCACGCGGCCAGCACCGCCGGGATGCCGCAGACGATGCCCATCAGGATGACCCAGCCGAGGTCCACGTGGAGCAGTCCGGCGGCCGCGACCGGGCCGGGGTGCGGCGGCAGGAAGGCGTGGGTCATCGACAGGCCCGCGAGCAGCGGAAGGCAGTAGAGCAGGATCGACTTGCCGCTGCGCTTGGCGGCCGCGTAGACGATCGGCGCGAGCACGAAGATGCCGACGTCGAAGAAGACCGGGATGCCGAAGATGAGGCCGGTGAGGCCCATGGCGAGGGGCGCCCGCTTCTCCCCGAAGAGGTTCAGCAGCCGGGACGCCAGCACCTCGGCGCCGCCGCTGACTTCGAGGATCGCCCCGAGCATGGTGCCGAGGCCGATGATGATGGCGACATGGCCGAGGATGCCGCCCATCCCGGACTCGATGGTGGACACGGCGTCCGACCGCTGGACGGTGCCGAAGAGTTCGGTGACGGAGAGCCCGGCGAGCAGGCCGACGGCTATGGAGACGCCCAGCAGGGCGACGAAGGGCTGGAGTCTGACCCTGATGATCAGGAAGAGCAGCAGGGCGATGCCGAGGGCGGCGACCGTGAGGAGGCCCGCGGTGCCGTCGATGAGGAGGAGCAGGCCACCGGTGTGCGGGGGTGTCTCGGTGGTCGCGGCGAGCGGTAGGGACATGGGGGTCCTCTGCGTAAGTCCATGGAGCTTTCGGGCAGGGGGGATCGCGGCACGGCACCACGGGAGGTGCCGTGCCGTGTGCGGCGTGCGGGAGTGGAGGGTGCGTCAGCCGAGGACGGCGAGCGCGTCGATCTCGATGAGCAGGCCCGCGGGCAGACCGACGTAGACCGTCGTGCGCGCGGCGGGAGGCTGGGTGAGGCCCTGCTCCTCGAAGTAGGTGTTGTAGATCGCGTTCATCTCGGCGAAGTGGTCCACGTCCGTCAGGTAGACGCGGATCATCATCACGTCGTCCCAGGAGGCGCCGCCCTCCTCCAGGATCGCCTTGACGTTGGCGAGGGTCTGGAGGGTCTGCTCGCGCAGGGTGGGGCCGGCGGGCGTGGGCGGCTTGCCCTCCTCGGCCGGCAGAAAGCCGACCTGGCCGGCGACCTGGAGGATGTTGCCCTTGCGCACCCCGTGGGAGAACTTCGCGGGCGGAGTGGTGTGGGTGCTCGGGGTGAGCGCGGTCTTGTCCGTCATACGGGGTCCTTGGGGTCCTTAGCTGTTGTTCTGCCGGAGTACTCGCCGCTGATGGCATCGGCCGTACGGCGGACCTGGGGGAGGAGGGCGAGGAGTTCCTCGGCGGTGACGACGACGTTGGGCGCGGACACCGACATCGCGGCGACGACCCTGCCGTCGGCGCCGCGGACGGGGGCCGCGACGCAGTTGATGGACTCCTCGTGGCCACCGAGGTCGGTGGCCCAGCCCTGTTCGCGCACCCGCTCCAACTCCTTGAGGAAGGCAGGGGCGTTGGGTGTCGAACGGGCCGTGTACAGGGGGTAGTCGAGCTTGTCCGCGAGGGCGCGGCGCTCGGCCTCGGGAAGGTCGGCGAGCAGCAGCTTCGCGACGGCGGCGACGGTGATGGCGACGGGCTTGCCGATCCGCGAGTACATCCGCACCGGGTAGCGGCTCTCGACCTTGTCGATGTACAGCACCTCGTCCTCCTCGTACACGGCGAGGTGGACGGTGTGACCGCACTGCTCGTTCAGCCGTACGAGGTGGGGGTGGGCGATCTCGCGGATGTCCAGGTTCTCCATCGCCTCCTGGGCCAGCGCGATGAGGCGGGCGCCGAGGCGGTAGCGCTGGTCGGACTGGCGGTAGACCATGCCGTGTTCGTGGAGCGTGCGGAGGAGTCGCAGCGCGGTGGACTTGTGGACGCCGAGGCGGTCGGCGACCTGCCCGAGGTCGGCGGGGCCCTCGGCGAGCAGCGGCAGGATGCTCAGTGCTCGGTCGACGGTCTGGCTCATGGGGTGCGTACCTCCTCCGGGGCCGGGTCGGCTTGCGTCCAGCCGGGGCCGAGTCGAAGTGTCCCCCACGTGTCGTCGCCGAGGGCGGCGAGGCGGTCGGCGTGTGCGCGGGCGGGGGGTGCCGCGAGGTCACCGGGGACGGTGAGGGCGGCGGCGGCCCAGAGGTGGCCGTGCCGGAGCCGGTCCCGCAGGGGCAGTTCGCGCAGGGTCGCGGAGAGGAACCCGGCGGCGAAGGCGTCACCGGCGCCGGTGGTGGCCACGACGTCGACGGAGAGGGCGGGAACGAAGGTGACGTGAGCTTCGGCTGGTCGGGAGTGGGCGTCGCCCGTCGCAGCCGAATTGGCGTGCATGGACCCACCCAGGGGCGCGGGGAACTGCGCGACCAGCCCACCACCACCCGCCGCCGAAACGAATGCCGTAGCCCCCCGTCCTCCCTGCTTCACCACCAGCACCCCGGGCTCGGGCAGGACCCGACGAACAGCCGCCGGACCCCCCGTGACCCCCCACGCCTCCTCCGCCTCGTCCTCGCCGACGAACACGATGTCGGCCCGCCGCGCCAGCTCCAGCAGCACCCGCGGACCCTCCGCGTCCCGCCACAGCCCGGCCCGGTGATTGACGTCGAAGGACACGAGCGGACGTCCCGGCGCGGGAGTCATCAGTTCACGCACCAGCTCCAGGCACTCGGAGGACAACGCGGCGGTGATCCCCGACAGGTGCAGCACCCGCCCCGCCCGCACCGCCGACAGGTCCACGTCGGACACGGACATCACGGAAGCGGCAGACCCTGCCCGGTAGTAGGCGACCTCGTGCCCGGTCGAACCCCGGTCCCCCGCCGTACGGAAGTACACCCCGGTGGGCCGGGACGGATCACGCCCCACCGAGGAGACATCGACGCCGTACCCCCCGATCGTCTCGACCAGGTGGTCCCCGAACCCGTCCGCCCCGACCCGGCTGACCCACCGGACCGCGAAACCGGCGGCGGCCAGGCCGCAGGCCACGTTCGACTCCGCCCCGCCGATGGCCCGGTCGAAGGACGGCACGTCGGCGAGCCGCCCGGGGCGACTGGGCAGGAACGTGACCATGGACTCGCCGAGCGCGACGACGTCCACGGCGTCGGGGGCATTCACGATGGTGCTGGCTCCTTCATTGACCCGGCGTTGGCGTGGATGTTAGACAGCAGTCAGCGATATACGCAATGAACGTTGCACACACTGCAACGCACCCTTCAGGGAGGCCCCGTGTCCGGTACCGAAGCGCTCGCCCGCCTCGCGGAGGACCGCGTCGACCACCGCTTCAAGGGGCTGCCCCCGGACGCGGACGGCCTGACCGTCGCCGAGCTGACCGCCCAGCGCCGCAACCTCTTCACCGACGGCTTCACGACCCCCGTGCTCGCCCTGTCCGCCGAGCGCCTGGAGCACAACCTCGCACTCATGGAGTCGTACGCCGCCCGGCACGGCCTCGCCTTCGCCCCGCACGGCAAGACGACCATGGCCCCCCAGCTCTTCCAGCGGCAGATCGAGCGCGGCGCCTGGGGCATCACCCTGGCCGTCCCCCACCAGGTACGGGTCGCGCGGGCGTACGGCGTCCAGCGGGTCTTCCTCGCCAACGAACTGGTGGACCCGGCGGCCCTGAGGTGGATCGCCGGCGAACTGGCCGGCGACGACAGCTTCCGCTTCGTCTGCTACGTCGACTCCGTGCGCGGGGTCCAGCTGATGGACGCGGCCCTGCGAGGCGCCCCCCGCCCGGTGGACGTCGTCGTCGAACTCGCCGCCGGCGAGGGCGCCCGCACCGGTGTCCGCACGGAGGCGGAGTGCGCGGCCGTCGCCGACGCGGTCGCGGCCACCGGGACGCTGCGGCTCGTCGGGGTCGCCGGTTACGAGGGCGAGGTCCCGGGGGCGGACCCGGAGCGTGTGCACGCCTGGCTGCGCCGACTGGTGGCCCTGGCGGCCGACTTCGACAAGGCGGGACGGTTCGCGGCGGAAGGGCTCGACGAGATCGTGGTCAGCGCCGGCGGCAGCGCCTGGTTCGACGCGGTCGCCGACGTCTTCGCCGAGATCCCCGAACTCTCCCGCCCGGTCCTGAAGTTGCTCCGCTCGGGTGCCTACGTCTCGCACGACGACGGCCACTACCGCAAGGTGACCCCCTTCAACCGGATCCCCGAGGAGGGCGCCCTGGAGCCCGCGTTCCGGCTGTGGGCGCAGATCGTCTCCCGCCCCTCTCCCGGCCAGGCCTTCGCCAACGCGGGCAAGCGGGACGCGGCCCACGACCTCGATCTCCCCTTCGCCCAGGTGGTCCGCCGGGACGGCACCGAGCACCCGGCCACCGGCATCGAGGTGACCGCGCTCTCCGACCAGCACGCCTGGCTGGCCACCGCCCCCGACGCCGCTCTGGAGGTCGGCGACTGGCTGGGCCTCGGCCTCTCGCACCCGTGCACGTCCTTCGACAAGTGGCAGCTCATCCCCGTGGCGGAGGCCGACGGCACGGTCGTCGAGTACATCCGCACGTTCTTCTGAGACGCGAAGGAGTCCGGCGATGGAAGAGCTCGTCATCAGGGACGCGGACGTCGTCGACGGCAGCGGCGCCCCCTCGTACCGCGCCGACGTGGTGGTGGACCGCGGCCGGATCGTCTCGATCGTCAAGGAGGCGGCCGACGCCGGCTGCCAACGCCCCAGGGCGCGGCGGGAGCTGGACGCCGAGGGGCTCACCCTCTCCCCCGGCTTCATCGACATGCACGCCCACAGCGACCTCGCCCTGCTGCGCGACCCCGACCACAGCGCCAAGGCCGCGCAGGGGGTCACGCTGGAGGTCCTGGGCCAGGACGGACTGTCGTACGCCCCGGTCGACGACCGCACCCTGGCGGAGGTCCGCCGCGCGATCGCCGGGTGGAACGGCCACGGCGACGACATCGACTTCGACTGGCGGTCGGTGGGCGAGTACCTGGACCGCCTCGACCGCGGGATCGCCGTCAACGCGGCCTATCTGATCCCCCAGGGCACGGTCCGGGCGCTCGTCGTCGGCTGGGAGGACCGCGAGGCGACACCCGAAGAGCTGGACCGTATGCGTCAGTTGATCGCGGAAGGCATGGAACAGGGCGCGGTGGGGATGTCGTCCGGACTGACCTACACCCCCGGCATGTACGCCAAGGACGCCGAACTCACCGAGCTGTGCCGGGTGGTGGCCCGGTACGGCGGCTACTACTGCCCCCACCACCGCTCGTACGGAGCGGGGGCCCTGGAGGCCTACGCGGAGATGGTCGCCCTGACCCGCGAGGCCGGCTGCTCCCTCCACCTCGCCCACGCCACCATGAACTTCGGCGTGAACGAGGGCCGGGCGCCGGAACTGCTGGCCCTCCTGGACGAGGCCCTGGCGTCGGGCGCGGACATCAGCCTGGACACCTACCCCTACACCCCGGGGTGCACCACCCTCGTGGCGATGCTGCCCAGTTGGGCGAGCGAGGGCGGTCCCGAGGAGATCCTCAAGCGGCTCGCGGACGACGAGACCTCGGAGCGCATCCGCCACCACCTCGAAGTGATCGGCTCGGACGGCTGCCACGGGGTGCCGATGGAGTGGGACACGATCGAGATCGCGGGGGTCACGGACCCCGCGCTGTCACACTATGTGGGCCGCCGTCTGGACAGCTGGGCGACCGCCCGTCACCTGCTCCTCACCGACCGGCTGGCCCCGTCGATCCTCCAGCACGTCGGCCACGAGGAGAACGTCCGCACGATCATGCGGCACCGGGTCCACACCGGCGGCTCCGACGGCATCCTTCAGGGGGCCAAGCCGCACCCCCGGGCCTACGGCACCTTCCCGCAGTATCTCGGCACGTACGCAAGGGAACTGGGGGTGCTGTCCCTGGAGGAGTGCGTCGCCCACCTCACCTCGCGTCCGGCGTCCCGCCTCCGCCTGCCGGACCGCGGCCTGGTCAAGGAGGGCTACCGGGCCGACCTGGTCCTCTTCGACGCGCGGACGGTGGCCCCGGGCTCGACCTTCGAGAACCCACGCCGACTGCCGACGGGCATCCCGCACGTCCTGATCGACGGCAGGTTCGTGATCGAGGACGGCAAACGCACGGAGGTCCTGGCGGGACGGGCGGTCCGTAACAGTCCCATGTGACGGAACGCCCAGGTCACCCACCTAGGGGCGCGGGGAACTGCGCGACAGGCCACGACGGCGAAGCAGCCGCCGGACAACCGGTCGCGGCACCCCCGAGCGCGCTACGGCTTCGGCAAGGTGCACGCGCTCGCGTTGAGGTTCAGCTGGTTGCCCGTCGTGAAGCACGCAGGAATGTTGTAGATCTCCTGCGCGTAGTTGATCCCCTCACGCACGGTCACGTTGCCGTTCGCGTCCACCTCGCAAGGGTTGTTCTCCGTGCAGCGCTCGCCGTCCTCGTTGCCGGTGTTGTTGACGGCGACGACCTTGCCGGTGGCCTGGTCGATGACGGGCGAGCCCGAGGTGCCGCCGATGGTCTGGCAGGCGGAGGTGTAGCGGACCGAGTCCTTCCAGGTCCAGGCGCCCTCCTTCAGGCGGTACACGAACCCGTCGATGTTGCAGCTGTAGAGCCGCTTCCAGTACCCGGACGCCACCGTGATGGCGGTCCCGGCGGTGGGGTGCGTGTCCTGCACGGTGAGCGCGGAGATCCCGTACGAGTTCCTGATCGACGCGTACGTGCTGGTGAGCTGGTAGATCGACACGTCCGTGTCGGTCATTGTGCCGTAGGCGAGCTTGCTGGCGCGGAGCGTGGCGACCCGGGTGCCGGAGGAGTTGAGCAGCCCGAAGGACCGGCTGGACGCCTGGTTGGTGAGCACCTCGCCCGGCGCGGGGAAGCCGGTGGTGAGGCAGTGCCCGTTGCTGAGGACCAGCGCCGGGTCGGTGTCCAGGGAGTTGGGGAACCGGATGACCGAGCCGGAGCAGTTGCTGAGCGAGACGGTCCCGGCGAGGGTCACGGCCCGGAGCCGGGGCGACGGTGACGTGACCTGGGACAGGGCCGAGGTGGCGGAGGTGACGACGTCGTGGACCACGGAGACGGGGGTGTCCGTGTCGACGCTCTTGCCGACGCCGGACGCGGCGGGCTCGGCGGCGACGGCGGGTGCCGCGCCCATTCCGGCCAGGGCCAGGGCGCTGAGTGCGGCGACGAGAGGCTTTCTCATGTGGGGGTCCCCTCTTGCATGACGAGGGTGACCGGAGAGATTCTCCGGCCACCCGCCGATTTGTCATGCACATTGTCAATGAGGGAGAACTTATCAGCAAGGACGTGTTCCCGGCCGGGAGTCGCTACGATCCTGCGAGGAGGTTGCGACGCTAGAGCGTTCGGCGCTCGGAGGGAAGATCACAGGGGCTGTGAACAGAACAGTAGAGCTGCAGCTGTTGGGAAGTGCCGACCTCGGTGACGACGAACTCCTGCGCCTGAGCGGCCAGTTGCGTCGATCGCTGGCCGAACTCGATGTGGCAGACATCCGGTCCGGGCATTCCGCCGCACTCCCCACTCCGGGATCGAAGGGCGGAGAACTGATCGCCACCGGAACGATCGCCGTCACCGCCGCCTCGTTCGTACTGCGCCAGGCACTCCACCTCGTCGACACTTGGCTGAAGAACCGGCCTGTCCGCGGTGTCCGCGTGGAGCTCGAGGGCCGCAGTATCGAGTTGGGTCACGTCTCTGCCGCCGAGCGGGAGAAACTCATCGACGCGTTCCTCGGGCATGCGCACCCGGCTCTCGACACCACCGAGGACGCTCGCAACACGTCCGGCACCCCGCCTCAGGCATCCTGACAGCGCATGACCGCACCGGCATTCGCCAAGGGGCACCGAGGGGCCCTGTTGATCGGGACAGGGACCTATGAGCACCCCACGTTCGACGCCCTTCGCTCCCCGGCAGTGGACTGCTCCCGCCTGGCCGAAGTGCTGGCCGACGAGGAGATCGGCGCCTTCGACGTACAACAGCTCATCGACGCCGACCTCACCACCCTCATGCGCGCGATCGAGCAGTTCTTCGGCAGGCAAGCCCAGCCCGACGACTTCCGGCTGCTGTACCTCTCTTGCCACGGGTTCGTGAACGACCGTGACGACACACTCCACTTCGCCGTTCGCACGACCGATCCGGAGTGGCCCGCCTCCTCCTCGATACCGGCGGCCTTCGTCCACAACCTGATGAAGCTCTGCTGGGCAAGAAGCATCGTTGTGGTTCTCGATTGCTGTTACAGCGGGCGGTTCCTGCCAGGCGCGAAGGGAGGCACGCCGGCGGAGTTCGAGGAAGCGCTCGCCGGACACGGCCGCGTAGTCATCACCGCGGGCACAAGAACCCAGCTTGCCTACGAGGGTGAGCACTCGGACCCGTCGGCACCAGCCCTCTCCCGTTTCACCGAGCCGTTCGTCGAGGGGTTGCGGACCGGAGCTGCCGACCGTAATGGTGACGGCTTCGTTTCCGTGCGGGAGTTGTACGACTACGTCTGCGAACGGCTCCACGCACAGAAGGCCCAACAAAACCCGCGTTTCGGTGGCGAGTTGCAGTACGACATAGCACTGGCCAGGGTGAAACCGAAACCTCGGCCGAACAAGTCGCGTAAGAAGCGGACCCCCCGACCGGCTCCGGAGCGCGTCCTGCCCTGGCGGACACCTGCCGCTTTGGGCGCCGCCCGTCAGCCGGTACTAGCCGACGGCATGCTGGTGGTCCACGAGGGATACCGACTGCATGTCATCGACCCGAAAAGTCGCACCCGCCGCCCGCTGATCGAAATGAAGTTTCCCGGCATTCCCGCCTTCCATGACGACGCTGTCTATTTTGCAGGCAAAGACGGCGCGCTACAGGCGTTCGATCTACACACCGGACGGCCGCGCCCTTGCCGTCGACTGACGGTCGGCGACGGTCTGCTGGGGATCGCCGACGGCGTGCTGTACGCGGCAACACCGCTCAGTCGTCTGTACGCCGTCAACCTGCGGACCGATGACGACCTCTGGCCGTCGCTCAAATGCCCGGAAGTGACCTTTCTCTGCGCATCCAAGATTTCGGGTGGCACCGTGCTTCTATTAGCCCGGGAGTGGGGGCTCGGAGGCGATCGGGTGGGAGTGATCGATCCCGTTCACGGCACAATGACCTGGTCCCACAAGGTCGAGCAACTACTGGCGGCCAGGTGGTCCGTCGTCAGCGAGGGCATCCACTTGGTCCAGTCGCGCAAATCCGCCTCCTGGCGAATCATCACTCTCGATCCGAAAGCCGAAAAGACGGTGTGGACACACGAGTCACCGGCCGCGCTCGCCGCCGCCCCTGCCGCGGCAGATGGCTTCCTCGTGTTCGGAGACGTGGGCAACCAGCTCGTCGCCCTCGACGCCCGCACCGGCGAATCCTGCTGGAAACAGCGAACGAGGGGCCGTCTTCTCACCCGACCCGTCATTGTGGACGGCACCCTGTACACCGCAGACCGCGCCGCAACGCTGACGGCCTGGCGACTGCGGGACGGCCGCAAGCTCCGTTCCCACGACATCCTGCTCAGCCATGACCCTGACGGATGTCCCGTGAGTGCGCAGGGAACGTTGTACGTCACAGACTCCCGCGGCTACCTCCACGGGCTGCCGATCTCGTAACAGCCCGCCCTCTGGGTTCTCGAACATCTGCGCCCCTGTTCACCCAATAGGAGTGACGACGGCGAACGGGCGGCGAGTGTTCGGGCATCGCACATACGGTCTGGGTGAGACCGGGCGAGTGCCCGCGGTGCCGATCGTGAGGGCGAGGTGGGGACGTGACAACGGCGGAGACGACTTCCGGGGCGGGACACGCTCGATACACGTACCGTCTGAGGCTGTCGTCCGGGGCCCTATCCGGGCTGTTGGCGGAATGGGGACGATGCCGCTGGGTGTGGAACGAGTGCGTGGCCCGTTCGAAGAAGGCACACGCGCAGGGTGAGAAGTGCGGTCCCGCACGGCTGGACCGAATGCTGACCGAGGCCCGCGCCGTCACGCCATGGCTGGCCGAAGGGGCGAGCGTTCCGCAGCAGCAAATGATCCGCGATTTCGGCAAGTCCCGCACAAAGGCCCTGAAGGACATCAAGGACCGGCTGCGGATCCGGCAACGAGCCGGGATTCCGGGTTACAAGAAGAAGCACGACGCCAACCCCAGCCTGAACTACACACGGCACGGGTTCCGACTCAAAGACGGGCGGTTGCACCTGGCCGGCGGAATCCTCCTGACCGTGGTGTGGTCACGGGAGCTACCCACCGAGCCCTCGTCAGTACGCGTCTACCGGGACAGCGTCGGCGATTGGTTCGCCTCATTCGTCGTCCCAGCCCAGATCGAGCCATTGCCGAAGACCAGCCGGATGCTCGGCGTGGACTGGGGTGTGAAGGAGATTGCGACCACCACATCGGATGCCCATGATCTCCCGCATCCCCAGCACGGCAAAGGGGCAAAGGAGAAGCTGTCGCGATACGATCGGATGGTGGCTCGCCGGAAGCCGAAAAAGGGTCGGACGGCTTCGAAGGGCTACCGTGAAGCGAGAAAATGGCGCGCGAAGACGTACCAGAAGATCGCCCGGAAGCGGCAGGACACGGCCCGAAAATGGGCGAAAAGAGTCGTACGTGATCATGACGTGATCGCGGCCGAGGACTTCCGCCCGAAGTTTCTCGCAAAGTCACCGATGGCGCGCAAGGCAGCGGACGCCGCGATCAGCTCGACCAAACAAGCCCTCATCGAGATGGGTCGCAAACACGCGCGGGACGTGCATCTGGTTCATCCCGCGCATACCACCATGGACTGCGGACAGTGCGGTGCAAGAGCCAAGCACGCCCTGCCGCTGTCGGAACGCACCTACACCTGCACCGCGTGCGGCCTGGTGTCCCCGAGGGACAAGAACTCCGCGCGCGTGATGCTCGTCCGGGCTGGTCTGGCCCCGGCTGGCGTCGAGGGCGTGAGACCTTCCGGGGCGCTGCTCCGACAGGCGGCCTGAGCCAGGAATCCCGTCCCCCACCAGGACGGGAGCAGTCAAGTGGCGGAAAACACGACACGGTCAGCTTGACCCGGCCGTAAGCTCCAGGCATGCAGGTGATCCAGTCGACCAAGCTCGCCAATGTCTGTTACGAGATCCGGGGCCCGGTTCTCGAGGAGGCGATGCGCCTGGAGGCGGCCGGGCACCGCATCCTCAAGCTGAACACGGGCAACCCCGCCGCCTTCGGGTTCGAGGCACCGCCCGAGATCCTGGAGGACGTCCTCCGCAACGTCTCGACGGCCCACGGCTACGGCGACGCCAAGGGGCTGCTCGCCGCGCGCCGGGCCGTCGTCATGCACAACCAGACCATCGGCATCGAGACCGACGTCGAGCACGTCTTCATCGGCAACGGCGTCTCCGAGCTGATCGTGATGGCGATGCAGGGCCTCCTCGACGACGGCGACGAGGTCCTCGTACCGGCCCCCGACTACCCGCTGTGGACGGCCGCCGTGTCGCTGTCCGGCGGCACGGCGGTGCACTACCGCTGCGACGAGCAGTCCGACTGGATGCCCGACCTCGCCGACGTGGAGCGGAAGGTCACCGACCGCACCAAGGCGATCGTCATCATCAACCCCAACAACCCCACGGGCGCGGTCTACGACGAGGCCATGCTCAAGGGGCTGACCGACATCGCCCGCCGGCACAACCTGCTGGTCTGCTCGGACGAGATCTACGACAAGATCCTCTACGACGGCGCCACGCACACCCCGACCGCCGCGATCGCCCCCGACCTGCTGACCCTCACCTTCAACGGCATGTCGAAGGCGTACCGGGTGGCGGGCTACCGGGTGGGCTGGATGTCGATCTCCGGCCCGCGCGCGCACGCCGACTCCTACATCGAGGGCCTGACCGTCCTGGCCAACATGCGGCTGTGCGCCAACATGCCGGGCCAGCACGGGGTGGTCGCCGCGCTCAGCGGACGCCAGTCGATCAACGACCTCGTCCTGCCGGGCGGCCGGCTCGTCGAACAGCGGGACGTGGCGTACGAGCTGCTGACCCAGATCCCCGGCGTGAGCTGCGTGAAGCCCAAGGGGGCGCTGTACCTCTTCCCCCGGCTCGACCCCAAGGTCTTCAAGATCAGGGACGACCGGCGGATGGTCCTGGACCTGCTGCGCCAGGAGAAGATCATGGTCGTCCAGGGTTCCGGCTTCAACTGGCCCGAACCCGATCACTTCCGGGTGGTCACCCTGCCCACCGTCGGCGACCTGCGGGACGCGGTCGGGCGGATCGGGAACTTCCTGGACGGGTACGGCCAGCCGTAAACCTCGTCGGCGCCGATCTTTTTGCTTCGCTCAACTTTAGACGGAATCTAAGCTAGGATGGTTTCCTGACTGCACAGGAGGCCATCCCATGTACGAACCGATCCGCACCAAGTCGGTCCACTCCACGATGGCCGACGCCCCCAACCCCGATTTCCCCCACCGCTCCCGCGAGGAGGAGCTGGACATCCAGCTCGCGGGCCATCTCTCCGCCCTGCTCGCCGTCACGGACGAGCTGCGCGCGCTGGCACCGTCCGCCGACCTCGACACCGCGGCCGAGCGGCTCGCCGCACAGGTGGCCCGGCTGCGGGGCGGTGGCACGCCGGTCCGCGCACCGCTGACCCCGGTCACCTCGGAACCGCACCTCACCGACCTGCACCGCCGCGCCCACGCGGTGGCCGGCCGCGCGCTGCTCGTGGCGGCGTCCCGGGCGGACACGGCGGCGGCGATCCTGGCGGCGGAGCGGATGGACGCGCACAGCGCCGCCCTGGCCCTGGCCGACCCCCGCGAACTCGCCGCGCACTGAGCCGTACGGCTCCCCTGATCGGCCCCGGTCCGCGCGCATCCGCAGCGACGTGCGGACCGGGTGCCATGCACTGCGTTGGCTTGGGCCGGGGTGCCTTGGCGCCGTAGGGGTTCGGGTCGTCTGGCGGGTGCGGGTTCGTTGTGGCTTGTCGCGCAGTTCCCCGCGCCCCTGAAGGGGCGCTTCCGGTCGGCCGTGTTGATCCGGGACCGGTACTACACCCGCTGTTCACCCTCGTTGCCCAGGAACTTACCGTTCCGGGAGCACTCTTCACGGTGTGAGACGCATCGTAGGGATCGTCCTCGCGGTTCTGCTGGTCGGCGGCGTGGTGGCAGCCGTCGTGGCGGGCCGGGAAGCGGACGACAAGGGCACGGCAACGAAGACCGTGCAGGGAGTGATCGGGTCGGAGAAGGCGGAGTTCTTCGAAGATCCCGACGTGGTGAAGGCCCTCGCCGCCAGGGGTTACACCGTACGGGCCGAGACCTCCGGGTCCTGGGCCATGGAAGGGCTGGATCTCAGCGGCCACGACTTCGCCTTCCCGTCCGGCCAGGCGCCGGCCGCCGAACTCGCCGCGAGGCACAGGGTACGGGGGACCCTCCCCCGCCCCTTCTACTCGCCCCTGGTCGTCGTGGCGCACAGGAGCGCCGCCCAGGTCCTCGCGGGCAACGGCCTGGCCACGCTGGACGGGGAACACCGCGGCACGCTGCGGATGGCCGCCTACCTGGACGCGGCCCGCGCTGACCGCACCTGGCAGCAGCTCAGGGGCGCGGAGAAGTACGGGGAGCTGACCGGCACCCTCTACCTCTCCAGCACCGACCCGGAGACCTCGAACTCCGGCGCCCTGTACCTCGCCGCCGCCTCCTACGTGGCGAACGGCGGCAAGGTGGTCGCGAGCGGCACCGAGGTCGCCAGGACAACTCCCCTGCTGCACAAGCTCGTCAGTGTGCAGGGCGCCCAGCAGTCCAGCACGGACGCGGCCTTCCGGGACTTCGTCAGCGGCGCCGGCAACCCGCTGGTCCTGGTCTACGAGTCCCAGGTCGCCTCGCTCCTCGCGGGCGGACAGCACCCCGACGACCTGGTCGTCCTCTACCCGGACACCACCGTCAACAGCGACCACACGGTCGTACCGCTGACCGAGAACGGCCAGGCACTCGCCGAACTCCTGTCCACCGACCCGCGGTTGCGCGAGCTGGAGGTACGGCACGGGTTCCGGCCGCAGGGCGAGGCCGCCGGGTTCGCCTCGGCCGCCACCTATCTCAAGCAGGAACTGACCGGCGTCCGCCAGGCGCCCGTGCCCACCTCCGCGGTGCTGCACGAGCTGGCGCGACGGGCGCGCGGATGACGGGAGACACCACCGATGACAGCCATGAACGACAACGACACCTTCACGCTCACTCCGCCCGAGCCGGTGGCTGCCGTGCCCCGTGAGAAGGCCGGCGGGCTCGTCCCCGTCGACGACTCGGTCCGGGCCGGCATGACCGAGAAGGCCGCCGCGTACGTCGAGGGGCTCGCGGCACTCGACGCCCGCTCGCCCGAGTTCGCCGGCAAGGTCGGCGAGATCACCGCGCTCGGCGCCGGGGAGATGCGCGGGGCCGCCGCGCAGTCCAACCGGATGCTGGAGCGGACCGTGCGCAGCCTGCCGGACCAGGGCGGGGACGCCCAGTCGCAGGTGGCCGGATCGCTCGTCGAACTGTGGCGCGTGGTCGAGGACCTGGACCCGCGGGACCTGCCCGCCGCCAGGGGCCGCAGGTTCCTGTCCCGGCTCCCCGGCGGCAACAGGCTGCGCGACCACGTCGCCAAGTACGCCTCCGCGCAGGGGACACTGAACCGGATCGTCGGCTCGCTCCGCGGCGGGCAGGACGAACTGCGCCGGGACAACGCCGCGTTGCAGACCGAGCGGGTCCGGCTGTGGGAGACCATGGGCAGGCTCCAGGAGTACGTCGTGCTGACCGAGGCCCTGGACACCGCCGTCGAGCAGCACATCTCGGCCGTGACGGACCCCGAGGCGGCCGACGCGCTCCGCGCCGACGTGCTCTTCCCGGTCCGGCAGAAGCACCAGGACCTGCTGACCCAGCTCGCCGTCTGCGCGCAGGGCTACCTCGCCATGGACGTCGTCCGGCGCAACAACGAGGAGCTGATCAAGGGCGTCGACCGGGCGGCCACGACCACCGTGTCGGCCCTGCGGATCTCCGTGATGCTGGCCTCCGCGCTCGACAACCAGAAGAAGGTCGTCGAGCAGGTCAATGCCCTGCGCGGGACGACCGAGGACCTCATCCGGGGCAACGCCGAGATGTTGGCGACCCAGAGCGGGGAGATCCAGCGCATCGCGGCCGACCCGGCGGTCGGCGCCGAGACCCTGCGCTCCGCGTTCCAGCAGATCTACCGGACCCTCGACGCGATCGACACGTACAAGGTGCAGGCGACCGAGGCGATGGCGGCGACCGTGGAGTCCCTGACCACCGAACTCCGGCACGCGAGCGGGTACCTGGAGCGCAGCCGGTCGCAGGGCGCCCTGGAAGGGGGCCTCGGATGAGACGACGCGCACTGGCCGGCTGCCTCGCGGCGCTCGGTCTGCTCACCGCCTGCACGACCCACGGCGAGGGGATCAGCGGTGTCTCGACGCCCGGCGTCCCCGGCCCCGCCGAGCCCGGCACCCTCCGCGTCCTCGCCTCCAGCGAGCTCACCGACATGGCGCCGGTCCTCGCCCAGGTCGAGAAGGACACCGGCGTCACGGTGGAGCTGAACCCCATCGGCACCTTGGACGCCGTCGAGATGCTGGCCCGGGGCCGGACCGACGGCCGGTACGACGCCCTGTGGCTGTCCTCGAACGACTACCTGCGGCTGCGCCCCGACGCGGCGGCGAAGGTGGTCTCCGAGACCCCCGTCATGTCGAGCCCGGTGGCGATCGGCGTGCGGCCCGCGACGGTGAAGGCGCTCGGCTGGAAGCCCGCCGACGTCACCTGGTCCCAGGTCGAGCGGGCCGTCCGGGAGGGGAAGCTGACGTACGGCATGACCGACCCGGCCCGCTCCAACTCCGGCTTCGCCACGCTGGTGTCGGTCGCCTCGGCCCTCTCCGGCGCCCAGGCGGCGCTCACCGACGCGGACGTCACCGCGGCCGCGCCCCGGCTGAAGGAGTTCTTCAAGGGCCAGAAGCTGACCTCGGGTTCGTCGGGCTGGCTGGCCGCGGCCTACGCCCGGCGCGGTGACGTCGACGCCCTGCTCAACTACGAGTCCGTCCTCAAGGGCGTCCCGGGCCTGACCGTGATCCGCCCCCGCGACGGCGTGATCACCGCCGACTACCCGCTCACCTCGCTGCGGTCCACGAACGCGCGGACCCGCGAGGACGTCCGCCGGGTGACGGAGGACCTGCGCACCGAGCGGATCCAGCGGCTGATCACCGAGCGCACCCACCGCCGCCCGGTCGTGGCCGCGGTCGCGCCGGCGAGCGGCCTGGATACCGGCCGCCGCCGCGAACTCCCCTTCCCGGGCACCCGCTCCGTCGCCGACGGCCTGCTCGACTCCTACGAGAACGAACTGCGCCGCCCGTCGCGGACCGTGTACGTCCTGGACACCTCGGGCTCGATGGCGGGCGAGCGCCTGGACCGCCTGAAGACGGCCCTGACCGACCTCACCGGCGACTTCCGCGAACGCGAGGAGGTCACGCTGATGCCGTTCGGTTCGCGGGTGAAGGACGTACGGACCCATGTGGTCGATCCCTCGCACCCGCGGACCGGCCTGGACGCCCTCCGGGAGGACACCTCGGCGCTGTCGGCCGACGGCGACACCGCGATCTACACCTCGCTGGAGAAGGCGTACGACCATCTCGGCACCGGCCGGGACACGTTCACGTCGATCGTGCTGATGACGGACGGCGAGAACACGGCGGGCGCGGAGGCGCAGGACTTCGACGCCTTCTACGCCGGGCTCGGAGAGGACCGCCGTCGGATCCCCGTCTTCCCCGTCCTCTTCGGCGACTCCGACCGCTCCGAGCTGGCCCACATCGCCGACCTGACCGGCGGCCGCCTCTTCGACGCCCGCCAGGGCTCGCTGGACGGCGCCTTCGAGGAGATCCGTGGCTATCAGTAGGTATCTGGAGTCCCGCAAGAACCTCGCGGGCAGCGCGTGCGGGCTGGCCGGCCTGGCGCTGACCTTCACCGGGGCGGCGGGCCCGTACTGGCCCGTGGTCGTGGCCGGCCTCTACGGCGCGGGCGCGCTGATCGCCCCGCCGGATCGCCCCGCGCTGCCCGACTTCCCGGACCCGTCGGCCCAACTGGCCGCGGTGCGGGCGGACTTCGAGACGCTGCGGGCCTATCTGGCCGACATCGACCTGTCGGTGACGGCGGCGGCCCGGCTGCGTGAACTGACGGAACTGCTGTCCGCACTGCTGGACGGCGACCGGTCCGCGCAACTCCTGGCCCACGATCCGGAGGGCGTCCACGCGGTGTCCCGGATCGTGCGCCGGGACCTGCCGGAGGCGGTGGACAGCTTCGCCCGGACCCGCTGGTGGACGAGGATGACCCCGGGCACGGAGTCCCCCGAGCTCCATCTGGAGCAGCAGCTCGGCCTGTTGAAGCGGGAGGCGGAGCGCTGGGCGGCGGCCCTGCGGGACACCGAGGCCAGGAGGCAGGAGACCCACACCCGCTACCTGGAGGAACGGTCGGAGCGTTAGCCCTCCGGGGGACTAGCGGAAACGGTCAGGCGCGGCCGGGCCAACCCGGGGGGGCGGGGCCACGCAAACGGCCGGATCGGGAAAACGGCATGCTCGGAAGGCGAGTCCGGCGGAGCCCGAACGCGGCGACGCCCGCAACCCGGCGAGACCACGAGAACCGTCGGCCACGAGAAACCCGCCGGCGAAGAAAGCGGCGACGTCACGAAGGCGGCCGGATCAGGAACACGGCGGACCGGGATACGGCGGGACCCGGAACGCGGCGGACCCCCAGGGCGTGGCGAGCCCGGAGCGGCGGAACCCTCGGAGCCGGCGAGCCCGGCCGGCGGAGCCCCGGAGCCGGCCAACCCGGAGCACGACGGACCCGGAGCCGACGCCCCTCGCAACGCGGCACACCCCAGGGCGTGGCGAACCCGGAGCGACGGACCTCGGAGCCGGCCAACCCGGCCGGCGGAGCCCCGGAGCCGGCCAACCCGGAGCACGACGGACCCGGAGCCGACGCCCCCCGAAACGCGGCACACCCCGGGACACGACGGACCCGGAACGCGGCGGACCCGGAACGCGACAAACCCGGAGCGCGGCGAGGGCCCGTCCTCACCCTGCTTCCCGTCGGGGCGGACGGGACAGGTGAGGACGGGCCCACAGCCGCACACCCCATTGTGTGCGGCCTCGCCGTACTGAAACCGCGGCCGGCCGTGACGATACTGCTGGTCAGGGCACGATCGGAGCCGGCCGCGGCGTCTTCGGGGGACGTCAGCCCAGGCGCTGCACCAGGGCCCGGTACTCGTCCCACAGCTCCTTCGGCGTGTGGTCGCCGAAGGTGTTGAGGTGCTCGGGGATCAGGGACGCCTCCTCCCGCCACACCTCCTTGTCGACCGTGAGCAGGAACTCCAGGTCGGAGTCGGCCAGTTCGAGGCCCTTGGTGTCGAGGGCGTCCTTGGCCGGCAGGATGCCGATCGGCGTCTCGACGCCCTCGGCCTTCCCTTCGAGGCGCTCGACGATCCACTTCAGGACACGGCTGTTCTCGCCGAACCCGGGCCAGACGAACTTGCCCTCGTCGTTCTTGCGGAACCAGTTGACGTAGTAGATCTTCGGCAGCTTGGACTGGTCCTTGTCCTTGGCCACGTCGACCCAGTGCCCCATGTAGTCGCCCATGTTGTAACCGCAGAACGGCAGCATGGCGAAGGGGTCGCGGCGCAGCTCGCCGACCTTGCCCTCGGCGGCGGCGGTCTTCTCGGAGGCGACGTTCGCGCCGAGGAAGACGCCGTGGTTCCAGTCGAAGGACTCCGTCACCAGCGGCACCGCGGAGGCGCGCCGGCCGCCGAAGAGGATCGCCGAGATCGGCACGCCCTTGGGGTCCTCCCACTCGGGCGCGATGATCGGGCACTGCGCGGCGGGAACGGTGAAGCGGGCGTTGGGGTGGGCGGCGGGGACACCGGACTCGGGCGTCCAGTCGTTGCCCTTCCAGTCGGTGAGGTGGGCCGGGGTCTCCTCCGTCATGCCCTCCCACCAGATGTCGTTGTCGTCGGTGAGGGCGACGTTGGTGAAGACGGAGTTGCCCCACAGCGTCTTCATCGCGTTGGCGTTGGTGTGCTCACCGGTGCCGGGGGCGACGCCGAAGAAGCCGGCCTCGGGGTTGATCGCGTAGAGGCGGCCGTCCTCGCCGAACCGCATCCAGGCGATGTCGTCGCCGATGGTCTCCACGGTCCAGCCGGAGATCGTGGGCTCCAGCATGGCGAGGTTGGTCTTGCCGCACGCGGACGGGAAGGCGGCGGCGACGTACTTCGACTCGCCCTGCGGCGGGGTGAGCTTGAGGATGAGCATGTGCTCGGCGAGCCAGCCCTCGTCGCGGGCCATCACCGACGCGATGCGCAGGGCGTAGCACTTCTTGCCGAGCAGGGCGTTGCCGCCGTAGCCGGAGCCGTAGGACCAGATCTCGCGGGACTCCGGGAAGTGCGAGATGTACTTGGTGGAGTTGCACGGCCAGGGCACGTCCTCCTGGCCCTCCTCCAGGGGAGCGCCGAGGGTGTGGACGGCCTTGACGAAGAAGCCGTCGGAGCCGAGCTCGTCGAGGACGGGCTGTCCCATGCGGGTCATGGTGCGCATGGAGACCGCGACGTAGGCGGAGTCGGTGATCTCGACGCCGATCGCGGAGAGGTCCGAGCCGAGCGGGCCCATGCAGAAGGGGACGACGTACATCGTCCGGCCCTTCATCGAACCGCGGAAGATGCCCTTCTCCCCGGTGAAGACGTCCCGCATCTCGGCCGGCGCCTTCCAGTGGTTCGTCGGCCCCGCGTCCTCCTCCTTCTCCGAGCAGATGAAGGTGCGGTCCTCGACGCGCGCGACGTCGGTCGGGTCGGAGGCCGCGTAGTAGGAGTTGGGCCGCTTGATGGGGTCGAGCTTCTTGAAGGTGCCCTTCGCGACGAGCTCCTCGCACAGGCGCTCGTACTCCGCTTCGGATCCGTCACACCAGACCACGCTGTCCGGCTGGGTCAGTTCGGCGATCTCGTTCACCCACGAGATCAGTTCCTTGTGCTGGGTGGGGATGACGGGGGGAGCCGCGATGTCGCGCGCCACGATTGCTCCTAGATGAGGGATTTTTTGTTTGGAGGCCCCGTGGGGGCTGCGACCCGGATGCATCTCGCACCTTTTCGGTGGTGACCTTGGCGCTCATCCGGTGCCGACCGCACTCATTTGATCATCCGACTGGAGCGCCCATCTGTCCAGAGGGCATCACAGGTGAGCGGAGTGAGGATCGCCACGCTTTCTCTGTACACAGCGCGTTTATTTGCGTGCACGTAGCGTTCAGCAGACGGTTTCTTTACTGGTCAACTCCCATGAGAGGATGGCCACTCCCGGCCGCCCCAGCCGCCGTACTCATGCGTAACTTACGGCCCCGTAGGTACGATGCCGGGCATGACGCCGCCCGCCCACGACGCCGAAGCACCGTCTCTGCCGCACCAGATCAAGCAGCACGCCCACGACCTGGCCGAGCCCATCAAGCCGAAGCTGCGCGGCTGGCTCCACCTCGGCACGTTCCCCGCCGCACTGGTCGCGGGGCTGGTGCTCACCGCCCTCGCCGACTCCACCAGAGGCCGGATCGCCTGCGGGATCTTCGCCCTGACCGCCTGCCTGCTGTTCGGCGTCAGCGCGTTGTACCACCGGGGCACCTGGAGCCCTCGCATGGACGGCGTCCTACGACGGCTGGACCACGCCAACATCTTCCTGATCATCGCGGGCACCTACACACCGCTGACCATCCTGCTGCTGCCGGGCAGCAAGGGGCGGTGGCTGCTGTGGGGGATCTGGGGGGCCGCCCTGGCCGGCATCCTCTTCCGGGTCTTCTGGGTCGGCGCCCCGCGCTGGCTCTACACCCCCTGCTACATCGCGATGGGCTGGGCCGCCGTCTTCTTCCTGCCCGACTTCATGCGCGCCGGCGGGGTCGCGGTCCTGGTCCTGGTCGTCGTCGGCGGCCTGCTCTACAGCGCGGGCGGTGTGATCTACGGCATCAAGCGGCCGAACCCGTCACCGCGCTACTTCGGCTTCCACGAGGTCTTCCACTCCCTCACCGTGGCCGCCTTCGCCGTCCACTACGTGGGCATCTCCCTGGTGGCCTACCAGCACGCCTGACCCGTTCCGCACCCTCCGAGGGCCACGGCTTCCCCGCCGTGGCCCTTTTTGCATGCCGGATTCGATTGACAGCTCCTAGCTTTTGAGAGTTACTCTCAATTTATGGAAACCATCACTCCGGACCCCCGTCGCTGGTGGGCCCTGGCCGCCCTCGTCGCGAGCATGCTGACGCTCGGCTTCGACCTGACGATCCTCAACGTGGCGCTGCCGACCATGGCCGCCGACCTCGACGCCGGAACCGGCGCACAGCAGTGGATGGCGGACGCCTACGTCGTCGTCTTCGCTGCCCTGATGCTCCCCGCCGGCCTGCTCGGCGACCGGTTCGGACGGCGCCGCATGCTGATCGCCGGACTCGCCGTCTTCCTCGCCGGATCACTGGTCGGCGCCCTGGCCGACGACGTGAACGCCGTGATCGCCGCCCGCGCGGTGATGGGCGTCGGCGGCGCCCTCGTCACCCCGCTCGCGCTCTCCGTACTGCCCACGCTCTTCGCCTCCGACGAGCGCACCAAGGCCGTCGGCATCGTCTCCGCCGCCTCGGCGCTCGGCCTGCCGCTGGGCCCGATCATCGGCGGCTGGCTGCTCAACCACTTCTGGTGGGGCTCGGTCTTCCTGGTCAACGTCCCGATGGCCGCCCTCGGGATCGCCGCCTGCGTCTTCCTGCTCCCCGAGACCCGCGACCCCTCCTCCCCCAAGGTCGAGGCCCTCTCCACCGCGCTCACCGTCACCGGCCTCGGCACCCTCGTCTACGCGATCATCGAGGCCCCCACCCGCGGCTGGGGCGACCCCCTGGTGCTCGGGATGCTCGCGGCGGCCGTCGCCCTCATCACCGCCCTGGTCCTGCGCGAACGCCGGGTCCAGCGCCCCATGCTCGACATGACCCTGCTCACCCACCGCGGCTTCCTCTTCAACACGATCGCCGCGACCCTGGTCAACTTCATCCTGACCGGCCTGCTGTTCGTCCTGCCGCCCTTCCTCCAGGCCGTCCTCGGCCACGACGCCCTCGGCACCGGCGTCCGCCTGCTGCCCATGATGGGCGGACTCCTCGTCGCCTCCCGCCTCGCCCCCAGGGTCGTGGCCCGCTTCGGCGCCCGCGCCACGGTCAGCGCCGGACTGGTGGTCCTGGCCTTCGCCGGCCTCCTCGGCAGCCGTACGACCGTGGACTCCGGCTACGGATTCGTCGCCCTGTGGCTCTCCCTCACCGGCTTCGGCTTCGGCCTCTCCCTCATCCCCGCCATGAACGGCGGCCTGAGCGCCCTGCCCCGCGACCGCGCCGGCAGCGGCTCCGGACTCCTGATGACCATGCGCCAGGTCGGCGGCGCGATCGGCATCGCCCTGCTCGGCAGCCTGCTCGCCGGCGCCTTCCGGGACCGCCTCGACGTCACCGGACTGTCCGCACAGGCCGCCGACACCGCCGGGGAGTCCGTGGTCGCCGCACACCTGGTCGCCCAGCGCACCGGCTCCGCCGACCTGCTGGCCTCCGCGAACGACGCGTACGTCCACGGCATGGGCGTCGTCCTGCTCGTCTGCGGCATCGCCGCCCTCGTTGCCGCACTCCTCGCGGCCGCCTTCCTGCCCTCCGCACCCCACCCGGCCGAGAGCACCGCGGACCCGGACATGGCTGCCGAGGAGTCCCATGCCTGAGAATGGCACCCATGACGCCCGTACACCCCTCTCCCCCCGCTGACGTCTCCCAGCTGGGACTTCGCGAACGGAAGAAGATCAAGACCCGGACGGCGATCCGCGACGCGACCTACGCGCTGATCGACGAACAGGGCTACGAGGCCACCACGGTCGAGCAGATCGCCGAGCGCGCCGAGGTGTCGCCGTCCACGGTCTTCCGCTACTTCCCCACCAAGGAGGACATCGTCCTCACGGACGAGTACGACCCCGTCATGCTGGAAGAGCTCCGCTCCCGGCCGCTGGACGAGCCGTGGATGGAGTCCGTGCGGCACATCCTGCACCGCGCCCTCGCCGTCTCCGCCGTGGACCACGAGGTCACCCGGCTGCGGGCCCACCTGATGATCCAGGTGCCCGCGGTGCGCGCCCGCATGATGGAGAGCATGTCCGTCACCGGCCGGCTCCTCGCCAGTGCCATCGCGGAACGCACCGGCCGGGACACCGACGACCTGGAGGTACGGGTCCAGACGATGTCCCTCATCGGCGGCCTCACCGAGGTCTACCAGTACTGGGCGGAGCACGGCATGCAGGACGACCTGCACGGCCTCACCGACCGCGCCCTGCACGTCCTGGAACACGGGCTCCCCGCGAAAAAGCCCTGAGACCACCCCCGGCCCGCATGCCATCCTGACCCGGTGAGCGCACCCGAGATCCACGTCGACATCGCCCCCGAGCTGGCCCTGTTCGTCCCGCACGCACGCCGCCACGGCGCCACCCCGGTCACCACCGACGGCACCTCCTCCCTCGGCCACGTCGTGGAGTCCCTCGGCGTCCCGCTCACCGAGGTCGGCGCACTACGCGTCGACGACCGCGAGGTGCCGAGGTCGTACGTCCCCGCCGCCGGCGACACCGTGCACGTCCTGCCGGTCGCCCGCCCCCAGCACGTCCCCGGCGCCCCGCTCCGCTTCCTCCTCGACGTCCACCTCGGCACCCTCGCCCGCCGGCTGCGCCTGCTCGGCGTGGACACGGCCTACGAGTCGACCGACATCGGCGACCCGGCCCTCGCCACCCGCTCCGCCACCGAGAAACGGGTCCTGCTCAGCCGCGACCGCGGCCTCCTGCGCCGACGGGAACTCTGGGCGGGCGCCTTCGTGTACAGCACCGACCCGGAAGCCCAGCTCCGCGACACCCTGGACCGCTTCCGCCCCCGCTTGCAGCCGTGGTCCCGTTGCACGGCCTGCAACGGCCTGCTGAAGGAGGCCACCAAGGAGGAGGTGGCGGACCGCCTGGAGGGCGGCACGGAGCGGTCGTACGACGTCTTCGCGCAATGCCAGGAGTGCGGCCGGGCCTACTGGAAAGGCGCCCACCACGAGAAGCTGGAGGCGATCGTGGCGAACGCCCTGGCCCAGTTCCCGCCCTTCAGGAGCGCGGGGAACCGCGCGACCGGCCACGACGGCGCGGCGGACGCCTAACCGCCCAGCGCCACCCGCAACGCGTCCGCGTCGGTCGTCGGCGCGTCACACGTGAAGTGCCGGCAGACGTACGCGGTGGCCTCACCATTGACGAGGACCCGGTCGGCGAGCAGCGGGAGACCGCTGTCCGGAGCCCCCACGGCGACCACGGCACCCGGCGCGGTCCCCAGAAGCGCCGTGCGGTGCAGGGCTTGCGTCGCCGGGTCGGTCAGGGAAGGCCCCGCCACCGCGACCTCCCGCGGCCCGTCGAGGTTCGCCTCCGCCACCGCCAGCCCCCACCCGACGAACCGCGGCACCCGCGGCCCGAGCGCCTTCACCACCCCGAGCGCCTTCACCGCCGCCTCCCGATGCGGCTCCGACCCGGTCTGCGCGGCATACGACAACAACGCCCCCGCCGCCGCCGTCCACCCCGACGGCACCGCGTTGTCGGTCGGGTCCTGCGGCCGCCGGATCAGCCGCTCGGCATCGGCAGCAGTGTCGAACAGCGCCCCTTCCGGCCCCGTGAACCGCGTCAGCACATGGTCGAGCAGGAACCCGGCGAAATCGAGCCAGACCCCCTCCCCCGTCACGGACGCCAGCGCGAGGAACCCCTCGGCCACATCGGCGTAGTCCTCCAGCACCCCGGCGTTCGCACCCACCTGACCGTCCTTGCTGGTACGGGACAGCCGGGCCTGCTCGTCCAGATGCAGCCGTACGAGAAGGTCGGCCGCCCCCAGCGCGGCGTCCACCAGGTCCGGACGCTCGAAGTACGCCCCCGTCTCGGCGAGCGCGGCGATCGCGAGACCGTTCCACGCGGCGACCACCTTGTCGTCCCGGCCCGGCGCGGGCCGCTCCGCACGCGCGTCGAACAGCCGCCGCCTGACCGACTCGACCTTCTCCGCGTCGAACACCGTGTCCTGCTGCGGCAGTTGCAGCACTGACTGCCCGTGCTCGAAGGTCCCCTCCTCGGTGACCCCGAAATACCGCGCCGCGAGCTCGGCGTCCTGCTCACCGAGCACCTCACGCAACTGCTCCGGCGTCCACACGTAGTACGCGCCCTCGACGTGCCTGCCGGTCCCGTCGTCGCTGTCGGCGTCCAGCGCGGAGGCGAACCCGCCCTCGGCGGTACGCAGTTCACGCACCATGAAGTCGGCGGTGTCGAGCGCGACCCGCCGAGCCAGCTCGGAACCCATAGCCCGCCACAGATGGGCGTAGACCCGGCACAGCAGCGCGTTGTCGTAGAGCATCTTCTCGAAGTGCGGCACGACCCAGTCCCGGTCCACGGAGTAGCGGGCGAAACCGCCGCCGAGCTGGTCGTGGATACCGCCGCGGGCCATGCGCTCACAGGTGTCCCGCGCCATCTGGAGAGCGCCCTCGGCGCCGGTGCGGGCGTGGTGCCGCAGCAGGAACTCCACCACCATGGACGGCGGGAACTTCGGCGCCCCGCCGAACCCGCCGCGCTGCGCGTCGTACTCCCGCGTCAGCCCGAGCAGCGCCGCGGCGAGCTGCTCCTCACCGGGCGCCTGCGAGTCGCCGTAGGAGATCTCCCGCCCGGCCAGGTCCCGCACGATCTTCCCGGCGACCTCGGCGACCTCGTCCCGCCGATCACTCCATGCGGCCCGCACCCCCTCCAGCACCTGCCGGAAGGAGGGCATGCCCTGACGGGGCGAGGGCGGGAAGTAGGTCCCGAAGTAGAAGGGCTCGGCCTCCGGCGTCAGAAACACGGTCATGGGCCAGCCACCCTGCCCGGTGGCGGCCTGCACGGCCTCCATGTAGACGGCGTCGACATCGGGGCGCTCTTCGCGGTCGACCTTGACGCTCACGAAGTGCTCGTTGAGGAAGTCCGCGGTCGCCCGGTCCTCGAACGACTCGTGGGCCATGACATGACACCAGTGGCAGCTCGAATACCCGACGCTCAGCAGGACGGGTTTGTTCGTCTTCCGCGCCTCCTCGAAGGCCTCGGCCGACCAGGGCCACCAGTCGACCGGGTTGTCCGCGTGTTGGAGGAGGTAGGGGGACGTCTCGTGGGCCAGTCGGTTCGGCATGGGGTCCATCCTGCCGCAGTATCCCTCGGGCGGGGCGTCAGACGTGCCCCGGACGGTGACGTGGGCGAGGACGGTGACGCGAGGGGCGATGACGCGCCCTTTCCGGTGAGGCCGGGAGCGTTCGCCCTCTCGCCCCGATGCCCCGTCCGCAGCACACTTGACCAAGAAAGCCGTTGCCGCCGGAGGGGGACGTGACATGCGGGACAGCCATCGGGCGGAAGCCGAACGGCTGTTGGGGCGGGCCGTGGAGGAGGAGGCGGTCGCTTATACACATCT
>NZ_LJBR01000239.1 GCF_001282115.1 Streptomyces sp. NRRL B-24085 | reverse complement strand
TCTCCGAGCCAGCTCACCGCCCTCCTCTGCGCCGCCCTCGCCGCCGCCACCGGCACCCGCCCGGAGATCGCCGTCTGGCTGCTGCTCACCCCGGTGGGCGTCCTGCTCGCCGTGGTCGACGTGCGCGTACGACGGCTGCCCGACCCGCTCACCCTCCCCCTCGCGGCCGCCGCGCTCGCCCTGCTCGGGGCGGTCTCCTCCCTGCCGGAGCACACCGGCACCTGGACGCACGCCCTGTCCGGCACCCTCGCCCTCGGCGCCGGCTACTGGGTGCTGTGGCGGATCAACCCCGGCGGCATGGGCTTCGGCGACGTGAAGCTGGCGCTCGGCGCGGGCGCGGTCCTCGGCTGGTACGGCTGGGACACCGTGCTGCTGGGCACCTTCGCCGGGTTCCTGCTCGGCGCGCTGTACGGCGGTGCCCTGGTCCTGGCGGGCAGGGCGGGGCGCAGGACGGCGATCCCGTTCGGACCGTTCCTGATCACGGGGGTGTACGCGGGGCTGCTCATCGGTGCGTACACGGCCTGACATCCGGCTTGTCACAGGGCTGGCGTAGGCTGGCCCGGACCGCCCGAATCCTTGACGAAAGGCACGCCCCGGTGACCGAGAAGGCCGACCTTCAGTCCGTCCTCGACCGTGCCGCCGAGGGTGGGCGCATCACCCCGGAGGAGGCGCTCGACCTCTACCGCGACGCCCCGCTGCACGCGCTGGGCTCGGCCGCGGACGCCGTGCGCCGCCGCCGGTACGCGGGCACGGAGCACATCGCGACGTACATCATCGAGCGGAACATCAACTACACCAACGTCTGCGTCACGGCGTGCAAGTTCTGCGCGTTCTACGCCCCGCCCACCGCCAAGGACAAGGGCTGGACCCGCGACCTGGACGACATCCTGCGCCGGTGCGCGGAGACCGTCGAGCTCGGCGGCACGCAGATCATGTTCCAGGGCGGCCACCACCCGGACTACGGCGTGGAGTACTACGAGAAGCACTTCGCCGCCATCAAGAAGGAGTTCCCCCAGCTGGTCATCCACTCGCTGGGCGCCTCCGAGGTCGAGCACATGGCGAGGATCTCGAAGGTCTCGGTCGAGGAGGCGATCCAGCGCATCCACGCGGCCGGTCTCGACTCCTTCGCCGGCGCCGGCGCCGAGCTGCTGCCCGAGCGCCCCCGCAAGGCCATCGCCCCGCTCAAGGAGTCCGGCGAGCGCTGGCTGGAGATCATGGAGACCGCGCACCGGCTGGGCGTGGAGTCCACCTCCACCATGCTCATGGGCACGGGCGAGACCAACGCCGAGCGCATCGAGCACCTGCGGATGATCCGTGACGTCCAGGACCGCACGGGCGGCTTCCGGGCCTTCATCCCGTACCTCTACCAGCCGATGAACAACCACCTGAAGGGCCGCACCCAGGCCACGATCTTCGAGTACCTGCGGATGATCGCCATCTCCCGGCTCTTCATGGACAACATCGCCCACATCCAGGGCTCCTGGCTGACCACCGGCCAGGACGCGGGCCAGCTCACCCTGCACTACGGCGCGGACGACCTCGGCTCGGTCATGCTGGAGGAGAACGTCGTCTCGGCGGCCGGTGCCAAGCACCGCTCCAACCTCCAGGAAATGATCGACATGATCCGCACGGCGGGCCGTGTCCCGGCCCAGCGCTCGACGACCTACGAACACCTCGTGGTCCACGACGACCCGGCGAACGACCCGGTCGACGCGCGCGTCCAGTCCCACATCTCCTCGACGGCCATCGAGGGCGGCACCGCCCACCCCGAGCTGAAGATCCTCGCGTCCAACTAGGCCCGCCTTGCTGACGATCCACACCGCCGACCTCGTGAACCCGGGCGGCGAGAGCCCCTCGCTGCCCGGCGGGGCGGTACTGGTCGAGGGACGACGGATCGCGGCCGTGGAGACGTACGAGGACCTGGTGGCCGCCCATCCGACGGCACGGGTGCGCCGCTGGCCGGGAGTCCTCACCCCCGGCCTGCTGCACCCGCACGGGCGGGAGCTGCTGGAGGAGTCCTACCACCCCGACCCCCGGGAGGACTTGGGCGACGAACCTCTCACCGGCGAGGCACTGTCGGCCCTGGCCATGACCGACGCGCGATGGGGCGCGAGCGCACGCCGGGGCGTACAGCGGTTGCTGGCGCAGGGCACGGCGGCGGTGGTGGGCCCCTTGCAGCGCCCCACGGTGATCGACGCCGTGCACAGGTCGGGGTTGAGAATCCAGGACGGGTCAGCGGAGGCGGCCCCACCCCCGTTGCTCCCCGGCGCGGACGCGACGTTCGCGATCTTCTCCGGAACGGAATGCGTGGCAACGGTAATCAGGGGCCGCTTGCTACACAGGCGCAGGTGAGTACTTAGGGGCGCGGGGAACTGCGCGACAAGCCCCCACCGGCCGGCACTCGAAACTCAACCGGCCAAAGCCTCTCCGAACGCCCCCGAACTCTGCGAAACCCCACTGCAATTGGTCAACGGATCATCCTCACCGGAATCCCCCGACGCACACTGCTGATCCCGGAACGTCGACCACATCGACACCCACCCCACCCCCTGCGACTCGGCGAACTCCCGCACCTGCGCCGCGTCGGACAACGTGAACGTCTCCCCGTCCACGTCATTCGTCCCGATCATCGAGGTGAGCGCAAGAGCCCGCCACGCAGTGGAGTCCGACGTACCGAAGACCGACTTCAACTGCGTCTGCGCCGCCTTCGCCGAGGTGATCGCGTAATCCCCCATGTCCCCGTCGTACGACTCCCCGTAGTTCATCGTCATGATGTTGACCGTCGACACCTGAACCGCGTTGTTGTTCGCGGACTCCAGCAGAGCCACGCTGTCGTCGTCGAGCCCCGACGGCATCACGGGCAGCGTGAACGAGACGGCGAGATCGGTCCGTTCCTCCTGGAGCAACGCGATCGCCTCCGACCGCAGCTCCACCGAGTCGGAGTCCGTCAGCGCGTCCCCCTCGACGTCGAAGTCGGCGAGCGAGGAACCCGCCGCGTCCAGCGCCGAGCCGTACGCCGCCGCGAGCTTCGCCGCGCTGGAGCAGGTCTCGGCCAGCTCCTTCCCGGACGCCCCGCCGAAGGAGACCCGTACCTCGGCGCCGTCCTCCTTGAGCGCGTCGATCCGGGACGCGACGGACGAGTCACCGACGGCGGACGTGCCGTTCCAGGACGGCGTGCAGTCACTGCCGTCGGCGATCACGAACGCGAGGTTGTACACGGAGGGCGAGCCCGCGGAGTCGTTGTCGGAGGCCCCGGTGGCACTGACGTACGGGGCGTACCCGGTGACCGCCGACGGTGACGCGCTGCTCCGGTCCGGCGGCTTCGCGTCCGAGGTGCTGTCCGCTGCGGAGGAACACCCCGCCGTGGCCAGGGCGACCAGACAACTGAGCCCGGCCATCGGCTTCAGGAAACTCCGCATTTCGCATGCACCCGCTCTCGTGAGGTCACCTTTCGGGGAGCGAATGTCTCACACGGACCTGAGCTTTCCCGGCCCCTCTCAGGAAACAGACAGCATAAGGGCCTTCTCATATGCGCTTCACAAGAACGCCAAATGCGAACACATAAAGACCGCCTAACGTCTGGGGAATGCATTCCGAGCCTGCCACCGAAAACCGCGCCGACGCGCGCGGTCGCCGCCGCAAACGCGGCAGTAACGGGTCCGTCGAAGGGCCCGTGTTCGTTGACAACTCCGGACGCCGTTCCCGGCTGCTGCGCCGGATCGGCCTCCTCTTCGGCGCCCTGTCCCTCGGATACGCCGTCGTCCTGGGCCTGGCCTTCATGGGCATCGGCGTCTCCAGCACCACGCTGCTGCCCTTCGCGGGCGGCCCCGGCGGTTCCTCGACCTCCGGCCCCGGCGGCATCCAGCCGCAGGGCGGTGTCGGCACCCCGCCGGCCCTGCCCACCGGCACTCCGCCCTCGGGCGCCGCCACCGGCGCTCCGCCGAGCGCCGCCCCGACCGCGACCGCCTCCGCGGCCTCCAACTGACCGGAACGGCCCACCACATGACCACGACGACGCCCTCCCGCGGCCGCCGGCGTGCCCCCTCCCGCATCGAGCGGGCGGCGGGCAGGGCCGCGGCGCTGCAGAAACCGCGGGTCATCCTCGCCCTGCTGCTCCTGCTCGGCCTGACCAGTGTGATGCTGCTCGACGGCTATCTGCGCGCCGAGGTCGGCGGCGACCAGCGGGTGCGCGACGGCGCCAGCTCCAGCAAGGTCCCCGACGAGATCATCAACGGCGGGCCGATCATCAGCTTCAGGGGCGGCCAGGCGACCACGACCTCCGTGCCGGACAAGACGATCGCGCTCACCTTCGACGACGGCCCGAACCCGACGTACACGCCCCAGGTGCTGGAGATCCTGGAGAAGTACGACGTACCGGCGACGTTCTTCGTGGTGGGCTCGATGGTCTCGCGCTACCCGGGGATCGTGAAGGACATGGTCGACCAGGGCAATGAGGTGGGCATCCACACCTTCACCCACGTCGACCTCTCGTACCAGAGCGACGCCCGCATCCGGCGCGAGATGACCCAGACGCAGCTCGCCCTCGCGGGCGCGGCCGGCATCACCACCACGCTGTTCCGGGCGCCGTACTCCTCGGAGACGGACGCGATCGACAACTACAGCTGGCCCGTCTACAAGAAGCTCGGCGAGGAGGGCTACACCAGCGTCTTCGTCGACACCGACAGCGACGACTGGAAGAAGCCGGGCGTCTCGAAGATCGTCAAGTGGGCCACCCCGTCCGGGACCTCGGGCGCCTCCGTGCTGATGCACGACGCCGGCGGCGACCGCGAGCAGACGATCGCGGCGCTGCCGGAGTACATCGAGAAGATGCGGGAGAAGGGCTACACCTTCACCACCGTCAGCGGGGTCGTCGAGGCGCAGAGCACGGGCGCGCAGTTCCCGGGCGGGAACCGCAGCGGCGACCAGAACGGCACCGACCGACTCCAGGCCGCCCACCGCGAGGCCACCGGGGCGACCCTCTACGAGGGCAAGGCGCTCGTCGTGGCCGTCGCCGTCGCCGAGTACACCGTGCCCACGCTGTCGGCCGGACTCGTGGTCGTGGGCGTGGCCGTCATCGGCCGGTTCGGGATGATGCTGATCCTCGCCCGCCGCCACTACCGGCAACGCAACAGACGCCGCTTCTCCTGGGGGCCCGCGGTCACCCGGCCGGTGACCGTGATCGTCCCGGCGTACAACGAGAAGGAGTGCATCGCCAACACCCTGGAGTCGCTGGCGAGGAGCACCCATCCGATCGAGATCATCGTGGTGGACGACGGTTCGTCGGACGGCACCTCCGAGATCTCGCGGGAGGCGGCCCGGGCCCTCGGCATGACGAACGTCCGTGTCATCCGCCAGGAGAACGCCGGCAAGCCGGCCGCCCTCAACAACGGTGTCCGCCACGCCAGTCACGACATCGTCGTGATGATGGACGGCGACACCGTCTTCGAGCCGGACACCGTACGGCAGCTCGTGCAGCCCTTCGCCGACCCGGAGGTCGGCGCGGTCGCCGGCAACGCCAAGGTCGGCAACCGCAACACCGTGATCGGGGCCTGGCAGCACATCGAGTACGTGATGGGCTTCAACCTCGACCGCCGGATGTACGACCTGCTGCGCTGCATGCCCACCATCCCGGGCGCGATCGGCGCGTTCCGCCGCGAGGCGGTCCTCCAGGTCGGCGGGATGAGCGAGGACACCCTCGCCGAGGACACCGACATCACCATCGCGATGCACCGCGCCGGCTGGCGGGTCGTCTACCAGGAGCACGCGCGCGCGTGGACCGAGGCGCCGGGCTCCCTCAAGCAGCTCTGGTCGCAGCGCTACCGGTGGTCGTACGGCACCATGCAGGCGCTGTGGAAGCACCGCAAGTCCCTCACCGACAGGGGGCCCTCGGGCCGCTTCGGCCGGGTCGGCATGCCGCTGGTGGTGATCTTCCAGATCGTCACGCCGGTCTTCGCCCCGCTGATCGACGTGTTCACCGCCTACTCGATGATCTTCGTCGACTTCCGGGCGGCGCTGTACGCGTGGCTGGCGGTCCTCGGCGTCCAGCTCGTGTGCGCCGCGTACGCCTTCAGGCTGGACAAGGAGCGGTACCGCTATCTGCTGATGATGCCGCTCCAGCAGCTCGCCTACCGGCAGATGATGTACCTCGTCCTGATCCACTCCTGCATCACCGCGCTCACCGGCGGCCGCCTGCGCTGGCAGAAGCTGAAGCGGACCGGCGAGGTCGGCACCCCGGCGGGGGTCGGCTGATGAGCTGGGAGCAGCAGGGCCACCAGCCCCAGGGGTACCAGCAGCAGGGGTATCCGCAGCAGTACCAGGGATACGGGCCCGAGTACGGGTACCCGGAGTACGTACAGCAGTCGTACCCGCAGCAGTACGCGGCTCCGGTGCCGGACGCGACAGCCCCCTTGCCGGTGGTGGAGCCGGAACCGGAGCCACCGGTCCCCGGTGCTCCCACCGACGCCGAGGCGGAGGAGGAGAAGCCTCCGTCTCGGCCCGCCGGCCGTGACCGCTACTTCGACACGCTGAGAGCCGTCGCCCTGGTCCGGGTCGTCGCCTATCACACGTTCGGGTGGGCCTGGGCCGGTCTGGTCTTCCCCTCCATGGGGGTCATGTTCGGCCTGGCCGGGACCCTGATGGCGAAGTCCCTGGAGCGCCCGGCGGCCCAGGTGGTCAGGAGCCGGCTGCGCCGCCTGCTGCCGCCGTTCTGGTTCTGGGGCGTCTTCGTGGTCCTCGCGATGCTGGTCCACGGCTGGATGCCGGGCTGGCAGATCGTCTTCTGGGTCGTGCCGCTCGGCGACCCGCCGGGCAACGCGTGGGGCGAGCAGGCCTGGGAGATCCTCTGGTACCTGCGCACCTACCTCTGGTTCGTCCTGCTGTCCCCGGTGCTGCTGAAGGTGTTCCGGACGGCCCCGGTGCCGGTCCTGCTGGCCTCTCTGACCCCGATCGTGGTCTTCCAGTTCCTGTGGCAGCCCCCGGACGACCGCCTCGGCAGCGCGCTGACCGACCTCGCCACCTTCCTGTTCTGCTGGATCCTCGGCTTCGCCCACCGGGACGGGGTCATGGACCGGATCAGGCCGGCCGCCGTCGTCGTGCTCTCGTCCGCCGCGCTCGGGTTCGGCGGCTGGTACGCCCTCACCCACCAGGCCGAGACGGGGTCGTACGACCTCGACGACATCCCCCTCGCCCAGGCCTTCTGGTCCGCCGGGTACGTGATGCTGCTGATGTGGGCCAAGTCGTACTTCCGGATCGGCTTCGCGTGGCTGACCCGCTTCCGGCGCGCGGACCGGGTCGTCACCGTCTTCAACTCCCGCGCGGTGACGATCTACCTGTGGCACGAGATCGCGTTGATCCTGGCCGTGCCGCTGATCGACCGGTTCTGGAACGTGCCCGCGTTCGAGAAGTGGCTGCCGCTGGAGAGCCAGTGGTTCATGTTCGGTGTCGGCTGGATCCTCGTCGCGGTGTTCGTGCTGCTGTGCGGATGGGTGGAGGACGTGGCCGGGAAGAAGAAGCCGCAGCTTCTCCCGGGCGGGCGGCCTGCAAGAATGGGGACGTGACCCGCGCTTCCCTGAACAAGCAGCCGCACGAAGTCGCCTCGATGTTCGACGACGTGGCGGAACGGTACGACCTGACCAACGACGTGCTGTCGCTGGGCCAGGACCGGGTGTGGCGCAAGGAGGTCGCCAGGGCCGTCGACGCCCGCCCCGCCCAGAAGATCCTGGACCTGGCGGCGGGCACCGCCACCTCGTCGCTGCCCTTCGCCCGCACCGGCGCCTACGTCGTGCCCTGCGACTTCTCGCTGGGCATGCTCCGGGTCGGCAAGCGGAACCACTCCTGGCTGCCGTTCACCGCGGGCGACGCCACGAGGCTGCCCTTCAAGGACGGCACCTTCGACGCCGTCACCATCTCCTTCGGGCTGCGCAACGTCCAGGACACCGACGCCGCGCTGCGCGAGATGTACCGGGTGACCCGGCCCGGCGGCCGGGTCGTGATCTGCGAGTTCTCCCACCCGACCTGGGCGCCCTTCCGCACGGTCTACACCGAGTACCTGATGCGCGCCCTGCCGCCGGTGGCCCGCGCGGTCTCCTCCAACCCCGACGCGTACGTCTACCTCGCCGAGTCCATCCGCGCCTGGCCCGACCAGCCGGCCCTCGCGGAGCGCCTCCAGAAGGCGGGCTGGTCGAAGGTGGCGTGGCGGAACCTGACGGGCGGGATCGTGGCCCTGCACCGGGGCGTCAAGGCGGGCTGACCGGCCCGGCGCCGGCTCAGAGTCCGGTCACGCAGCGGACCACGTACGGATCGCCCGGCTCGTCCAGTTCGCGCTGGAGGCCCCCGCTCGGGGGTCTGGGGACGCGGGGCTCGCGGATGCCCCCGCCGCCCTCGCCCGGGCCGAGGTCGAACCACACGTACACGACCGAGTCCCGTGGCACCTCCGCGCCGGCCTGCGGGTACTGGCGTACGACGTAGTCCACGACGGACTGGTGGAAGTCCTTGCGGTCCGGCGCGTTGACGAACAGGCCCTGCGCCTGGGCCGTCTCGCGCGCGTCCACGGCCATGAGTCCGACCAGACGCGGTACGCGCACTTCGGGCGTCTTGGGTGTTATGTGCACAGATGTCACCCCCAGCGGTACTGGAAGGGTAACTCCGGTCCTGTGGCGGCCGGAAGTGCCGGGTGTCTTTCTGTAGCAGACCGCTACGGTGGGTGACGGCCTACAGGGAGAGCCGGAAACAGAGCGCCTCTTCCTGGAGGAGGGGGTGCGGGTAGGTCTCCGCGAGTTCCATCCCGAGGCGCTTGGTGACCGCTATCGACCGTTCGTTGCCGGGCCTGACCATCGCCACCACGTCCGTGACGCCCGCCGCCCTGAGCCGCTCCAGGGTCATCCGCGCGGCCACCGTGGCGTATCCCTTGCCCCAGTACGCCCGTCCGAGCCGCCAGCCGATCTCGATCTCGCCCGTCGGCCCCCAGTCCCGCGGCCAGGGCTGGGCGCCGGTGAAGCCGATGACCTGCCCGTCCTCGTCGACCATGGTCCACAGGCAGAAACCCAGCTCGGCGTCGTGCCGGCGCTGGCGCGCGGTGAGTTCCTCGTAGACGTACAACTCCGCGGACCTGCCGCCATGGAACTCCATGACGTCCGGGTCGTCGAAGACCCGGTGCCAGGCCACGGCGTCCTCGTCGGTGGGGACACGCAGCCGTACCACGGGCAGAGCTCGGTTCACTGGGGCAGCCCTTCAGCCGGGTGATCAATTCTGCTGAATAGACTGCCCATGTCCAGTGCCGGTCGGCACGCGGATTCAGAACTTGATTCCGAACTTGATTCCGAGCCTGGGGAGATCCCGCCGTGACCGAGCCCCTGTCCGAGAACACCGCCGATGTCATCGTCGTCGGCGCGGGGCCGGCCGGCTCCACGACCGCGTACCACCTGGCCAAGTCCGGCCTCGACGTGCTCCTGCTGGAGAAGACCGAGTTCCCGCGCGAGAAGGTCTGCGGCGACGGCCTCACGCCCCGGGCCACCAAACAGCTCGTGGCCATGGGCATCGACATCTCCGAAGAGGCCGGCTGGCTGCGCAACAAGGGCCTGCGCATCATCGGCGGCGGCGTGCGCCTCCAGCTCGACTGGCCGGAGCTGGCCTCCTTCCCCGACTACGGCCTCGTCCGCAAGCGCGACGACTTCGACGAGCAGCTCGCCCGCCAGGCCCAGAAGGCCGGGGCCCGGCTCTACGAGCGCTGCAACGTGGGCGCCCCGATCATCGACGACCGCACCGGCCGCATCACGGGCGTGCACGCGAAGCTCGGCGAGGAGAAGCGCGAAGTCACCTTCCACGCGCCCCTCGTGGTCGCCGCCGACGGCAACTCCACCCGGCTCTCCCTCGCGATGGGCCTGCACCGCCGCGAGGACCGCCCGATGGGCGTCGCCGTACGGACGTACTTCGAGAGCCCCCGCCACAAGGACGACTACCTGGAGTCCTGGCTGGAGCTGTGGGACCGCCGCGGCCCCGGCGAGGACCGGCTGCTGCCCGGCTACGGCTGGATCTTCGGCATGGGCGACGGGACCTCCAACGTCGGCCTCGGCGTGCTGAACACCTCCGACTCCTTCAAGGAGCTCGACTGGCGCGAGGTGCTGAAGGCCTGGTGCGCCTCCATGCCGGAGGACTGGGGCTACACCCCGGAGAACATGACCGGCCCGATTCGCGGTGCCGCCCTGCCGATGGCCTTCAACCGCCAGCCGCACTACACCAAGGGCCTGCTCCTGGTCGGCGACGCCGGCGGCATGGTGAACCCCTTCAACGGCGAGGGCATCGCCTACGCCATGGAGTCCGGCCAGATCGCGGCCGACGTCATCGTCCAGGCCCACGCCCGCGCCACTCCCGCCCAGCGGGAGATCGCCCTCCAGCGCTACCCGCAGGTCCTCAAGGACACCTACGGCGGCTACTACACGCTGGGCCGCGCCTTCGTGAAGCTCATCGGCAACCCGAAGGTCATGAAGATCGCGGCCCAGCGTGGCCTGACCCACCCGCTGCTCATGAAGTTCACCCTCAAGATGCTCGCCAACCTCACCGACCCCACGGGCGGCGACGCGATGGACCGGATCATCAACGGGCTGAGCAAGGTGGCGCCGAAGGCGTGACGGGGTGGGCGCTGGTCAACTCCCTCAGGCGCTGAACGTGCCCCGCGCGTCCTGGGTGCCCTGAGCGCCCTGGGTGTCCCGAGCGCCGTTCAGCGCCTCGGCGTTGGCCGCCCGGCGGGCGAGCACCTCCTCCCGCCGGTCCGCCGCCTGCCGCAGCGCCTCCTTGCGGTCCCGCCCGGACAGCCGGTCCAGATACACGTGCCCGTTCACATGGTCGGTCTCGTGCGCCAGACACCGCGCGAAGTACCCGGTCCCCTCGATCACGAGCGGCTCGCCGTCCCGGTCGAACCCCCGGACCACGGCCCGGTCCGGACGCGGTACGTCCATGACGGCACCGGGCACCGACAGGCACCCCTCGCTGTCGTCGAGCAGCCTGCGCCCGGCCGTGTCGAGCGGATCCAGGACCGGGTTGACGATGTGCCCGACATGTCGGACACCGTCGTCGTCGGGGCAGTCGTACACGAACAACCGCAGATCGACGCCGACTTGGTTCGCCGCGAGGCCCGCCCCCTCCGCGATGTACATCGTCAGGAACATGTCGTCGATCAGCGCGGCCAGATCGGGCCCGAACTCCGTCACGTCCCGGCAGGGCCTGTGCAGCACCTCCTCGCCGACCTCGGTGATGCGCCGCACCCGCCCGCGCCGGGCCTCGGGGGCGAGCCGGGGGTACGAGTCGGTGGGCCTGCCTTGCACGAACACACTGGGCATGCGGAAGTCTCCTGTCTCGTAGGGGCGGTGCGGACGCGCACCGCGGACACCCATCCAACCCCGTACAGGAGAACGGAAGGGCCGCAGCCCCCGAGCGGCTGCGGCCCTTCCGTACGTTCGTGCCGTCCCGGTGTCAGAGCACCCGCACCGCGCCGGTCGGCGGGTCGTAGGACAGCGGCTTCTCGGCGACACCCGTCGAGGGGTTCTGCGCGCCGACGAACATGCCGTCACCGACGTACACGGCGACGTGGTACGCGCTGCCCGCGCTGCCCCAGTACAGGATGTCGCCCGGCTGGAGGTTGCTCAGCGAGACCTGGGTGCCCGCGGTCGACTGGGACTGGGAGACGCGCGGCAGGTCGACACCGATCTGGCTGAACGCGGCCTGCACGAGGCCGGAGCAGTCCCAGGAGTTGGGGCCGGTGCCGCCGGAGACGTAGGCGTCGCCGATCTGCGCCTTCACGAAGGCGATGACGGCCGCGGCCGAACCGGTGGCCGTGGACGAGCTCGTGGAGACACTGGCGCTCGCCGAGGCGGACAGGGTGGTCCGCTCGGAGCTGCGGGAGGCGGCCTCCTCGGCGGCGGCCCTGCGGGCCTCCTCCGCCTTCTTCTTGGCCTCCGCCTTCTTCTTGGCTTCCGCGAGGTCCGCCTTGGCCTGCTTCGCGGCCTTTGCCGCGGCCGCGTCACGCTCGGCCTGAAGCTGGTAGTTGGCGGCCGCCTGCTGCATCGCGTCGGCGGACTCGGCGACCTGGCTGCCCAGGTCGGCCGAGAGGGTGGGCAGTTCGAGGGTCTGCGTCGTCGACTCGGCGGCGAACGCCGAAGCCGACGCGCCCGCCGCTGCCATGCTGAGCACGCCACCGGCGACTCCGGCACGCACGGCGATCGAAGTCGTCGCGCTGCGGCGGGGTTTCCGGTGGCTGCGTATGTGAGCGGTGTGGGACATGAGACCAACTGGTATCAGGGGCTCCTCCATACCTTCAAGAAACGTGGGCTGCGCCACAGTTGTTCAATCGGTGGCCCGAATTCCGGGCGTGCCGCTCTTTATTGACGCCGTAACGGACATTGCGGACTCTCGTGATCATGGCCGTGATCATGGACTTTCGCTGTTACGTCCGAATTGCCCCGCGGCTACCATCCGTTGGCCCGGATGGCCAAGCCCCCTTCTTATGGATCTCTCATGTGTGTGGCGGAGGTCACGCAACGGTTACGGGGGCGGCTGCGTCCGGAGCCGTTCGGTGCTCGTGAACGTGTGCACGCGTCCACACCCGCCCCCGCGCCTCCCTCTGATGTGTGAACGCGGCCCCCTACCAAGTGGTCGCGTCCAGCGCCAATTTGCATGCAGAAGAAGTCTCTTGATATGGAGACGCCTCTCCCGACCTGCGCCGACGAGCGGAAATGTCACCTCTGGTGATCACTCGGACGCTTCTCGTGTGAAGATCACCGCTGATCCGACTTCATGATCCTTCGTCTGGTGGTGGAGATCACAAAGCTTGTGCAATACCCCGTGTCGCAGATCACAGACCGGCGGGCATAAGATGCGGGTCAGTTGGGCTTGTGACCTGCTTCACATGTTCGCGATCTTCGTCGGGACGGACGGAGGTCGGAGGGACGTATGAGTCGGGTGTGAGTCCGATGTCATCGCCAGCAGTCAGTGCCGACTGAGAGGAGCGAGGAGCGGTGAACGCGTATGCGCCCATCCTCGTACTGGGAGCCCTCGGGGCAGGCTTTGCGATCTTCTCCGTGGTCATGGCCACGCTGATCGGTCCGAAGCGGTACAACCGGGCCAAGCTCGAGGCCTACGAGTGCGGGATCGAGCCGACCCCCACGCCGGCCGGCGGCGGGCGCTTCCCCATCAAGTACTACCTGACGGCGATGCTCTTCATCGTCTTCGACATCGAGATCGTCTTCCTCTACCCCTGGGCCGTCACCTTCGACGCCCTGGGTGTTTTCGGGCTCGTGGAGATGCTGCTCTTCGTGCTCACCGTCTTCGTCGCGTACGCGTACGTATGGCGGCGCGGCGGCCTGGAATGGGACTGAGGGGCCTTTAACTCATGGGACTCGAAGAAAAACTGCCGAGCGGCTTCCTGCTGACCACCGTCGAGCAGGCCGCGGGCTGGGTGCGCAAGGCGTCCGTCTTCCCGGCCACCTTCGGCCTGGCCTGCTGTGCCATCGAGATGATGACCACCGGCGCCGGACGCTACGACCTGGCCCGCTTCGGCATGGAGGTCTTCCGCGGCTCACCCCGCCAGGCGGACCTCATGATCGTCGCCGGCCGGGTCAGCCAGAAGATGGCGCCGGTGCTCCGGCAGGTCTACGACCAGATGCCGAACCCGAAGTGGGTCATCTCCATGGGGGTCTGCGCCTCCTCGGGCGGCATGTTCAACAACTACGCGATCGTGCAGGGCGTCGACCACATCGTCCCGGTCGACATCTATCTGCCCGGCTGCCCGCCACGGCCGGAGATGCTGATGGACGCGATTCTCAAGCTCCACCAGAAGATCCAGTCCTCCAAGCTCGGCGTGAACGCCGAGGAAGCCGCCCGCGAGGCGGAGGAGGCGGCGCTCAAGGCCCTGCCCACGATCGAGATGAAGGGGCTGCTGCGGTGAGCGACGCGAACGGCACCAACGGAGCCAACCCGGAGAAGGAGCTCAGCGGCTCCAACCTCCCCGGTCGGCGCGGCGAGGGCGGTGAGGAGATCCGCGTCCAGCGCGGCATGTTCGGCGCCGACAAGGGCGGCGACACCACCGGTTACGGCGGGCTGGTCCGCTCGATCCGCCTCCCGGGACCGGCGGCCCGCCCCTACGGCGGCTGGTTCGACGAGGTCGCCGACGAACTGGAGGGCGCCCTGGAGGAGCAGGGGCTGCTCCCCGACAACGCCATCGACAAGACGGTCGTCGACCGCGGCGAGATCACCTTCCACATCGAGCGCGAACACCTGCCGCGCGTCGCGCGCACCCTGCGCGACGACCCCGCCCTGCGCTTCGAGCTCTGCACCGGCGTCAGCGGGGTCCACTACCCCCACGACAAGGGCCGCGAGCTGCACGCCGTCTACCACCTGCGCTCGATCACCCACAACCGGCTGATCCGCCTGGAGGTCAGCGCCCCGGACGCCGACCCGCACATCCCGTCCCTGGTCTCGGTGTACCCGACCAACGACTGGCACGAGCGCGAGACCTACGACTTCTTCGGGATCGTCTTCGACGGTCACCCGGCCCTGACGCGGATCATGATGCCGGACGACTGGCAGGGCCATCCGCAGCGCAAGGACTATCCCCTCGGCGGCATCCCCGTCGAGTACAAGGGCGCCCAGATCCCGGCTCCGGACCAGCGGAGGTCGTACTCATGAGCACGCAGCACGCGTCCGCCTCGGCGCGCGAGACCACCGAGGGCACCGTCTACACGGTCACCGGCGGCGACTGGGACGAGATCGTCCAGGCCGCGGCCCGCGCCGACGACGAGCGCATCGTCCTCAACATGGGCCCCCAGCACCCCTCCACCCACGGAGTGCTCCGTCTGATCCTGGAGATCGACGGCGAGACGGTCACCGAGGCCCGCTGCGGCATCGGCTACCTCCACACCGGCATCGAGAAGAACCTCGAGTTCCGCACGTGGACGCAGGGCACCACGTTCGTGACGCGCATGGACTACCTGACGTCCTTCTTCAACGAGACCGCCTACTGCCTCGCCGTCGAGAAGCTCCTCGGCATCGAGGACCAGATCCCCGACCGGGCCGAGATCATCCGGGTGCTCCTCATGGAGCTCAACCGGCTCTCCTCGCACCTGGTGTGCATCGCCACCGGCGGCATGGAACTCGGCGCCACCACGATCATGATCTACGGATTCCGTGATCGTGAAATGATTCTCGACATCTACGAGCTCATCACGGGCCTGCGGATGAACCACGCGTACATCCGCCCCGGCGGACTCGCCCAGGACCTGCCGCCCGGCGCGGTGGACCACATCCGCGAGTTCGTGAAGAAGATGAAGAAGAACCTCCCGGAGTACGACAAGCTCGCCACCGGGAACCCCATCTTCAAGGCCCGTATGCAGGACGTCGGCTACCTGGACCTCGCCGGCTGCATGGCCCTCGGCGCCACCGGCCCCATCCTGCGCTCCACCGGCCTGCCGCACGACCTGCGCAAGGCCCAGCCCTACTGCGGCTACGACACCTACGAGTTCGACGTGCCGACCGCCGACACCTGCGACTCCTACGGGCGCTTCCTGATCCGCCTGGAGGAGATGCGCCAGTCGCTCAGGATCGTCGAGCAGTGCCTGGACCGGCTCCAGCCCGGCCCGGTCATGGTCGCCGACAAGAAGATCGCCTGGCCCGCCCAGCTCGCGCTGGGACCCGACGGGCTCGGCAACTCCCTCGACCACATCAAGAAGATCATGGGCACCTCCATGGAGGCCCTGATCCACCACTTCAAGCTGGTCACCGAGGGCTTCCGCGTGCCGCCGGGACAGGCGTACGCGGCCGTCGAGTCGCCCAAGGGCGAACTCGGCGTGCACGCCGTGTCCGACGGCGGCACCCGCCCCTTCCGGGTCCACTTCCGCGACCCGTCCTTCACCAACCTTCAGGCCATGGCGGCGATGTGCGAGGGCGGCCAGGTCGCCGACGTCATCGTCGCTGTCGCGTCCATCGACCCCGTGATGGGAGGCGTCGACCGGTGACCACCAGTTCTTCCGAGCGGGGCGTCAGCCTGGGCATGCCCGAACTGCCCGCACCCGCTTACCCGGACGACGTCCGAGCCCGGCTGGAGGCGGACGCGCGCGAGATCATCGCCCGCTACCCGGACTCCCGCTCGGCGCTCCTGCCGTTGCTGCACCTCGTGCAGTCGGAGGAGGGGCACGTCACGCGCACCGGCATGCAGTTCTGCGCCGACGTGCTGGAGCTGACCACGGCCGAGGTCACCGCGGTGGCCACCTTCTACACCATGTACCGGCGCAAGCCCTCCGGTGACTACCAGGTCGGCGTCTGCACCAACACGCTGTGCGCGGTCATGGGCGGCGACGCGATCTTCTCCGAGCTCCAGGAGCACCTGGGCGTCGGCAACGGCGAGACCACCGACGACGGCAAGGTCACCCTGGAGCACATCGAGTGCAACGCGGCCTGCGACTTCGCGCCGGTCGTGATGGTCAACTGGGAGTTCTTCGACAACCAGACCCCGGACACCGCCAAGCGGCTCGTCGACGACCTGCGCGCGGGGCGCCCGGTCGAGCCCACGCGCGGGGCGCCGATGTGCACCTTCAAGGAGACCGCGCGGATCCTCGCCGGCTTCCCCGACGAGCGGCCCGGTGCCGTCGAGGCGAGCGGCGGGGCCGGCCCCGCCTCGCTGGTGGGCCTCCGCCTGGCCAGGGGAGAGGCCGCACCCGCACGTGTGGTCCACCCGCGCGAGGGAGCACCGCAGGACCGCGACGGCGCACCGCAGGACGGGGCCGCCCACGAGCCGTCCCCGTCGGAGCACCTGAGCTCGCACGACGCGCCGCAGGACACGTCGGCCTCCGACCCGGCCCATCCGGCCGGGCCCGCCGCCGAGGAGGGGGAGTGATGACCTTGGCACCCGAACTGAAAGACACCAGCCCCGAGAAGCTGCTCGCACCCGTGCTGTCGGCCTTCTGGGACGAGGACAAGTCCTGGACGCTGGACGTCTACAAGAGGCACGAGGGCTACGAGGGACTCCGCAAGGCGCTCGCGATGTCGCCGGACGACCTGATCGCGTACGTCAAGGACTCCGGTCTGCGCGGCCGCGGCGGCGCCGGGTTCCCCACCGGAATGAAATGGCAGTTCATTCCCCAGGGAGATGGAAAACCGCACTATCTGGTTGTCAACGCCGACGAATCGGAACCCGGGACCTGCAAGGACATCCCGCTCCTCTTCGCGAACCCGCACAGCCTCATCGAGGGCATGATCATCGCGTGTTACGCCATCAGGTCCTCGCACGCCTTCATCTATCTCCGCGGTGAAGTCGTCCCCGTGCTGCGGAGGCTGCACTCGGCCGTGAGCGAGGCCTACGCGGCCGGCTACCTCGGACAGAACATCCTGGGCAGCGGCCTCGATCTCGACATCACCGTGCACGCCGGGGCCGGGGCGTACATCTGCGGTGAGGAGACCGCACTGCTCGACTCGCTCGAAGGCCGCCGTGGCCAACCGCGGCTCCGTCCCCCCTTCCCCGCGGTCGCGGGCCTCTACGCCTGCCCGACTGTTGTGAACAACGTGGAGTCGATCGCGTCGGTTCCCGCGATCCTCCAGAAGGGCAAGGACTGGTTCAGGTCGATGGGCAGCGAGAAGTCCCCGGGCTTCACGCTCTACTCGCTCAGCGGCCATGTCGCCAACCCCGGCCAGTTCGAGGCCCCGCTCGGCATCACGCTGCGCCAGCTCCTGGAGATGAGCGGCGGCATGCGGCCCGGCCACCGGCTGAAGTTCTGGACGCCGGGCGGCTCCTCCACGCCGATGTTCACCGACGAGCACCTCGACGTCCCCCTCGACTACGAGGGCGTCGGCGCCGCCGGCTCCATGCTCGGCACCAAGGCGCTCCAGTGCTTCGACGAGACGACCTGCGTGGTCCGCGCCGTGACCCGCTGGACCGAGTTCTACGCCCACGAGTCCTGCGGCAAGTGCACGCCCTGCCGCGAGGGCACGTACTGGCTCGTGCAGTTGCTGCGCGACATCGAGGCCGGCAAGGGCGTCATGTCCGACCTCGACAAGCTCAACGACATCGCCGACAACATCAACGGCAAGTCGTTCTGCGCCCTCGGCGACGGCGCCGCCTCGCCGATCTTCTCCTCGCTGAAGTACTTCCGCGAGGAGTACGAGCAGCACATCACGGGCCGCGGCTGCCCCTTCGACCCGGCCAAGTCGACGGCCTGGGCCGACTCCCGCACGGAGGTGAACGCATGACCGTACAGCAGTCTGATAGCGGCTCCGCCGCGGGCCAACGCTCCTCCGGTGGGGGAGAGGCGGCGGTCCCGCCGGAGGATCTCGTCTCGCTGACGATCGACGGCGCCGAGATCAGCGTGCCCAAGGGCACCCTGGTCATCCGGGCCGCCGAACAGCTCGGCATCGAGATCCCCCGGTTCTGCGACCACCCCCTCCTCGACCCGGCCGGCGCCTGCCGCCAGTGCATCGTCGAGGTCGAGGGCCAGCGCAAGCCGATGGCCTCCTGCACCATCACCTGCACCGACGGGATGGTGGTGAAGACCCACCTCACCTCGCCGGTCGCCGAGAAGGCCCAGCACGGTGTGATGGAGCTCCTCCTCATCAACCACCCGCTGGACTGCCCGGTCTGCGACAAGGGCGGCGAGTGCCCCCTGCAGAACCAGGCCATGTCCCACGGGCAGGCCGAGTCCCGCTTCGAGGGCAAGAAGCGGACCTACGAGAAGCCCGTCCCGATCTCCACCCAGGTGCTGCTCGACCGCGAGCGGTGCGTGCTGTGCGCCCGCTGCACCCGCTTCTCCAACCAGGTCGCGGGCGACCCCATGATCGAGCTGATCGAGCGGGGCGCGCTCCAGCAGGTCGGCACCGGCGAGGGCGACCCCTTCGAGTCGTACTTCTCCGGCAACACCATCCAGATCTGCCCGGTCGGCGCGCTCACCTCGGCGGCGTACCGGTTCCGCTCCCGCCCCTTCGACCTGGTGTCCTCCCCGAGCGTGTGCGAGCACTGTTCCGGGGGCTGCGCCACCCGCACCGACCACCGGCGCGGCAAGGTCATGCGCAAGCTCGCGGCCAACGACCCCGAGGTCAACGAGGAGTGGATCTGCGACAAGGGGCGCTTCGCGTTCCGGTACGCGCAGCAGCGGGACCGGCTGGAGCACCCGCTGGTCCGCAACCCCGAGGGCGAGCTGGTGCCGGCGTCCTGGCCGGAGGCGCTCCAGATCGCGGCCCAGGGCCTGCTCGCCTCCCGCGGCCGGGCCGGCGTCCTCACCGGCGGCCGCCTCACCGTCGAGGACGCCTACGCGTACAGCAAGTTCGCGCGCGTGGCGCTCGACACCAACGACATCGACTTCCGCGCGCGCGTGCACAGCAGCGAGGAGGCCGACTTCCTGGCCGCGCGGGTCGCGGGCCACGGCCGTGACCTCGACGGTACGGGCGTCACGTACGCCGCGCTGGAGAAGGCGCCGGCGGTCCTGCTGGTCGGGTTCGAGGCCGAGGAGGAGGCGCCCGGCGTCTTCCTGAGGCTGCGCAAGGCCTGGCGCAAGCACGGCCAGAAGGTCTTCTCGCTCGCCACCCACGCGACCCGCGGCCTGGAGAAGGCGGGTGGCGTCCTGCTGCCGGCCGCCCCCGGCACCGAGACCGAGTGGCTGGACGCACTGGCCGGCGGGGTCGGCCTGGAGGACGACGGCAGCAGGGCCGCCGAGGCGCTGCGCACCGCGGGCGCGGTGATCGTCGTCGGCGAGCGGCTGGCCGCCGTGGCCGGGGGCCTCACCGCCGCCGTACGGGCCGCCTCCGCGACCGGCGCGCAGCTCGTGTGGATCCCGCGGCGGGCCGGAGAACGTGGTGCCGTCGAGGCGGGCGCGCTGCCGTCGCTCCTGCCGGGCGGGCGTCCGGCCACCGACCCGCGCGCGCGTGAGGAGGTCGCCTCCGTCTGGGGCGTGGCCGAACTCCCGCACCGCTACGGCCGCGACACCGGGCAGATCGTCGAGGCCGCGGTGTCCGGCGAGCTCCAGGCCCTGGTGGTCGCGGGCGTCGAGATCGCCGACCTGCCCGACCCGGCACGCGCGCGTGAGGCGCTCCAGGAGGTCGGGTTCGTGGTGTCGCTGGAGCTGCGGCCCGGCGAGGTTACCGAGCACGCGGACGTCGTCCTGCCGGTGGCCGCGGTCGCCGAGAAGGCCGGCACCTTCCTCAACTGGGAGGGCAGGGTGCGCTTCTTCGAGGCCGCTCTCAAGCCCGACCAGATGACCCGCCGCCTCGCGCCCACCGACGCACGGGTGCTCCAGATGCTGGCCGACGCCATGGACGTGCACCTGGGCCTGCCGGATCTGCGCACCACGCGCGCGGAGATCGACCGGCTCGGCCCCTGGGACGGACCGCGCGGCACCGAACCCTTCGAGACCGGGGCCCAGTTGCCGCGGCCCGCCGCCGGAGAGGCCGTCCTGGCCGGACACCGGCTGCTGCTCGACCAGGGCCTGCTCCAGCAGGGCGACGAGGCGCTCGCCGGGACCCGGCACGCGGCACACGCGCGTGTGTCGGCCGCGACGGCCGCCGAGGTGGGCGTCAAGGAAGGCGACCTCCTCGCCGTCACCGGCAAGACCGGAGTCGTCGAACTGCCGCTGCAGATCACCGAGATGCCCGACCGCGTGGTCTGGCTCCCGCTGAACTCCACCGGCGGGGGCGTCGCCTCCGACACCGGGGCGCGGCCCGGCTCCCTCGTCCACATCGGCCCGGCGACGCTCGCAGCCGAAGCCCCCAAGGAGGTGGAGGCATGAGCCCGTACACCGCCGCGGAAGACCTCTCGATGTTCGGCACCGACCCGTGGTGGCTCGTCGTCGTCAAGGCCGTCTTCTGCTTCGCGTTCCTGATGGTGACCGTGCTGTTCTCCATCGTGTGGGAGCGCAAGGTCGTCGCCTGGATGCAGCTGCGCATCGGCCCCAACCGGCACGGCCCCTGGGGCATGCTCCAGTCGCTCGCCGACGGCATCAAGCTGATGCTGAAGGAAGACGTCATCGTCAAGCGCGCCGACAAGGTCGTCTACGTCCTCGCGCCGATCGTCGCGGCCATCCCGGCCTTCATGGCGATCGCGGTGATCCCCTTCGGCCCGTCCGGCAACGAGATCTCGATCTTCGGCCACCGCACCGCGATGCAGCTCACCGACCTGCCGATCGCGATGCTCTACATCCTCGCGGTCGCCTCGGTCGGCATCTACGGCATCGTCCTCGCGGGCTGGAGCTCCGGGTCGACGTACCCGCTCCTCGGCGGCCTGCGCTCCTGCGCCCAGATGATCTCGTACGAGATCGCCATGGGCGCCGCGTTCGCCTCGGTGTTCCTCTACTCCGGGTCGATGTCCACCTCGGCGATCGTCGAGGCCCAGCAGGACCGCTGGTACATCATCCTGCTGCCGGTCTCCTTCATCATCTACGTCGTCACCATGGTCGGCGAGACCAACCGCGCCCCCTTCGACATGCCGGAGTCCGAGGGCGACCTGGTCGGCGGCTTCAACACCGAGTACTCGTCGATCAAGTTCGCGATGTTCATGCTCGCCGAGTACGTGAACATGGTGACGGTCTCGGCCGTGACGACCACGCTCTTCCTCGGCGGCTGGCGGGCCCCCTGGCCCGTCAGCACCTTCTGGGAGGGCGCCAACCACGGCTGGTGGCCGCTCCTCTGGTTCGTGATCAAGGTGCAGCTGCTGCTGTTCTTCTTCATCTGGCTGCGCGGCACGCTCCCGCGCGTCCGCTACGACCAGCTGATGAAGCTCGGCTGGAAGGTCCTCATCCCGGTCTCCGTGGTCTGGCTGATGCTCGTCGCGACCGTGCGGACCCTGCGCAACGAGAACTACGACTTCGCCGACATCGCCCTGTACGTCGGCGGCGGAGTCCTGGTCCTGCTGCTGCTCTCCTTCGTCGCCGACATGTTCCGCGAGAAGTCGAAGGCCGCGGCGCAGCCCGCCGAGGAGCCGGCCGCCTTCGACCCCACGGCGGGCGGATTCCCCGTCCCGCCGCTGCCCGGACAGCAGTTGCCGCCGGTGCCCAGGCGCCGCTCGCGCCAGGAGCGGGAGCTGATTGTCAGTGGCGGGCCCGATACTCAGAGTGACGGATCTCTGGATGGAAAGGAGGCGTCCGATGGCTGAGGAGCCCAAGGAGACCGAGCAGTTGAAGCCCGGCTTCATGAACCCCGTCGCCGGCTTCGGCGTGACCTTCAAGGCCATGTTCAAGAAGCGGCTGACGGAGCAGTACCCGGAGCAGCAGAAGACCACCGCTCCGCGGTTCCACGGACGGCACCAGCTCAACCGCCATCCGGACGGCCTGGAGAAGTGCGTCGGCTGCGAGCTGTGCGCCTGGGCCTGCCCCGCCGACGCCATCTACGTGGAGGGCGCCGACAACACCGACGAGGAGCGCTACTCGCCCGGCGAGCGGTACGGCCGCGTCTACCAGATCAACTACGCCCGCTGCATCCTGTGCGGGCTGTGCATCGAGGCGTGCCCCACGCGCGCGCTGACGATGACCAACGAGTTCGAGCTGGCCGACAGCAGCCGCGCCAACCTCATCTACACCAAGGAACAACTGCTCGCCGGCCTCGAAGAGGGCATGGTCGACTCGCCCCACGCGATCTACCCCGGCACCGACGAGCAGGACTACTACCGGGGCCTGGTGACCGAGGCCGCGCCCGGCACCGTGCCCCAGGTCGCGGTCTCCAAGGGCGAGGAGGTCCAGGAGGCCGACTCCACCTTCGGCGAGGACGAACCGGCCTCGGAGAAGGTGATCGGGCGATGACCGCACCTCTCCAGCTCGCCGCCACGGCGACTCTGGCCGCCGACACCTCCACCGGCGAGGCCTTCCAGTTCTGGGTCCTCGGCACCGTCGCCGTGATCGGCGCCCTGTGCACCGTCTTCATGCGGAAGGCCGTGCACAGCGCGCTCTGTCTCGCCGGCACCATGATCATCCTGGCGGTGTTCTACCTCGCCAACGGCGCCTACTTCCTCGGCGTCGTCCAGATCGTCGTCTACACCGGCGCGATCATGATGCTGTTCCTGTTCGTCGTCATGCTCGTCGGCGTCACCGCGGCGGACTCCCTCAAGGAGACCATCAGGGGCCAGCGCTGGCTGGCCCTGCTGTGCGGACTCGGCTTCGGCATCCTGCTGTTCGCCGGCATCGGCAACGCCTCCCTGCACCAGTTCAACGGCCTCACCCAGGCCAACTCCGGTGGCAACGTGGAGGGGCTGGCGACCCTCATCTTCACCAAGTACGTCTTCGCCTTCGAGATCACCGGCGCCCTGCTGATCACGGCCGCCGTCGGCGCCATGGTGCTCACCCACCGCGAGCGCACCGAACGGGCCCTGACCCAGCGCGAGCTGGCCGAGAAGCGGGTCCGCGAGGGCAAGCACGTCCCGCCGCTGCCCGCCCCCGGCGTCTACGCCCGGCACAACGCGGTGGACATCGCGGGCCTGCTGCCCGACGGCACCCCGTCCGAGCTCACGGTCAGCAAGACCCTGCGCGAGCGCGGCCAGATCCGTGACGTGTCCGCCGAGGCGCTCAACGACCTCAAGGCGCTGGAGCAGCGCGCGGAGGAACGCCTGGAGCGGACCGAGATCGAACCGGCCACCTTCAAGAGGGAGGCGTCGAAGTGAACCCGGTCAACTACCTCTACCTCGCCGCCCTTTTGTTCACGATCGGCGCCACCGGCGTGCTGATCAGGCGCAACGCCATCGTGGTGTTCATGTGCATCGAGCTCATGCTCAACGCCTGCAACCTCGCGTTCGTCGCCTTCTCCCGGATGCACGGCAACCTCGACGGCCAGATCATCGCCTTCTTCACGATGGTCGTCGCCGCCGCGGAGGTCGTGGTCGGTCTCGCGATCATCGTGTCGCTGTTCCGTTCCCGCCACTCGGCCTCGGTCGACGACGCCAGCCTGATGAAGCTGTAAGGGGTCGCTGAATCGTGGACAACCTGATTGCGCTGCTCATCGCGGCGCCCCTGCTCGGAGCGGCGGTCCTGCTGACCGGCGGCCGGCGGCTGGACGCCGTCGGCCACTGGATCGGCACCCTGCTCGCCGGCGCCTCCTTCGTGTTCGGCGCCATCCTCTTCGCCGACCTGCTCGGCAAGGACGCCGAGCACCGCACGCTCACCCAGCACCTGTTCAGCTGGGTGCCGGTCGAGGGCTTCCAGGCGGACGTCGCCTTCCGCCTCGACCAGCTGTCGATGACGTTCGTGCTGCTGATCACCGGCGTCGGCTCGCTGATCCACCTGTACTCGATCGGGTACATGGAGCACGACGAGCGGCGCCGCCGCTTCTTCGGCTATCTGAACCTGTTCCTCGCGGCGATGCTGCTGCTCGTCCTCGCCGACAACTACCTCCTGCTGTACGTCGGCTGGGAGGGCGTCGGTCTCGCCTCCTACCTGCTGATCGGTTTCTGGCAGCACAAGCCCAGCGCGGCCACCGCGGCGAAGAAGGCCTTCCTGGTCAACCGCGTCGGCGACGTGGGCCTGTCGATCGCGATCATGCTGATGTTCACCACCTTCGGCACCTTCGCCTTCGGCCCGGTCCTCGGCAGCCACGAGGAGCCGGGCGCGGTGAGCGACGCCGGAGAGGCCACGCTGACCGGCATCGCCCTGATGCTGCTGCTCGCGGCCTGCGGCAAGTCCGCCCAGGTGCCGCTCCAGTCCTGGCTCGGGGACGCCATGGAGGGCCCGACCCCCGTCTCGGCCCTCATCCACGCGGCCACGATGGTGACCGCGGGCGTCTACCTGATCGTCCGCTCCGCCAACATCTTCAACCTCGCCCCGGACGCCCAACTGGTCGTCACCATCGTCGGCGCGGTCACGCTCCTGTTCGGTGCGATCGTCGGTTGCGCGAAGGACGACATCAAGAAGGCGCTGGCCGGCTCGACCATGTCGCAGATCGGCTACATGGTCCTCGCCGCGGGCCTCGGCCCCATCGGCTACGTCTTCGCGATCATGCACCTGGTGACGCACGGCTTCTTCAAGGCCGGGCTCTTCCTCGGCGCCGGTTCGGTCATGCACGGCATGAACGACGAGGTCGACATGCGCAAGTACGGCGGCCTCCGGAAGTACATGCCGGTCACCTTCGTGACGTTCGGCCTCGGCTACCTCGCCATCATCGGCTTCCCGGGCCTGTCCGGCTTCTTCTCCAAGGACAAGATCATCGAGGCGGCCTTCGCCAAGGGCGGGACCGAGGGCTGGATCCTCGGCGCCTGCGCCCTGCTGGGCGCGGCCATCACCGCCTTCTACATGACGCGCGTGATGCTGATGACGTTCTTCGGGGAGGAGCGCTGGAAGAACCAGCCCACCCGTTCCCCGGAGGCCCCGAGCGCGGAGCCGGCGGCCGAGCACCACGGCGAGCACGCCGAACCGCACCCGCACGAGTCCCCGAGGTCCATGACGATCCCCATGATCGTGCTGGCCTTCGGATCGGTCTTCGCGGGCGGCCTGTTCAGCATCGGCGACCGGTTCCTCAACTGGCTGGAGCCCGTCACCGGCCACGACCACGGACACGCGCCGATCGGCGCCGCCACCGTCACGGCGGCCACGGTGACCGTGATGGTCGTCGGCGTCGCCATCGCCTGGCTCCAGTACGGCAGGCGCCCGGTCCCGGCCGTCGCCCCGCGCGGGTCGCTGCTCACCCGGGCCGCCCGGCGCGACCTGCTCCAGGACGACTTCAACCACGTCGTCCTGGTCCGCGGCGGGGAGCACCTGACGCGGTCCCTGGTCTACGTCGACCACACCCTGGTCGACGGAGTCGTCAACGGCACCGCCGCCTCGGTCGGCGGCCTCTCCGGACGGATGCGCAAGCTCCAGAACGGCTTCGCGCGGTCGTACGCGGTCTCGATGTTCGGCGGCGCGGCGATCCTCGTCGCCGCGACCCTGCTGATGAGGGCGGTCTGATACCGATGTCCTTTCCTCTGCTGACAGCGACGGCGGTGCTCCCGGCACTCGGGGCGGTCGCCACGGCCGCCGTGCCGGCCGCGCGGCGCACCGCCGCCAAATGGCTGGCGCTGCTCGTCTCGCTCGCCACCCTCGCCCTCGCGATCACCGTCCTGGTCCGCTTCGACCCGGACGGCGACCGCTACCAGCTCACCGAGTCCCACGCCTGGATCGCGGACTTCGGGGTCCGCTACGAACTCGGCGTGGACGGCATCGCGGTCGCGCTCATCGCGCTGACCGCCCTGCTGATCCCGTTCATCGTCCTCGCGGGCTGGCACGACGCCGACCCGCTGGAGACCGGAAGCAGGCGGTGGCGGCCGACGCAGGGCTTCTTCGCCCTGATCCTGGCCGTCGAGGCGATGGTGATCATCTCCTTCGAGGCCACCGACGTCTTCCTCTTCTACATCTTCTTCGAAGCCATGCTCATCCCGATGTACTTTCTCATCGGTGGCTTCGGGGACCGGGCCCACGCGGGCTCCGACGAGAACGCGGCGGCCCAACGCTCGTACGCCGCCGTGAAGTTCCTCCTGTACAACCTGGTCGGCGGCCTGATCATGCTGGCCGCGGTCATCGGCCTCTACGTCGTCGCCGGGAACTTCAGCCTCCAGGAGATCGCCGAGGCGCGGGCCAACGGCTCGCTCGACATGGCGACCAACACCGAACGCTGGCTGTTCCTCGGGTTCTTCTTCGCCTTCGCGGTGAAGGCGCCCCTGTGGCCGCTGCACACCTGGCTGCCCAACGCGATGGGGGAGGCCACCGCCCCGGTCGCCGTCCTCATCACCGCGGTCGTCGACAAGGTGGGCACCTTCGCCATGCTCCGCTTCTGCCTCCAGCTCTTCCCGGAGGCCAGCAAGTGGGCGACGCCCGCGATCCTCGTCCTGGCGGTGATCAGCATCATCTACGGGGCGCTGCTCGCGGTCGGGCAGCGCGACATCAAGCGCCTGGTGGCGTACGCGTCGATCTCCCACTTCGGCTTCATCATCATGGGCATCTTCGCGATGACCAGCCAGGGCCAGTCCGGCGCGACGCTCTACATGGTCAACCACGGGATCTCGACGGCCGCGCTGATGCTGGTGGCCGGCTTCCTGATCTCGCGGCGCGGCTCGCGGCTCATCGCCGACTACGGCGGGGTCCAGAAGGTCGCCCCGGTGCTCGCCGGCACCTTCCTGATCGGCGGTCTGGCGACTCTCTCGCTGCCCGGGCTCGCGCCCTTCGTCAGCGAGTTCCTGGTCCTGGTCGGCACGTTCGCGCGCTACCCGGTGATCGGCATCATCGCCACCTTCGGCATCGTGCTCGCTGCGCTCTACACCCTCGTCCTCTACCAGCGGACGATGACGGGCCCGGTGAAGCCGGAGGTCTCGGCGATGCCCGACCTGCGGATGCGGGAGCTGGTGGTCGTGGCCCCGCTGGTCGTCCTGCTGATCTTCCTGGGCGTCTATCCGAAGCCGGTCACGGACATCGTGAACCCGGCGGTGAAGTCGACCATGTCCGACGTGCACAAGAAGGACCCCAAGCCCGAGGTGGAGGCGGCCAAGTGAGCGCAGTAGCCGTCCACAGCCTGTGGACAACCGCGGCCGACCCGATCTCCAAGATCGACGCGCCGAAGATCGAATACGGGCAGTTGTCGCCCACCCTGATCGTCGTGGGCGCGGCGATCATCGGAGTCCTCGTCGAGGCCTTCGTCCCGCGCAAGTCCCGTTACTACGCCCAGCTCTTCGTGTCCGTGGTGGCCCTGTGCGCCGCCTTCGCGGCGGTCGTCGCCCTGGCCGCCGACGGGTACGCCACCACCAAGGCGGGCATCGCGGCCATGGGCGCGATCGCCGTCGACGGACCGGCCCTGTTCCTCCAGGGCACCATCCTGCTCGCGGCCCTGGTCGGCCTGTTCACCTTCGCCGAGCGGCGGCTCGACCCCGAGGCACACGGCAACCGCGTCGACTCGTTCGCCGCGCAGGCCGCCTCGGTGCCGGGCAGCGACAGCGAGAAGGCGGCCGTGAAGGCCGGGTTCACCACCACCGAGGTGTTCCCGCTGCTGCTGTTCGCCGTCGCCGGCATGCTGATCTTCCCGGCCGCCAACGACCTGCTGACGCTGTTCGTGGCCCTGGAGGTCTTCTCCCTCCCGCTGTACCTGATGTGCGCGCTGGCCCGCCGCAAGCGGCTCATGTCGCAGGAGGCCGCGGTCAAGTACTTCCTGCTCGGCGCGTTCGCCTCCGCGTTCACCCTGTTCGGCATCGCGCTGCTCTACGGCTACGCGGGCTCGGTGTCCTACGGCACCATCGCGCAGGTCGTCGACGGCACCATCGGCACCGTGGACCCGGCGCTCGCCGACACCATGGGCAACGACGCGCTGCTGCTGATCGGCGCCGCGATGATCGTCATGGGTCTGCTGTTCAAGGTCGGCGCGGTGCCCTTCCACATGTGGACCCCGGACGTCTACCAGGGCGCGCCGACCCCCGTCACCGGCTTCATGGCGGCGGCGACCAAGGTGGCCGCCTTCGGCGCGCTGCTGAGGATCCTGTACGTCGTCCTGCCGGGCCTGCGCTGGGACTGGCGGCCGGTCATGTGGGCCGTCGCGATCGTCACCATGCTCGGCGGCGCCATCGTCGCGATCACACAGACCGACATCAAGCGGCTCCTCGCGTACTCGTCGATCGCGCACGCCGGGTTCATCCTCGCCGGTGTCATCGCGACCACACCGGACGGGGTGTCGTCGGTCCTCTTCTACCTGGCCGCGTACTCGTTCGTGACGATCGGCGCGTTCGCCGTGGTCACCCTGGTCCGCGACGCCGGCGGCGAGGCCACGCACCTGTCCAAGTGGGCGGGGCTGGGCCGGCGTTCGCCGCTGGTGGCGGCCGTCTTCGCGGTGTTCCTGCTGGCCTTCGCCGGTATCCCGCTGACCTCCGGCTTCGCCGGGAAGTTCGCCGTGTTCAAGGCGGCGGCGGAGGGGGGCGCGGCGCCGCTCGTCGTGGTCGGTGTGATCTCGTCGGCCATCGCCGCGTTCTTCTACATCCGGGTGATCGTGCTGATGTTCTTCAGCGAGCCGCGTCCGGAGGGGCCGACGGTCGCCGTGCCGTCGCCGCTGACGATGACGGCGATCGGGGTCGGTGTGGCGGTCACGCTGGTCCTCGGTGTCGCGCCGCAGTACTTCCTGGACCTGGCGAACCAGGCCGCGTCGCATGCGGTCACACATCCAGGTTCAGGTCCGGGATCAGGTCGTCCAGGTCCGGGATCAGGCCCAGGTCCAGGTCAAGGTCCGGGATCGAGTCAGCGTCCGCGTCCGCGTCCGCGTCCGAGTCCGAGTCCGCCGAGCACGTCACATCGGCGTGCGTGGGGCTGAAGAGACCGCCGGGGTTCGTCTTGTAGATCCAGGCACGCAGCGTGTAGCTGGAGCCCACCTCCGGCAGCTCGACCGGCTGCTGGAACGTCTGACCGAACATCGCCGGAGCGGCGGCACCCGACTCCGCCTTCACGACCCACTCCACCCCGATGAGCCTGCGCCCGTACGGGCCGTCCTCGTAGAGGAGCGCCGCGGGCTTCTCCGCGTCGGTCTGCCCGACGTTCGCCTGGTTGACGTAGCGGTAGCCCGTGCCGGGCGCGCAGGCCGTGGGGGCGAAGCCGTCGGCGACGGCGTACGGCTCGTAGGCGTACGCGCCGGTGGCCCCGTACGTGTGGGACAGCTCCGTCCAGACGGACGGGTCCAGGTCGTCTGCCTGCGCGGGCGCGGCGGTCAGTGAGAAGGCCGCTGCCGCCGCGACGGTGAGCACTGCCTTCAGGGGCCTAGAGGCCATGGTCGTTCTCCTTGAGGCGCTTGGGGCGGGAGGGGCGCGCGGGTGAGGCGCCGTCCGTCGGGAGGGCGGGCCTCCCCAGCCCGCCCCAGCAGCATGTCCCCGCGTCGAACGAGTGCGC
>NZ_LJBR01000238.1 GCF_001282115.1 Streptomyces sp. NRRL B-24085 | reverse complement strand
AGATGTGGATAGGAGACAGGACGAGGACATCACGTCACACGGGAGCTGGCGGCACTACCTGGAACACAGGCCGAGCTGAGGTTTTGAGGGGCGCGGAGAACTGCGCGACCAGCCCCCACGCACCCGCACCGCCCCCGAACCCGTCACCCCACCGACGAGTAGGCCACAACCCCCCGCAGCAGCAGATCAACAGCCTTGCGCGCGTTCTTCGCGACCGTGGACCCCTCACCCCCGGACACCGGCGCCGCCGCCGAGATCTGCCCCAGCACGTCGATCACCTGCTTGCACCACCGCACGAAGTCCCCGGCCGGCATCTCCGCCTCCCGCAGCACCTCGTCCAGCCCCTTCCCCGAGGCCCACATGTACGCGGACCAGGCGAAGCCGAGATCCGGCTCCCGCTGCCCGACCCCCTCGGTCTGGTTGATCCGGAAGTCCTCTTCGAGCGCGTCCAGCCGCCCCCAGATCCGCACCATCTCACCGAGCGCGGCCTTGGCCTTCCCGGACGGCAGCTTGGGTGCCATGGCGTCGTCGCCCACCCGGGACTCGTACACCAACGCCGACACGCACGCGGCCAGTTCGGCGGGGCCGAGGCCCTCCCAGACGCCTTCCCGCAGACACTCGCTGGCCAGCAGGTCGAGCTCGCCGTACAACCGGGCCAGCCGCTTGCCGTGCTCGGTGACCTCGTCGCCGCGCAGGTAGTCCAGCTCGGTCAGCAGGGCCACGATCCGGTCGAAGGTACGCGCGATCGTGTTCGTGCGTCCCTCGATGCGCCGCTCCAGCTGCGAGGTGTCACGCAGCAGCCGGTGGTAGCGCTCGGCCCAACGGGCGTGGTCCTCGCGGTCGTTGCAGCCGTGGCAGGGGTGTGCCCGGATCGCCGTCCGCAGCCGGGCGATCTCACGGTCGTCGGCCGCCTGCGCCCGCTTCTTGCGGACCCGCTCGGGCGGGATGTGCCCGGCCTTGGTGCGCAGCGCGGAGGCCAGGTCCCGACGGGACTGCGGCGACCGCGGGTTGAAGGACTTGGGGATCCGCATCCGCTCCAGCGGCTCCACCGGCACCGGGAAGTCCATCGACGCGAGCCGCTTGACCTGCCGCTCGGCGGTCAGCACCAGCGGCCGCGGGCCGTCGTGGTGCTCGAAGCCCCGGTGGCCGTTGGACCGCCCGGCGGGCAGGCCCGGGTCCAGCACCAGCGCGAGACCGGCGTACTTGCCCGTCGGCACGTGGATGACATCGCCCGGCTTGAGCTTCTCCAGCGCCACGGCCGCCTCGGCCCGCCGCTGGGAGACGCCCTGCCGGGCCAGCTCCGTCTCGCGGTCCTTGAGCTCCCTGCGCAGCCGGGCGTACTCCTCGAAGTCACCGAGGTGGCAGGTCATGGAGGCCTTGTAGCCGTCGAGCCCCTCCTCGTTGCGCTGCACCTGCCGGGAGATCCCGACGACCGACTTGTCGGCCTGGAACTGCGCGAACGACGTCTCCAGGAGCTCGCGCGAGCGGTGCCGCCCGAACTGCTCCACGAGATTGACCGCCATGTTGTAGGACGGCTTGAAGCTGGAGCGCAGCGGGTACGTGCGCGTGCCGGCGAGTCCCGCCAGGTGCTCGGGGCTGCTGCCGCGCTGCCACAGCACCACCGCGTGGCCCTCGACGTCGATGCCGCGCCGCCCCGCACGGCCCGTGAGCTGGGTGTACTCGCCGGGCGTGATGTCGGCGTGCTGTTCGCCGTTCCACTTGACGAGCTTCTCCAGCACCACCGAACGCGCGGGCATGTTGATGCCGAGGGCGAGCGTCTCGGTGGCGAAGACAGCCTTGACCAGGCCGCGTACGAACAGCTCCTCGACGACCTCCTTGAAGGTCGGCAGCATGCCCGCGTGGTGGGCCGCGATGCCGCGCTCCAGGCCCTCCAGCCACTCGTAGTACCCGAGGACGTGGAGGTCCTCGGTGGGGATGGACGCGGTGCGCTCCTCGACGAGGGCGCGCACCTCGCCCCGCGCCTCGTCGTCGTTCAGCCGCAGTCCCGCGTACAGGCACTGCTGCACGGCCGCCTCGCACGCGGCGCGGCTGAAGATGAAGGTGATGGCGGGCAGCAGCCCCTCGGCGTCCAGCCGCTCGATGACCTCGGGCCGGCTCGGCGTCCACACCCGCGACCGCTGCCGCCGCTCGCGCTCCCGGTCGGCCTCGCGCATCGCCCGGCCGCGCCTGCGGTCCTGGTACGACGGCCGCTGGGCCTCCATCCGGGCCAGCCGTACGAGGTCGGGGTTGACGGCCTTCTTGCTGCCCTCGCCCTCCTCGAACAGGTCGTACATCCGCCGTCCGGCGAGCACGTGCTGGAACAGCGGCACCGGCCGGTGCTCGGAGACGATCACCTGGGTGTCGCCGCGCACGGTGTCGAGCCAGTCGCCGAACTCCTCGGCGTTGGACACGGTCGCCGACAGCGACACCAGGGTCACCGACTCGGGGAGGTGGATGATCACCTCCTCCCACACGGCGCCCCGGAAGCGGTCGGAGAGGTAGTGCACCTCGTCCATGACCACGTATCCGAGGCCGAGGAGCGTCTGCGAGCCCGCGTACAGCATGTTCCGCAGCACCTCGGTGGTCATCACGACCACGGGGGCGTCGGAGTTGACGCTGTTGTCGCCGGTGAGCAGGCCGACCTTCTCCGCGCCGTATCGGCGGCACAGGTCGGCGTACTTCTGGTTGGACAGCGCCTTGATGGGGGTGGTGTAGAAGCACTTCTTGCCCTGCTGCAGGGCGAGGTGGACGGCGAACTCGCCGACGATCGTCTTGCCGGAACCGGTGGGGGCGGCCACCAGCACGCCCTTGCCGGCCTCGAGCGCCTTGCAGGCCTCGATCTGGAAGGGGTCGAGACCGAAGTCGTACATCTCGCGGAAGCCCGCGAGCGCGGTGGCCTGCTCGGCTGCCCGCAGACGGGCTGCCGCGTACCGCTCGGCCGGTGAGAGGTCCTCTGTCATCGTGCTTTCGAGCGTACCCGGCACCACTGACAACAGGACGATCATTATCCGGATCCAGGTCCGCGGCACCCGCCCTTCACGCAGTTCAAGGGCCCACCACGGACACAGCCCCGCGGACGCAGCGCGCGCTCAGCGGCAGCGGTCCGAGCGGCTCGCCGTCCGCGTACCCCGTGACGCCCGCCGCGGCGAGCCCGACCTTCGCCGCCCGCACCACGGTGACCTTGGGATGGTCGACGTGCGTGCCGCGGTACACGCTCGGGAACACCCGCAGCAGGGTGCTGCGGGTGCAGTCGCCGACCACGGTGACGTCGAACAGCCCGTCGGTGAGGTCCGCGCCAGGACAGATCCGCATGCCGCCGCCGTACGACGATCCGTTCCCGACCGCCACCAGGGTCGCCTCGACCTCGTGGACCCGGCCGTCGTCGAGGGTGATCCGGTACGGGAGGGGCCGGAAGGCGGCCAGCTCGGCGAGCATCGCGAGGTCGTACTTGAGGCGTCCCGCGGGCCATCTCATGCGGTTGCCGCGGTCGTTGACGCGGGAGTCGAAGCCGGAGGCGAGGACGGTGCCGAACCAGTGGTCGCCGACCCGCCCCAGGTCGGTGTCGTGGACGCGGCCCTCCTTGAGAGCGTCGGCGATGAGCCGGCCCGCTGCGGCGGGGTCGCGCACCGGCAGCCCGAGGGCGCGGGCGAAGTCGTTGCCGGTGCCCGCTGCGACCAGCCCGAAGGGCGTGCGGGTGCCCGCCACGGCCTGGAGGGCGAGGTTGGCCATGCCGTCACCGCCGACGGCGATGAGGGCGCCGGTGCCGTCCCGGACGGCGGCACGCGCGCGTGCGAGGGCGTCGGCGGCGTCCTCGCCGAGTACGGTCCGCACGGCGAAGCCCGCCGCCCGCAACGCGGAAGCGGCCGGCTGCGCCGCGCGGGCGCCCCGGCCGCGGCCCGCGGTGGGGTTGACGAAGAGGGTGATCTCGCTGGTCACGGAAGTGACCTTACGAGTCGCTTCCCGGTCGTCAGGTCACGTCGTCATAACCGTTGACCCGGTCCGTGCCGGCCTGCTCGGGCAGCGCCCGGGTGGCGGAGACGGTCTCGACCTCGCCGATGTCCTCGGGGGTCAGGTCCAGGTCGGAGGCCTCGTCGTCGGCGGGGCCCTCGGCCTCGCGACGGCGCCTGCGCCGGTCGTTGAGCAGGGAGAAGGCGGTCGCCGCGAAGTACAGGACCCAGATCGGCGCGGCCAGCGCCAGCATCGTGAGGGGGTCGGTGCTCGGCGTGGCGACGGCCGCGAACACGGTGATGGCCATGATCATGCCGCGCCACCAGCCGAGCATCCGCTTGCCGGTGATCAACCCGGTGAGGTTGAGGAAGACCAGCAGCAGCGGCAGCTCGAAGGAGAGGCCGAAGACCAGCACCATGCGCAGGACGAGGTCGAGCAGGTCGTCCAGCGGCAGCAGGTTGGAGGTGCCGCCCGGGGTGAAGCCGATCAGCACCTGGGCCGTGGTCGGCAGGACCGTGTAGGCGAAGTAGGCGCCGATGATGAACAGCGGGGCGCCGGTGCCGACGAAGGCGTAGGCGTACTTCTTCTCGTGCCGGTGCAGGCCGGGGGCGACGAAGGCCCACAGCTGGTAGAGCCAGACCGGGGAGGCCGCGACGACGCCGGCCATCAGCGACACCTTCAGGGCGAGCGTGAAGGGCGCGAGCAGGCCGTTGATCGTGATCTCGGCGCAGGGCTTGGTCGACTTGGTCGACCGGGCCAGTTCCGCGAAGGACTTGTCACAGCCGACCGAGTCGAGGATCGGCTTGGTGATCAAGTTGATGATGTCGTTGTAGAAGAAGGCGGCGACGACCGTGACAAGGACGATGGCCAGCATCGCCTTCGCGAGCCGGTTGCGGAGCTCACGAAGGTGATCCGCGAGAGGCATCCGCCCCTCGGGATCCCTCTCCTCTTTGCGGGCAGACTTGAGCAACCCACGTTCCCATCTCGTGCGGGCGGGCCGGTGGTCACCGGCCCCGCGTCAGCGCTTGGTCGTGTCCGTCGGCTCGGTGACCGGGCGCGAGCTCGTCACGTCGCCGGGGGCGGCCTGGATGGTGCGCTGAGCCGGGTTCTGCTCGTCGGTGCTGGGCGGGCCGGCCGGGGTGGCCGTGTTGCTGCCGCCCTCCTCCTTCATCGCCTTGGCCTCGCTCTTGAGGATGCGGGCGGACTTGCCGAGCGAGCGCGCCATGTCGGGAAGCTTCTTCGCGCCGAACAGCAGGATGATGACGACGAGGATGAGAATGATCTCGGGGGCGCCGAGCCTTCCGAACATAAGTCTTTACCTTCTCACCGAGGCGGCTTGTGGGGTGCTGTCCGACCGGTCGGACACGTGTCCGATCAGCCGTGCTGGCAGCGATCGTAACGCTCAGGGGTGAACGCCTGGCAATCCCTGTGCGTACTCCCGGTTCGCGGCCGAGCCTCGTTATCCGGTCCGCGACCAGCAGCGTACCTGCCGAGCCTGCCACGGTGACAGGTCGAAGTGGCCCAAAACGCATGCGCCGCCCGACTCACACCCAACTCTCAGCCGTACTCACAGCGAGTCCACAGAACGGGCCGTGCTCACCGCCGCGCGCTCCAGATCCTCCGCTGCCCTGCTGATACGCCGCGCGGAGTCCGTGACCTGGCGCCCGAGACGCTGGGCCTCCAGGAAGACCCGGACGGCCAGCACCCCGAGCACGGCGAGACCCACGAAACCCACAGCTACCGCGAACATCGGCCAGAACATGGCACCGAGCCTAGAGGGTGGAGTGCAGCCGCAGCGTGCGGACCCCGCCGCCGGTCAGCAGCTCCACGATCCGCTCGCCGGCCGGCTTGCGGACGGCCGCACCGCACTCCGGGCAGGTGAAGGAGTAGAAGGTGGTGCGGCTGCTCGCGCCGATGGCGAGGCGCAGCGCGCTGGCGGCCAGCTCGAACCGCTCCCGGCAGTCCGGGCAGCCCGCCTTGAAGGTCACCGGGGCCGCGCTTCTCATCCCCGCGAAGGCGGCAGCCACCGTGATGCCCGCACCGGACGTCGCCGACTCGCTCAAAGCCCCTGCTCCTGCCTGTCGTACTGACCGTCGTCCTGCCTGTCGAGCCCCGCGTCCGCCGCGTGCGTGCCCTGCGCCTCGACCCCGTCGTAGGCCGCCAGGGCCTCGCGGGCGGCCTCGCGGGCGCTGTCGGCGAGGCCGCGCGGCGAGACGATGCGGCCGTCGCGGCCGAGCCGGAGCGCCAGCCTGCGCAGTGACGCCGGGTCGGGGGTGCGCAGGGTAATACGCAGCCCGCCGTCGGAAAGCTCATCCGCACTGTCGTGCGGGTAGTACTCCGCGACCCAGCGCCCGCCTGGGCCGACCTCGACGACCACCTCGGGGTCCTCGGCCGCGGGCTGCACGAGCCCCTCGGACAGGTCCCTGAGCTCGACCTCGGGCGGCGCGGACGGCTCGTCGAGGATCTTGATCTCGGCGACCCGGTCGAGCCGGAAGGTGCGCCGCGCCTCGGAGCGGCGGCACCACGCCTCGACGTAGGTGTGGCCGACGCTGACCAGGCGGATCGGGTCGATCTCGCGCTCGGTGAGCTCGTCGCGGGCGGGCGAGTAGTAGCGGATCCACAGCCGCCGGCGCTCGGAGATGGCCCGGTCGACGTCCGCGAAGACGCCGCCCTCCGACTCGAAGGTCACCGAGAGGCGGGCGCTGGCCCCGGCGGTCTCACCGGCCGCGGTCTCCACCTTGGCGGTGGCCCGCAGCAGCGCCTGCCGGTCGCCCTCCCTGAGGCCGGGCAGGGTGGCGACCGCGCGGGCGGCCACCAGCAGCGCGGTCGCCTCGTCGGCGGCGAGCCGGAGCGGCTCGGCCGTCTCCTCGCCGAGGGCGGCGGGGTTGTGCCACCAGATCCGCTCGCCGTCGGTGTCGATGTCGAGGAGGTCGCCGCCGCGGAAGCTGGTGCCGCACATGGGCAGCACGTCGAGGTCGGAGACCAGCTCGTCCTCGGTGATCCCGAAGGCGCGGGCCACGTCCTCGACCCGCGCGCCGGGACGCTCCTTCAGATAGGTCACCAGCGAGAGCATCCGCCGGGTCTGGTCGATGGCGTTCGTGGGCCTGACCGGTTTGCCTGCCACAGTTCTCTTCCGCTCCCCCTCAGCCCTTGGCCACGGCACGCAGCCGGTCCACCACGTCGGCCCGCAGCTCGGCGGGCTCCAGGACCACCACGTCGGGACCGAACTCGACCAGCCAGGCGTCCAGCCCGTGGCCGTACGGAATCTCCAACTCGTCCCAGCCGTCCCCCAGTTCCCGAACCGAGGTGGCCTTCGCCCGCAAGGGGTACCCGGCGCCCGTGCGCAGCCGGATCAGCGCGCTGCGGTCGGCGGTCTCCCCCGCCCAGCTCGCCACGGTCTCGCGGACGGTGACGACGTCGGGGACCGGGGCGGTGAACCGCGCCCCGCGCGAGCGCACCTTGCCGGTGATCCGGGAGAGCCGGAAGACCCGCTCGGCACCCCGGTCCCGGTCGAATCCGGCCAGGTACCAGTGGCCGCGCCAGCACTCCAGCGCCCACGGCTCGACGTGGCGCGGCTCGGGGCGGGCGGCGGTGGCCTTGCGGTAGTCGAAGACGACCGGGCGGCGGTCGCGGCAGGCGAGCATCAGCGGCTCGAAGGACGCCTCGTGCACCGGGATGCGCGGCTCCAGGGCACCGTGCGCCTCGTACGGGTCGACGTCCTCGGGCAGCCCGGCCGCGCGCAGTTTCTGCAGCGCGCCGCTGGCCGCGCCGGCGAGCCGGGCCTGCTGCCACACCTTGGCGGCCAGTCCCAGGGCGGCGGCCTCCTCGGCGTCGAGGGTGATGGGCGGCAGCCGGTTGCTGTCCCGGCGGGCGAGGTAGCCGACTTCGCCGTCGAGGTTCTCAACGGTCTCGATCACCAGCCCGAGTTCGCGCAGATCGTCCTTGTCGCGCTCGAACATCCGGTTGAAGGAGTCGTCGGAATTGGCTTCCAGGTAGGCCTCGATGGACTCCCTGAGCTCGCGCTTGCTCAGCGGCCGTCGCGTCCCGAGCAGACACAGCGCCAGGTTCATCAGCCGCTCGGCCTTGGCAATGGCCATCGACGCCCTTCGCCTCCCTTTGTGCTTACGGACGATGACCGTACCGCCCCGGAGGAGCAAGGCAAAAGCCGAGGGCCCATGCCCGGACAGGCATGGGCCCTGCTCGATCAGGTCCGGTCGGATGCCGTACGACGATCAGACCGCGACGCGATCTTTTACGACTTCTCCGGTGACTCCGGTACGACGATCAGACGCCGAGGAGGTCGACCACGAAGATCAGGGTCTCACCGGGCTTGATCGCCGGGGTGGGGCTCTGGTTGCCGTAGGCGAGGTGGGCGGGGATGGTCAGCTGGCGGCGGCCGCCGACCTTCATGCCCTGCACGCCCTGGTCCCAGCCCTTGATGACCCGGCCGCCGCCCAGCGGGAAGCGGAAGGGCTGGCCACGGTTCCAGCTCGCGTCGAACTCCTCGCCGGTGCTGAAGGCCACGCCCACGTAGTGGACGGTGACGGTCTGGCCGGCCTGCGCAACCTCGCCGTCGCCCTCCCAGATGTCCTTGATCTCCAGGTCCGCCGGGGGCTCGCCGCCCGGGAAGTCGATCTCGGGCTTGTCGATGCTCACGTCACTCGCTCCTGCTTGTTCACGGAAAGGCAACAGGGACCAGTCTTACATCCCCGCCGCCGGGACCTTCGCGCATGTCCCCCGTGCGTCACATCTTCGCGAGGATGTCCACGGTGAAGACCAGCGTGGAGTCCTTCTCGATGCCGCTGCCGGCCGGCGGGTTGTCGCCGTAACCCAGCTTCGGCGGGATGGAGATCAGCACCCGGCTGCCGACCTTCTTGCCGGTCAGACCCTGCGCCCAGCCCTTGACGACCTGCTGGAGCGAGAACGACGCGAGCTGCTTGCGCTTGTACGTCGAGTCGAACTCCTTGCCGGTGTCCCAGACGACGCCCTTGTACTGCACGAGCAGCGTGCTGTCGGCCGCGACCTCGTCGCCGTCGCCCTCGATGACGTACTCCGACACCAGCTTGGCCGGCGCGTCCGCCTTGGGGATCTCGATCGAGGGGGCCTGGCCGTCGGTGTTGGTGCCGACCTTGGGCAGCGCGGCGTCGCTCTGCGCGGCCTTCTTGCCCTTGGCGGAGCTCTTCGCGTTGAACGTGTCCTGCACGTCGACGACGAACACCAGCGTGTCGGTGCCCTTGATGCCCGCCTGCGCGTTGCCCTCCTTGCCGTACCCCCACGTGGGCGGCACGGAGAACAGGACCCGGCTGCCGGCCTTCTTGCCCGTCAGGGCGTACCGCCAGCCGTCGATGATGCTGTTCTGCGCGAGCTGGATGACCAGGGCCGTCTTGCGGTCGTAGGAGTTGTCGAAGACCTTGGCCGTGTTCCAGATCTGCCCCAGGTAGTGGGCCTGGACGTAGTCGCCCTCCGCGATGGTGGTGCCGCCACCCGCGATGAGCGTCTTGACCGCGAGGTCCTTCGACGGATCGCCGCTGCCCTTGGCGACCGTCGGCTTCTCCCCGAACTTCGCACCCGCCGTGACCGCCGGGAGCGGGCCGTCGACGATCTTCGGCGGCGGCGCCTGGGAGCCCGAGGACGACGGCGAGGGTGACGTGCTGTCGCTCGCCTTGCTCGAGTCGGACTTTTCGTCACCGCAGGCGGCGAGTGTGGCCAGTCCTGCGGGAACGGCGATGAGAAGGGAGCGTCGGCGCACGGTGGGGGCCTCGTAATCGGTCGATCTTGTTGATGGCGTGCGCGCAACTCTACGGCGTGCGAAGGGCGCCGTACGGGAAACGTACGGCGCCCGTGTTGCGTTCCGGCGGTGCCGCGGAACGCTTTGCTCACATTCCGGCGATCAGTTTCTCGACCCGGTCGTCGACCGAACGGAACGGGTCCTTGCACAACACCGTGCGCTGCGCCTGGTCGTTGAGCTTGAGGTGGACCCAGTCGACGGTGAAGTCCCGGCGCTGTTCCTGGGCCCGGCGGATGAAGTCGCCGCGCAGCCGGGCCCGAGTGGTCTGCGGGGGCACGGACTTGCCCTCGAAGATCTTCAAGTCGTTGCAGATACGGGCTGCTTGACCCTTCTTCTCCAAGAGGTAGTAGAGCCCACGACGGCGGTGGATGTCGTGGTACGCGAGGTCTATCTGCGCGACCCGCGGGTGGGACATGGTCATGTTGTGCTTGGCCCGGTACCGCTCGATGAGCTTGTACTTCATGACCCAGTCGATCTCGGTGCCGATCCGGTCGAGGTCCTCCGCCTCGATCGCGTCCAGCGTGCGGCCCCACAGCTCCAGGACCTGCTCCACGGTTCCGGTGCGGATGCCCCGGCGCTCGCAGAAGTCCACGGCCTTCTCGTAGTACTCGCGCTGCACCTCCAGCGCGGAGGCCTCCCGGCCGCTGGCCAGACGCACCTTGCGCCGGCCGGTGATGTCGTGGCTGACCTCGCGGATCGCCCGGATCGGGTTCTCCAGGGTCAGGTCCCGCATCACGGTGCCCGCCTCGATCATGCGCAGCACCAGGTCGGTCGCGCCGACCTTCAGCAGCATGGTCGTCTCGGACATGTTCGAGTCGCCCACGATGACGTGCAGGCGACGGTAGCGCTCGGCGTCCGCGTGCGGCTCGTCGCGCGTGTTGATGATCGGCCGGGACCGGGTCGTCGCCGAGGAGACGCCCTCCCAGATGTGTTCGGCCCGCTGGCTGACGCAGTACACCGCGCCCCGTGGGGTCTGCAGCACCTTGCCGGCACCGCAGAGAAGCTGCCTCGTGACCAGGAACGGAATGAGAATGTCCGCGAGCCGGGAGAACTCCCCGTGGCGGGCCACCAGATAGTTCTCGTGGCAGCCGTAGGAGTTGCCGGCCGAGTCCGTGTTGTTCTTGAAGAGGTAGACGTCGCCCGCGATTCCTTCCTCGTGCAGGCGTCGTTCGGCGTCCACCAGGAGTCCTTCGAGAATGCGCTCGCCCGCTTTGTCGTGGGTGACCAGTTCGGTCACGTTGTCACATTCGGGTGTCGCGTATTCCGGATGTGAGCCCACGTCGAGATAGAGGCGTGCGCCGTTTCGCAGAAAGACATTGCTGCTGCGGCCCCATGACACGACACGGCGGAAGAGGTACCGCGCCACCTCGTCGGGAGACAGGCGGCGCTGTCCCCTGAACGTACACGTGACGCCGTACTCGTTCTCCAGCCCGAAAATGCGGCGGTCCATGACTGAACATTACGCCCGATCCCCCGAGCTGAAACGGGGTTCGGCCGCACGGTTTGGATCATTTTCCGATGAAGCCGCAACCACCACCCGACCGGCGGGAGCTGACAGGACGCGTCCCGTGACCAGCAGAACCAGCAGGGACACACCCCCCGCGACACCCGGCACGGCGAACCCCCACAGGGCCCCGCCGCCCTCGACGAC
>NZ_LJBR01000237.1 GCF_001282115.1 Streptomyces sp. NRRL B-24085 | reverse complement strand
CCCCAGAACCACTCGCGACCCGCAGCGAAAGCCGTGCCACCGGCCGCCACAGCACTCCCGACGACCACCGAGCCACCCGGCCCACGCCGAAGCCCTGCCGGCCCACCGCCGAGCCACCCCGACCGACCGCCGAAGCACCCCCGGCCGGCACGCAGAACCCATCTCCCACCGCGAGCCCCGCCACCGGCGACCAGCGACCCGCCGACCGCCGCCGAAACACTCCCGACGTGCCGCAGCAATCCCGCCGACCAGTTGCCGGAGCTTCACCGACCGGGCCGCAGCACTCCCGTCCCGCGCCCAAGTCCCGTCACCCGGCGACCGGCAAGCTCCCGACCACCCGGAAGCCCTACCGACCGCGACGGAGGCCCTGTCGGCCCCCGCCGCCGAAGTCTCCCGCCCCGTGCTACCGCAGCCCCGTCGACCTGCGCAGGGCCGCCCCGATGAGGCGGTCCACCAGCTCCGGGTAGCTGATCCCGCTCTTCTCCCACATCTGCGGGTACATCGAGATCGGCGTGAAGCCCGGGAGGGTGTTGATCTCGTTGATCACGAACTCGCCGTCCTCGGTGAGGAAGAAGTCCGCGCGGACCAGGCCCTCGCAGGAGGCCGCCTCGAAGGCGTCGACGGCGAGCTTCTGGACCTCGGCCGTCTCCTCGGGCGTCAGCGGCGCCGGCACGATCCCGGGGGTCGAGTCGATGTACTTCGCCTCGAAGTCGTAGTACGCGTGCTCCTGCGGCGGCGGGATCTCCGCGGGGACCGACGCGCGCGGGCCGTCCTCGAACTCCAGGACGCCGCACTCGATCTCGCGGCCCCGCAGCGCCGCCTCCACGAGGATCTTCGGGTCGTGGGCCTGCGCCTCGGCGATCGCCTCGTCCAGGCCGGACAGGTCGTCGACCTTGGTGATGCCGATCGACGAACCCGCGCGCGCGGGCTTCACGAAGAGCGGCCAGCCGTGCTCGCCCGCGAAGTCGACGATCTTCTTGCGGGCCGCGGACTCGTCCCGCTCCCACTCGCGCGGCCGGACCACCACGTACGGGCCGACCTTGAGCCCGAAGGAGGTGAACACCCGCTTCATGTACTCCTTGTCCTGGCCGACGGCCGAGGCGAGCACGCCCGAGCCGACGTACGGGACGCCGGAGAGCTCCAGGAGGCCCTGGAGGGTGCCGTCCTCGCCGTAGGGGCCGTGCAGGACGGGGAAGACGACGTCGACCTCACCGAGCGCCTTGGGCACCGATCCGGGCTCGCTGTAGACCACTTCGCGGTTGGCGGGGTCGACGGGGAGCACCACGCCGCCCTCGCTGGACTCGGCGAGTTCCTCGACGTCCGGCGTGCGGCGCTCGGTGATCGCCATGCGTTCCGGTTCGTCGGCGGTGAGCGCCCAGCGGCCGTCCTTGGTGATGCCGATCGGCAGGACGTCGTACTTCGTCCGGTCGATGGCCCGCAGTACGGCGCCGGCGGTGACCACGGAGATCCCGTGTTCGGAGCTGCGCCCGCCGAACACGACGGCCACGCGCGGCTTGCGAGGCGGCTGCTCAGGGCTCTGGGGGAGGTTCTCGGTGCTCATATCGCGATGAGAGTACCCGGTGGTAGTGCCCTGAGACAGCGCCCACCCCTGCGGCGAACGAGGCAAAAAAGCCGTCGTGGCTCAGCGTCGCTCGGGCTTCGCGCTGCGCGACATCAGCTCCTTGACGGCGACCACCGGGGACTTGCCCTCGTGCACGATGCCGACGACCGTCTCGGTGATCGGCATGTCGACGCCGTGCCTGCGGGCGAGATCCAGCACGGACTCGCACGACTTGACGCCCTCCGCGGTCTGCTTGGTGACCGCGATGGTCTCCTGGAGGGTCATGCCCTTGCCGAGGTTGGTGCCGAAGGTGTGGTTGCGCGACAGCGGCGAGGAGCAGGTCGCCACCAGGTCGCCGAGACCGGCGAGTCCGGAGAAGGTGAGGGGGTCCGCGCCCATCGCGAGGCCCAGCCGGGTCGTCTCCGCCAGACCGCGCGTGATGAGCGATCCCTTGGCGTTGTCGCCGAGTCCCATGCCGTCCGCGATGCCGACGGCGAGACCGATGACGTTCTTGACGGCGCCGCCCAGTTCGCAGCCCACCACGTCCGTGTTGGTGTAGGGGCGAAAGTAGGGCGTGTGGCAGACGGCCTGGAGGCGCCGGGCCACCGCCTCGTCGGTGCAGGCGACCACGGCGGCGGCCGGCATCCGGGCGGCGATCTCCCGCGCGAGGTTGGGCCCGGTGACCACGGCGATGCGGTCGGCGCCGACCTTGGCGACGTCCTCGATCACCTCGCTCATCCGCATGGCGGAGCCGAGCTCGACGCCCTTCATGAGGGAGACGAGGACGGTGTCCGGCGCGAGCAGCGGGGTCCACTCGGCGAGGTTGGCGCGCAGGGTCTGCGAGGGGATCGACAGGACGGTGAAGTCGGCGCCGGCCGCTGCCTCGGCGGGGTCCGTGGTCGCCCTGACCCCCTGCGGGAGCTCCACGCCGGGGAGGTAGTCGGGGTTCGTCCGGCCGGAGTTGATGGCCTCGGCGACCTCGGGACGACGTGCCCAGAGGGTGACCTCGCAGCCCGCGTCGGCGAGCACGACACCGAAGGCCGTGCCCCATGAACCGGCGCTGAGAACCGCCGCCTTGACGGGTTTGCTCACTTGCTCTTCTCCCCCTCGTGCCCGCTCTGCGCCTGGGTCCGGCGCCGCTGCTCGATCCGCTCGCGGCGCGGGTCGTACGCCGTCGCGGGTGCCTTCTCGCCCCGGATGATCTCGAGCTGCGCGGTGACGGCGGCCATGATGACCGCGGTGGCCTCCTTCAGGAGGTCCGGTGTCATCTCCCGGTCGTAGAACGGCGACAGGTCCACGGGCGGCCCCGCGAGGACGTGCGAGGTCTTGCGCGGCAGGAAGTGCAGCTTCTTGGCGTACGGCGGCAGCAGTTCGTTGGCGCCCCACTGCGCGACCGGGACCACCGGGCACTTGGTCTGCAGGGCCACGCGCGCGGCGCCGGTCTTGCCGGTCATGGGCCACTGGGCGGGGTCCCGGGTGATGGTGCCCTCGGGGTAGAACGCGACGCATTCACCGCGCTCCACGGCGTCGATGGCGGCCCTGAAGGCGCTGAGCGCGTCGGTGGTCTCGCGGTAGACGGGAATCTGTCCCGTGCCGCGCATGACGGCGCCGACGAATCCCTTGTTGAAAAGACCGCTCTTCGCGAGGAATCGCGGAACGCGTCCGGTGTTGTACTGGAAGTGCGCGTACGCGAAGGGATCGATGTGCGAATTGTGGTTGACCGCGGTGATAAATCCGCCGTCAGCCGGAATGTGCTCCATTCCACGCCAGTCCCGCTTGAGCAGAACCACGAGCGGCGGTTTGGCGATCACCGCTGCCAGGCGGTACCAGAAGCCGATTCTGCGGCGGGGCACGCGGACACCTTCCTCTAGGGCCTGGGGGGCCGCACAAGTGTCGCCCCGGGCCGTCTGTCTGTCGAGAACACCGTACGCCCCGCCGCCGACACCGCCAGATGGGGCGCGTGACGACTGAGTGACAATGGCCGCGAGAAGAGAAGGACGGAGCCCTCGTGCAGTGGACGTTGGTCATCCCGCTGAAGCCCCTGGCGCGGGCCAAGAGCAGGCTCTCGGACACCGCCGACGACGGGGTGCGGCCCGGTCTGGCCCTCGCCTTCGCCCAGGACACCGTGGCGGCCGCGCTGGCCTGCCCTGCGGTCGCGGATGTGGCGGTCGTCACGGACGACGCCCTGGCCGGCCGGGAGCTGGCCGCCCTGGGCGCCCGGATCGTCCCGGACGAGCCGCGAGGGGGCCTGAACGCGGCCCTGGCGCACGCGGCGGCCGTCGTGCGGTCGTCCCGGCCCGAAAGCGCCCTCGCGGCCCTGAACGCCGATCTTCCGGCGCTGCGGCCCCTGGAATTGGCCCGGGTGCTCAACGCCGCCGCTGAATTCCCGCGCGCTTTTCTCGCGGATGCCGCGGCAATGGGCACCACCCTGCTGGCGGCGCGGCCGGGCGCGGAATTGCACCCCGCCTTCGGGCCCGATTCGCGCGCACGGCACCGCACCTCGGGGGCCGCGGAACTCCCCCTCGCCGAGGTCGATTCCGTACGGCAGGACGTGGACACCGGCGAGGACCTGCGGGCCGCGCTCGCGCTCGGGGTGGGCCCCCGGACGGCCGCCGCCGCGGCGCGGCTGCTGATCCCCGGGCAGTAGGCTGCGGGGCATGCAGGCGACCGCGTACACGTACGACCCCGAGAGCCGCAGCGGGCAGGTGCTCCTCGACGACGGCACCCCGGTGCCCTTCGACGCGCCGGCGTTCGACGCGGGCGGGCTGCGGCTGCTGCGTCCCGGCCAGCGCGTGCGCGTCGAGATGACCGGGGACAAGATCACTCTGGTGACCCTGCAGACCTTCTGAACCCCCTCGCACACGCCGCGGGCCGGACTCCGATGCGGAGTCCGGCCCGGCGCGTGAGTGCCCCTGTGCCCTTACCTCTTGCGGGCCGTGGCCTTCTTGGCGGTGGTGGTGCGCGCGGCCGACTTCTTGGCGGGCGCCTTCTTGGCGGTGGCCTTCTTCGCCGGGGCCGACTTGGCCGTCGTCTTCTTCGCGGCGGTCTTGTTCGCGGCGGTGCTCTTGGCGGCGGTACCGGTCGCCTTCTTGGCGGGGGCCTTCTTCGCCGTCGTCTTCTTCGCGGTGGCCGTGGTCTTCTTGGCCGTCGTCTTCTTGGCGGTGGTCTTCTTGGCCGTGGCGGTCTTGGCGGTGGCCTTCTTCGCGGCCGCCTTCTTGACCGTGGCCGAAGCACCGCCGGTCAGGCTGCCCTTGGGCGCCTTCTTGACCGCGACGTCGTTCTTCGGGAGCTTCTTCGTGCCGCTCACCAGGTCCTTGAAGCCCTGGCCCGCGCGGAAGCGCGGAACGGAGGTCTTCTTGACCCGAACCCGCTCGCCCGTCTGGGGGTTGCGGGCGTAACGGGCCGGCCGGTCGACCTTCTCGAACGAACCGAAGCCGGTGACCGAGACCCGGTCGCCCGCGACCGTCGCTCGGACGATGGCGTCCAGGACCGCGTCGACCGCGTCGGCGGCCTGCTGGCGGCCGCCCACCTTGTCGGCAATCGCTTCTACGAGCTGCGCCTTGTTCACGTCTTCCCCTTCGGAGACATCGCCCGAACGAAACTGTTCAAGCTTTTTCGCACGTTAGGCAGATATATACCGCAAATCAAACACGAAACGGGCTTATCACCCTTGTGCCGCAACGAACTCGGCTGCTCTGGACTTGTTCAGCGTTCCTCTTCCGGGATTCGACCCGCGTCGAGGTCGGCCATGAACCCCTCCAGACGCCTTGTCGCTTCGACGACGTCGTGCTTGGCCGCGGCCGTAATGACCAGCAGCTTCCGGGTCAGCGCCATCCGTACGCCCTCCGGGACTTGCAGTGCGCGCACTCTTGCGTGCGCTTCCTTCAGTTGGTCCGCGACCGCCGCATAGAGCTCGAGTTGGCCGTCGTGTTCCATGCACAGATTGTGCCATCTGGGGCGAGTTGTCGCCTGCTAGGGGTGCAACTGCCGCCTCAAACGGCCTTCCGGGCACATCCGGGAGTCACGGCTACAAGGGTCGCGTACCCCGACAACACCCGCCGTAACGTGGGAAGTTGAGCGGGCGTGTCGCACGGTGCGAGGGCGTCCGGGCGCAGACACGGCCGTACCCCCGATCGGGCTGATCGGGGGTACGGCGGGGGTGTTGCGGTGGCCGGAATTCGACCTGTTGGACGGCTCCGGGTCAGACCTCGATCGTCCGCGGCTTGTACGAGGGCCGCTTGGCCTCGTACGCGGCGATGTCCGCCTCGCTCTGGAGGGTGATGGAGATGTCGTCCAGGCCGTTCAGCAGCCGCCAACGGGAGTTCTCGTCCAGCTCGAAGCTCGCCGTGATGCCCTCGGCGCGCACCTCGCGGGCCTGAAGGTCGACGGTGATCTCAGCCTCGGGGTCCTTCTCGCTCAGCTCCTGGAGCGCGTCCACGATCTTCTGGTCCAGAACCACCGTGAGCAGGCCGTTCTTCAGCGAGTTGCCGCGGAAGATGTCGGCGAAGCGCGAGGAGATCACGGCCTTGAAGCCGTAGTTCTGGAGCGCCCAGACCGCGTGCTCACGGGAGGAGCCGGTGCCGAAGTCGGGGCCGGCGACCAGGACGGTCGCACCCTTGCGCTCGGGCTGGTTGAGGATGAACTTCTCGTCCTTGCGCCAGGCCTCGAACAGTCCGTCCTCGAAGCCGTCCCTGGTCACCTTCTTGAGCCAGTGAGCAGGGATGATCTGGTCGGTGTCGACGTTCGAGCGGCGCAGCGGGACGGCCCGGCCGGTGTGCGTGGTGAATGCTTCCATGACTCTCAGACTCCAGCGGCGACAGGGGCGTCGGACAGGTCGGCGGGCGAAGCCAGGTGGCCCAGCACAGCGGTCGCGGCCGCGACCTGCGGCGACACCAGGTGCGTACGACCGCCCTTGCCCTGCCGGCCCTCGAAGTTGCGGTTGGAGGTGGACGCGGAGCGCTCACCGGGGGCCAGCTGGTCCGGGTTCATGCCGAGGCACATCGAGCAGCCCGCGTGCCGCCATTCGGCGCCGGCCTCCTTGAAGACCACGTCCAGACCCTCGGAGACGGCCTGCAGACCCACCCGCGCGGAGCCCGGGACGACCAGCATCCGTACGCCGTCGGCGACTTTGCGGCCCTTGACGAGCTCGGCGGCCGCGCGCAGGTCCTCGATGCGACCGTTGGTGCACGAACCTACGAAGACGGTGTCCACCTTGATGGAGCGCAGCGGCTGGCCGGCCTCCAACCCCATGTACTCCAGGGCCTTTTCGGCGGCGAGGCGCTCCGAAGCGTCTTCGTACGAAGCGGGATCGGGGACGCTCGCCGAAAGCGGGGCGCCCTGGCCCGGGTTGGTGCCCCAGGTGACGAACGGCGACAGCTCGGCGGCCTCGATGACGACCTCGGCGTCGAACTCGGCGTCCTCGTCCGTCTTCAGCGTCTTCCAGTACGCGACGGCCGCGTCCCAGTCCTCGCCCTTGGGGGCGTGCGGGCGGCCTTCGAGGTAGTCGAAGGTGGTCTGGTCGGGGGCGATCATGCCCGCGCGGGCACCGGCCTCGATCGACATGTTGCAGATGGTCATGCGGGCCTCCATCGAGAGCTTCTCGATGGCGGAGCCGCGGTACTCCAGGACGTATCCCTGGCCGCCGCCGGTGCCGATCCTGGCGATGATCGCCAGGATCAGGTCCTTGGCGGTGACGCCGTCGGGCAGTTCGCCGTTGACCGTGATGGCCATGGTCTTCGGACGGACCAGCGGCAGCGTCTGGGTGGCCAGCACGTGCTCGACCTGGGAGGTGCCGATGCCGAAGGCCAGACCGCCGAAGGCGCCGTGCGTGGAGGTGTGGGAGTCGCCGCACACCACGGTCATGCCGGGCTGGGTGAGACCGAGCTGCGGGCCGACGACGTGCACGACACCCTGCTCGACGTCGCCCAGCGGGTGCAGGCGCACCCCGAACTCGGCGGCGTTCTTGCGCAGCGTCTCCAACTGGACGCGGGAGACCGGGTCGGCGATCGGCTTGTCGATGTCGAGGGTCGGGGTGTTGTGGTCCTCGGTGGCGATGGTCAGGTCGAGCCGGCGCACCTGGCGACCGCTCTTGCGCAGACCGTCGAAGGCCTGCGGGCTGGTCACCTCGTGCAGCAGGTGCAGATCGATGTAGAGGAGGTCGGGCTCGCCCTCGGCGCGCCGGACGACATGGTCGTCCCAGACCTTCTCCGCGAGTGTCCTACCCATCGCTTTCCCTCCGGTCGGCCAGAGCCGCGCCGACCCAACTAGAAGATCTCGTGGAGGCGACGCCCTGGGCCCCTGTTCCCGGGCACCCGCCGCCTGGCCCGGTGGTCCGCGGGCCGCTGTGCCTACAAGGGTTGCGCGTCTCACGGAAAAAGGAACTTGCGTTTCACAGAGTGAGACGTGAGTATCGTTTCATGGACAACAGTAGCGGCGTCGGCGTTCTGGACAAGGCAGCCCTTGTTCTGAGCGCTCTGGAGTCCGGACCCGCCACCCTCGCAGGACTGGTCGCGGCCACCGGACTGGCACGACCCACGGCCCACCGGCTGGCCGTGGCTCTGGAACACCACCGCATGGTGGCACGTGACATGCAGGGCCGTTTCATCCTCGGCCCGCGCCTCGCCGAGCTGGCCGCGGCCGCCGGCGAGGACCGTCTCCTCGCGACGGCCGGCCCGGTGCTCACGCACCTGCGGGACATCACCGGCGAGAGCGCCCAGCTCTACCGCCGCCAGGGCGACATGCGCATCTGCGTCGCCGCGGCGGAGCGTCTGTCGGGTCTGCGTGACACGGTCCCGGTCGGCTCGACGCTCACCATGAAGGCGGGCTCCTCGGCGCAGATCCTGATGGCCTGGGAGGAGCCGGAGCGCCTGCACCGCGGCCTCCAGGGCGCCCGCTTCACGGCGACGGCCCTGTCGGGCGTACGGCGTCGCGGCTGGGCCCAGTCCATCGGGGAGCGCGAGCCGGGCGTCGCGTCCGTCTCCGCGCCCGTGCGCGGCCCCTCCAACCGCGTGGTGGCCGCCGTCTCGGTCTCCGGCCCCATCGAGCGTCTGACCCGCCACCCGGGCCGTATGCACGCCCAGGCGGTCATCGACGCCGCCGCCCGCCTCTCCGAGGCACTTCGCCGTACCGGTTGAGGGCACCCTGTCGATCCGAAGTCCGGCCTCAACGCCGCGGCAGGTCTTTGGATCGACAAGGGATTGTCCGGCCTTCTCGGGGGCGCGGGGAACTGCGCGACCGGCCACGACGGCGAGTCGGTCGACCGACGGCCGGCCGGGGCTGATCGCGCAGTTCCCCGCGCCCCTGAGTGGGTCACATGCTCCTGACCCGACAAGCGGGCCTCCCTGAGCCCGGGGACACGACGAAGGCCCTCCGCCGAAGCGAAGGGCCTTCATGTGGTACCCCCGACCGGATTCGAACCGGCGCTACCGCCTTGAGAGGGCGGCGTGCTAGGCCGCTACACAACGGGGGCGTGGAGCCTGCTGGCGTTCAGTACTGCATCGCCGCAGGTCCGAGCTGGTCTACCTGGACTCGAACCAAGACTAACTGAACCAGAATCAGTCGTGCTGCCAATTACACCATAGACCAATGTGGTTTAGACCAGTTCCGTACCCCCGACCGGATTCGAACCGGCGCTACCGCCTTGAGAGGGCGGCGTGCTAGGCCGCTACACAACGGGGGCCCTAGCGATCCTGCATGAGAGTCAGTGGGTGCGACCCTGACTGACCCTCCGGGAAGGATCTGTACCCCCGACCGGATTCGAACCGGCGCTACTGCCTTGAGAGGGCAGCGTGCTAGGCCGCTACACAACGGGGGCTTCGCGGAGTTGATCTCCGCCTGCAGATGAGCTCTGCGAGCTGGCCTACCTGGACTCGAACCAAGACTAACTGAACCAGAATCAGTCGTGCTGCCAATTACACCATAGGCCACTGGAACGCAAGCCCCTACGGGGATCTTGTTCTAGTTCTGCTCCTCCGGTTCCCGGCCTTTCGGCCCGCTCTCCGGCGGCGCAGGAAGAACATTACCCGAAGGTGGACGGGGCTCCAAAACGGGTATCGGCGCCGAGGATCGCGGGGAGTTCGGCGAGGGAGGCGATGCGGTGAGTGCCGTCGGGTGCCTCGATGGTCGCGTACGGGCCCTCGCGGGCGATCCAGACCGAGAGCAGTCCGGCGTCCGCGGCGCCCCGGCCGTCGATCTCCGGGTGGTCGCCGACGTACGCCACCTGGTGCGGGGCCAGTTCCAGGGCCTCGCAGGCCGCGAGGAAGGCGCCGGCCTCGGGCTTGGAGACACCCAGCTCGGCGGCGCACAGGATGACCTCGAAGCGGTCGTGGACGCCGAGGACGCGCAGTTTGTGGTCCTGGACGTGGATGCTGGAGTTGGACAGCACCGCGTGCCGGTGGCTGGCGGCGAGGGCGTCGAGGACGGGCAGCACGTCCGGGAAGAGGGCCCAGGCGGTCTCGTAGTGCGCGACGTACCGCTGGAACCAGGCGTCGGCCTCCGCGTCGGTCAGCTCCGCGCCGAGGAACGCCCGCACCCGGTCCCGCCGCTGCCCCTGGAAGTCGACCTCGCCCGCCGAGAACCGAGCCCACTGGGTGTCGGTGATCGCCCGCCAGCGCGCGATGGCCTGCTCGACGCTCCCGTACGCCTCCAGCAGCCCCTCGGCCGTCAGATGCAGGCGCATTCCGGCGCGGTCGGCCCCCGTGTAGTCGAAGAGGGTGTCGTCCACGTCCCAGACCACGGCCCGAATGCTCATGATCCGACGGTAACCCGGCACCCCCGGGCACGTCCGGCGTTCGCGGTGCCTCAGGAGGGGTCGGGCGCCACGAAGAAGTCCGTCAGGAAGCAGGTGACCTCGCCGGAGGCGGACCGCCCGATCCAGGTGGGGTAGAAGCCGTCGCCCCAGCCGGAGGTGAAGGCGGCGAGGGTGTGACCGGTGGAGGGCGAGGTGACCAGGTGCGGGCCGCCCGACCAGTCACTGTCCTCGAAGGCGTCCCACAGCGGGCCCTCGTCCTCCTGTGCCTCCGGGAAGGCCTCCTCCGCCGCGGCGTCGTAGAAGCAGCCGGTGCCGGCGTCCACGCCGTAGCCGAAGAACTCGTCCTCCTTGAGCTCCGCCGGGTCCTGCCCGGGGAGCAGCGCCAACTCCCAGCCCGTGGTGGGCTCGTCGCGGATGACGAGGCGGGCGGCGGCCACCCTCAGGTGGGGCTCGCCGGCCGGGGGCTCGCCGGGCCGGCTGAGGGTCGCGACGGCCGCCTCCACGCGGTAGCGGCCGGGGGTCACGGAGACCGTGAACGGCTCGACGTCCCCGGAGCCGAGGTAGACGAACGGGTCGCAGGCGACGACCCGCCCGGTGGGCAGGTCGAGCTCCCCTCCCGGGGCCACGTGGATCACTCCGGTGGTTCCGGACTCGTGGGCGAAGGTGCTGCCCGGCGTGAACAGCCAGGTGTAGTCGCGAGGGGACATCGGCATGTCAGGTGCCCTTCCGGATCTTGTGCGGACGAGCCGGAACACTAGTGCGCAGCACTGACGGCGACGCGTGAGGGGCGGCACCCGGAGTCCGGATGCCGCCCCTCACGCGCGTGTGCCCTACGCGGCGAGCTTCGCCAGCGCGGCGTCGATCCTCGCCAGCGTCGTCTCCTTGCCCAGGATCTCCAGGGACTCGAAGAGGGGCAGGCCGACCGTGCGGCCGGTGACGGCGACACGGACCGGGGCCTGGGCCTTGCCGAGCTTGAGGCCGTGGGTCTCACCGGCGGCCAGGACGGCCTCCTTGAGCGACTCCGGCGACGTCCAGTCCGCCGACTCCAGCTTCTCGCGGGCGGTGCGCAGCAGGGCGTCGGAGCCCTCCTTCATCGCCTTCGTCCAGGAGGGCTCGTCGAAGACCGGCTCGGGCAGGAACAGGAAGTCGACGTTGTCGGTGATCTCCGAGAGGACCTTGAGGCGGGTCTGGGCGTGCGGGGCGATCGCCTGCCACTTCGTCTCGTCGAAGTCCTCTGGCGCCCAGGGGGCGAAGGGGGCCCTGAGCCACGGGGCGCAGCGCTCCGTGAAGTCCTTCACGTCCAGCATCCGGATGTGGTCGGCGTTGATCGCCTCGCACTTCTTCAGGTCGAAGCGGGCCGGGTTGGGGTTCACGTCCGCGATGTCGAAGGCCGCGACCAGCTCGTCGGTGCCGAAGACGTCCTTGTCCGCGGAGAGCGACCAGCCGAGCAGGGACAGGTAGTTGAGCAGGCCCTCGGGGAGGAAGCCGCGCTCGCGGTAGAGGTTGAGCGAGGCCTGCGGGTCGCGCTTGGAGAGCTTCTTGTTGCCCTCGCCCATCACGTACGGCAGGTGGCCGAAGGCGGGCACGGTCTTCGCGACGCCGAGCTCGATCAGCGCCTTGTACAGGGCGATCTGGCGCGGGGTGGAGGAGAGCAGGTCCTCGCCGCGCAGGACGTGCGTGATCTCCATCAGCGCGTCGTCGACCGGGTTCACGAGCGTGTACAGGGGCGCCCCGTTGGCTCGTACGATCCCGTAGTCCGGGACGTTCTCCGGGGTGAAGGTCAGCTCGCCGCGGACCAGGTCCGTGAAGGTGATCGTCTCGTCGGGCATGCGGAAGCGGACGATGGGCGTACGGCCCTGGGCCTGGTACTCCGCCACCTGCTCGGCGCTCAGGTCGCGGCAGTGGCCGTCGTAGCCGGACGGCTTGCCGGCGGCGCGGGCGGCCTCGCGGCGGGTGTCCAGCTCCTCCTGGGAGCAGTAGCAGTGGTACGCGTACCCGGCGTCCAGGAGCTTGGCGGCGACGTCCTTGTAGAGGTCCATGCGCTGCGACTGGCGGTACGGCGCGTGCGGGCCGCCGACCTCGGGGCCCTCGTCCCAGTCGAAGCCCAGCCAGCGCATCGAGTCGAGGAGCTGCTGGTACGACTCCTCCGAGTCGCGGGCCGCGTCGGTGTCCTCGATGCGGAAGACCAGGGTGCCCTGGTGGTGCCGGGCGAAGGCCCAGTTGAACAGGGCGGTGCGGACCAGGCCCACATGGGGGTTACCGGTGGGCGAGGGGCAGAAACGTACGCGGACGGGTGCGCTAGCCACGCTTGACAACCTTGTTGGTGAGAGTGCCGATGCCTTCGATGGTGACGGCGACCTCGTCGCCGACGGTGAGCGGCCCGACGCCTGCCGGGGTGCCCGTGAGGATCACGTCGCCGGGGAGCAGCGTCATGGCCTCGGAGATGTTGACGATCAGATCCTCGATCGGGTGGATCATCTCGCTGGTGCGGCCGAGCTGGCGTTGTTCGCCGTTGACGGTGAGCTGGACCGTCAGGTCGGAGGCCGTCTCCAGGTCCATGCCGGTCTCCACCCAGGGGCCCAGCGGGCAGGAGGTGTCGAAGCCCTTGGCCCGCGCCCACTGCTTCTCGCGTTTCTGGACGTCCCGGGCGGTGATGTCGTTCGCGCAGGTGTAGCCGAAGATCACGTCCTTGACGCGCTCGCGCGGGACCTCGCGGCACAGGCGGCCGATGACGACGGCCAGCTCGGCCTCGTGGTGGACGTCCGCGGAGAAGGACGGGTACTGGATCTCGTCGCCGTGGCCGATCACCGAGGTGGACGGCTTGAAGAAGGCGAACGGGACGTCCGGGACCTCGTTGCCCAGTTCCTTCGCGTGGTCGGCGTAGTTGCGGCCGTACGCCACGACCTTGTTGGGGAGCACCGGCGGCAGCAGCCTGACCTTGCTCAGCGGGACCTTCGTACCGGAGAGCTCGAAGTCCGTGAACGGGATGCCCTTGATGATGTCGAGGACGAGCTCGTCCGGCCTGTCGCCCTCGACCGCGCCGAAGGCGACGTTCCCGTCGATGGAGAATCTGGCGATGCGCACGGGATCTGGGCGCCCCTCTACTCGGCCGGCTGGAGACTGACGCTCCAGGCTAACGCGGGGAGGGGGCGGCGCCTCGCGCAATACGCCCGGGTCACCTGCCCGGAGGGCGGTGATCCGGGCGCGATACGGTTACTTGGCCGCGGAGGCCGGGATCTCCATCAGGACCGTGCGCCGGGGGTTGGCGGTCTGGGCGGGGAGGTCGAGCGGGTGCTCCGGCTGCTCCGGGATCTGCAGGGCGTCGGCGTCCTCGAGGTGCGCCAGCGTCGTGCGCCGCGGGTTGGCAATGTTGCGGAACATCATCGTCGTCTTCACGGTTGTACTCGACCTCGGATGTGGTGGGTTGGGCAGATGGAGCCTTCTTGTAAAGCGTCAGGCTAAACATGCCATTCCCCTCCGAACTCGCGAAGACCCCATGATCGGCGTGTGAGTTTGCTCACTTACGTAGGGGCAAAACGGACAATCCCCAGTCCCAACTCACCCCAACGAAACGGACATTGACTCCCTGAAGCCATCATTCCGCTCCTGATCATGGCGACTGGGACACTCACCCCCGCGGGGAGACTCGCGGGTTTATGTCCGTTATCACCGAGAACGCATTCCACGCCCGGTGACCCGGCCCTCACGTGGTGTCACGTAGGTCACGGTCTGACCCACGGACCTTGTTGGAGATCCTGCACTGTGCTGGAATTCCACGGACCGCCGCGGGATCGAACCGGCGCACAGGGGGCGCTGAGAAGCGCCGAGCGGCGGTGAGCAAGGGGGAGCCAGCGCCGGTCACTCACGACCACCCGGGGTGCGTATTCAGGGCGCTCCCCACAACGCCGACACCGTGCTCCGCCGTCCTGCGGAGGAGCGCCTGGTCCAGAGGTTGCGACGCTAGTGCAGGGACGTTTCAAGAGGGATGGCAGCGCTTCGGCCGAGCCGGAGCGGCACGGCGGGACTGGCCCCAATGTCGGCAGTTCCTCCGCCCAGCACGCCCAGAACCCGGGCCCGTCGGGCGACGGCGGCTCCGGCACCGCGCGCCTCGGCACGTCGGCGTCCCCGGGCCCGGCGGCCGTGCCGACGGTGAAGCCCCCGAAGGGCCCGAGCGGCCCGGGGTCGCGCATAGCCCTGCGCAACTGGCGCATCTCCACGCGCCTGGTGTCGCTGCTCGCGCTCCCCGTCGTGGCGGCCACCTCGCTGGGCGCGCTGCGCATCAACGACTCCATGGACGACATCCAGCAGCTCGACAACATGAAGCTGCTGACGGAGATGACCAAGCAGGCCACCGAGCTGGCCGCCGCCCTCCAGGAGGAGCGCGACCAGTCGGCCGGCCCGCTGGCGCACAACTCCACGGCGAGCAACATCACGGTCAAGGGCTACCGGAACAAGACGGACCGGGCCGCGACGAACTTCATCGCCGCCGCGGAGGACATCGACACCTCCAGCAAGGACGGCAACCTCCAGGGCGTCCGCGACAGCCTCGTCGGCCTGGTCCGCGACCTGGACACGCTCAGCAAGATCCGCAGCGACGCCTACGAGACCCAGGGCAACGCCACCCAGACGGTGGAGTCCTACCACCGCCTGATCACCCACCTGCTGGACCTCTCCCAGGACATGGCCGAGGCCACCAGCAACCCGGACATGATCCAGCGCACCCGCGCCCTGGCGGCCTTCTCCTCCGCCAAGGAGTACGCGTCGGTCCAGCGCGCGATCCTCGCCGCGGCCCTGCCGGCCAACAAGACGACCCTCGGCGACCTCAGCGAGAACGACCGGCTGTACGCCCAGGGCGCCCTGGAGAGCGAGGAGTCCGACCTCAACAGCTTCCGGAGCATCTACGGCGACGACGGCGCCGAGGAACTCCTCAAGCCCATCGAGAACGGCAGCTCGACCATCGAGGCCGCGGACCAGTACGCGGGCCGTGCCTTCGGCCGCCCCGAGGGCCTCGCCGACCTGGACCGCCGCTCCTACAAGGACTGGGTCGACGACAGCTCGACCAAGATCCAGGAGATGGGCCGCATCGAGCACACGCTGCTCGAGGACATGGAGCAGAAGGCCCGCGAGCTGCGCAGCGCCACCGAGCGCGACGCCATCATCGCCGGTGCGCTGATCCTGATCGTGCTGGGTGTCTCCCTGGTCGGCGCCTTCGTCGTCGCCCGGTCCATGATCCGCTCGCTGCGCCGCCTCCAGGAGACCGCCACCAAGGTCGCCCAGGACCGGCTGCCCGAGCTGGTCAAGCAGCTCTCCGAGTCCGACCCGCAGGACGTCGACACGTCCGTGGAGTCGGTCGGTGTGCACTCCCGGGACGAGATCGGCCGCGTGGCCGCGGCCTTCGACGACGTGCACCGCGAGGCCGTCCGCCTCGCCGCCGAGCAGGCCCTGCTGCGGGGCAACGTCAACGCGATGTTCACCAACCTCTCGCGCCGCTCCCAGGGCCTCATCCAGCGTCAGCTCTCGCTCATCTCCGAACTGGAGTCCCGCGAGGCCGACCCGGACCAGCTCTCCTCGCTCTTCAAGCTCGACCACCTCGCGACGCGTATGCGCCGTAACGGTGAGAACCTCCTCGTCCTCGCGGGTGAGGAGCCCGGCCGCCGCTGGACCCGTCCGGTCCCGCTGGTCGACGTGCTCCGCGCCGCCGCGTCCGAGGTGGAGCAGTACGAGCGCATCGAGCTGGCCGCCGTGCCGACCACCGAAGTGGCCGGCCGCGTGGTCAACGACCTCGTGCACCTGCTCGCCGAGCTGCTGGAGAACGCGACCTCGTTCTCCTCGCCGCAGACCAAGGTCAAGGTCACCGGTCACGCGCTGCCCGACGGCCGCGTCCTGATCGAGATCCACGACACCGGCATCGGCCTCTCCCCCGAGGACCTCGCCGCGATCAACGAGCGGCTCGCCTCGCCGCCCACCGTGGACGTCTCCGTCTCCCGCCGCATGGGCCTGTTCGTGGTCGGCCGGCTGTCCCAGCGCCATGGCATCCGCATCCAGCTCCGCCCGTCCGACTCCGGTGGTACGACCGCGCTGGTCATGCTGCCCGTCGATGTCGCCCAGGGCGGCAAGAAGCCCCAGCCCAAGCCCGGCCAGGGTGCCCCCGGCGCCCCCGCCGCGGCCCAGGCCGCAGCCGGTGTGGCCGCGGCCCGTCGGGGGGGCAACGGCCAGGGCGGCGGCCCCCTCGGCGGTGCGCCCGGTGGTCCGGGCGGCGGCGCCCTCGGCGCCGGTGCCCCCTCGGGCGGACGGCTCAACGCCGGTCAGGGAGCGCGGGCCGCGCTGCCCGGCAGCGGTGGCCAGGGCGGTCGCCCCGGTGCGCCGGGCGGACCGCGTGGACCGCAGGGTCCGGGCACTGCCCCGCAGGGCCGGCCCGCTCCGGCCGGTGCCGGCTTCGGCGGCCAGGCGCCGGGTGCCCCGCAGGGCCTCCAGGCGGCGGGCACGGGCGGTCCGGGCCAGGACGCCTTCAGCGGTCAGGACGCTTTCGGCGGCGGCCAGGACGCCTTCGGCGGCCGGGGTTCCGTACCCCCGCAGGCGCAGGCCCCGAACCAGGGCCAGGCCCCCGAGCAGCAGCAGGGCCGGCGCCGTCGGCCGCAGCTGCCGGGCCGCGGCGGTGCGCGGGCCGAGCTGCCCGGCGGCAACCAGCAGCCCCGCACGCCGAGCTGGAGCGACGAGAACGCGCAGCCGCCGGTGCCGCGCGCCTCTCTCGACGTCCCCCGCGGCCACGACGAGCAGGACCCCGCCGCCACCTCGCGCATGCCGCGGATCGAGGACCACCAGGGCCCGGCGAGCACCTCCGAGTTCCCCCGCCCGGACTTCGACGCCCCGCAGAGCACCGGCCAGTACCCGCGGCCGGGTGCGAACGGCCCGCAGGGCGACTTCCCCCCTCCGGGTGCGGTCGGCCCGCAGAACACCGGCCAGTTCCCGCGGCCGGGCTCCAACGGTCCCCAGGACACCGGTGAGTTCCCGCGCCCCGGCGCCAACGACCCGCAGAACACGGGCCAGTTCGTCCGCTCGGACATCTTCGGCGCCCAACCCGCGAACAACGGCTCGCAGACCGGGCAGTTCGCGGCTCCGCAGGCGTACGACAACGGCTCGACGGGCCAGTTCCCGACGCCGGGCTACGACAGCGGCTCCACCGGACAGCACTCCCTGCCGGGCCGTCAGGACCCGTCCTCCACGGGCCAGTTCGAGCGCCCCCAGACCAACGGCGCCGACTTCGGTGCCCCGCGGCCGCCCATGCCGCCGCGGCCCCAGCAGCAGCGGCAGGTCCGCCCGGAGCCCGAGGCGCTCCCGCCCGCGGGTCCCGGAGACGGCCGTACGCCGCTGTACGACACGTTGGAGACCAACTGGTTCCACGGCGGCCAGCAGCAGGGACAGGGGCAGCCGGCCAACGGCGGCGCCTCCTCCCCCGCGCAGGCCCCGCGGCAGCAGCAGGCTCCGGCGGCCCCCCAGCGTCCCGCGGCCTCCGCGGCCTGGCGCAGCTCGCCGAACGACGACCTCGTCCGGCAGGCGGAGCGCGTCCGGCAGCCGGCCGCGGGCGGTGTCACCACCTCCGGTCTGCCGCGCCGGGTGCCCCGGGCGAACCTCGTCCCGGGCACGGCTCAGCAGCAACAGCACCAAAGCGGTCCGGCTGTCTCGCGTGCGCCTGACGACGTGCGCGGCCGGCTGACCAATCTCCGTCGGGGTATCGCGCAAGGTCGTCAGGTCGGCGGCAACGGCCAGACGGGCAGTTTCCCGAACCCCACTCACCAGCAGGAGCGTTAGTTGAGCCCGATGAGCCAGGCGGCACAGAACCTCAACTGGTTGATCACCAACTTCGTGGACAACACCCCAGGGGTGTCCCACACCGTCGTCGTGTCCGCCGACGGCCTTCTGCTGGCGATGTCCGAGGGCTTCCCGCGCGACCGTGCCGACCAGCTGGCGGCCGTCGCGTCGGGGCTGACCTCGCTCACGGCGGGCGCCTCACGGATCTTCGAGGGCGGCAGCGTGGCCCAGACCGTCGTGGAGATGGAGCGGGGATTCCTCTTCCTCATGTCCGTCTCGGACGGTTCCTCGCTCGCGGTCCTCGCGCACCCGGAATGCGACATCGGCCTCGTCGGCTACGAGATGGCACTGCTCGTCGACCGTGCGGGAGCAGTGCTCACGCCCGATCTGCGAGCCGAGCTGCAAGGCAGTCTGCTCCACTGACCCGACCGGATCCACCCGTCTCACCAAATCACCGTCCGGCCGCCACAATCCCCCCACCGGCCCCACCAGACGGCTAGCCAGATCGACTTGCTGTCCCGCCCGGAGGATTCATGACCCCGCCCACCGCCTCTCATGATCCGTACGCGGAGCCGTACGAGGATGAGGGCGACCAGCCGCTGGTACGTCCGTACGCGATGACCGGCGGCCGGACCCGGCCGCGCTACCAGCTCGCCATCGAGGCCCTGATCAGCACCACGGCCGACCCGGCGGCACTGATGGGGCTCCTCCCCGAGCACCAGCGCATCTGCCACCTGTGCCGTGAGGTGAAGTCGGTCGCCGAGGTCTCGGCACTGCTCGCCATGCCGCTCGGGGTGGCCAGGATCCTCGTCGCGGACCTCGCCGAGGCCGGCCTGGTGGCCATCCACCAGCCGGGCGGCGACGAGAACAACGGCGGCGCTCCCGATGTGACGCTGCTCGAAAGGGTGCTCAGTGGACTTCGCAAGCTCTGACGCGGGGCGGGCCACCACCTCCGCGAAGATCGTGGTGGCGGGCGGCTTCGGCGTGGGCAAGACCACGTTCGTCGGCGCGGTCTCCGAGATCAACCCGCTGCGCACGGAGGCCGTGATGACGTCCGCGAGCGCGGGCATCGACGACCTCACCCACACCGGGGACAAGACGACCACCACGGTCGCCATGGACTTCGGCCGCATCACGCTCGACCAGGACCTGATCCTGTACCTCTTCGGTACGCCCGGACAGGACCGCTTCTGGTTCATGTGGGACGACCTGGTCCGCGGCGCCATCGGCGCGGTCGTCCTGGTCGACACCCGGCGCCTTGCCGACTGCTTCCCGGCGGTCGACTACTTCGAGAACAGCGGCCTGCCCTTCGTCGTGGCCCTCAACGGCTTCGACGGGCACCAGCCGTACGCTCCCGAGGAGGTGCGCGAGGCCCTGCAGATCGGGCCGGACGCACCGATCATCACGACGGACGCCCGGCACCGGTCGGACGCCAAGAGTGCCCTGATCACCCTGGTCGAGCACGCCCTCATGGCACGTCTGCGGTAACGCCCCGAAGACATGTCGACCAGCTCCCAAATCAAAAGCGTCATACGGCAGTTGTCGTAGATGTCCCGGAGCCGGCTGTGGCCTTGGACACGGTCGGCCCCGGTGTTCATAACGTTTCGGCAGAGGAATCGGGTGGTACGGCCACGCGTGGTTGCCAACCGGTCTCGCTGCGCGCACAACAGCCCCGTCATTTGACGGGGCTCGCTCTTTATGACCGTTTTATCTGGGGCTTACATCACGCGGAATCCCCGCGTACCACTGTTTGGAGGTGCGCTGGCCGTCGTGCTGGAATGCCTGAACTGCCCAATAGTCAAAGACGTACTCACTAGTCGATGACGTACTGGGCTCTGAGAGACTGCGGCACAACGTAGGTGCCGACCCCTCCGAGAGGTTGTTGGTCGAGTGAGGCGAAGCAAGAACGGTCCCGAGCCGTCGGCCCGGGGCAACTTCACCCCGCCGCCGCGCGGAGCGGCGCCCGCCCCTGTGCCCGGTCCCGAGCCGACGGCCGCGCCGCCGTCCAGCGGCGGCCGGTTCTCCCCGCGCAACTGGCGGGTGCCCACCCGGCTGAACGCGATCCTGCTCATACCCGTGATCGTCGGCCTCGTCATGGGCGGCTTCCAGGTCAAGAGCTCGATCGACACCTGGCGGGAGGCCGAGGACGCGGAGAGCACCGCGCGTCTGGTGCGGGCCGCTCTCAGCTACGCCGACGCCCTCTACAACGAGCGTGACAGCACCGCCGCCCCGCTGCTCAGCGGCCAGGGGCAGGACAACGCCACGGTCGTCGCCGCCCGCAAGAAGACCGACGAGGCCGCGGACGTCTTCGACGAGGCCGCCCAGAACATGCCGCAGAAGGCGGGCCTGGAGCGCCGCCTCAAGCTGTTCCGGGACGGCGAGGGAAACCTCCAGACGCTGCGCGCCGGCGCCTACACCTCCTCCAAGCTGACCGGGGTGAAGACCGAGGAGGGCTACACCCAGGTCGCGCACCCGCTGACCGAGTTCGCCAACGAGCTCGGTCTCGGCACCGGAAACATCACCAGCTACGGCCGTACCGTCTACGCCATCGAGCTCACCAAGGCGGCGCTGTCGCTCCAGCGCTCCATCGGCATGCACCTGCTGATCAAGCCGGGCCCCGGGCTGAGCAGCTTCGCCAGCCAGAAGGTCGCCCTGTCCTCGTACGCGTACCTGGAGGGCATCGCCGTCGAGGAGTACGTCGGCGGTGGCACCGAGGCCGACGCGGCCAAGCTCGACACCGCGAAGAAGCAGATCCAGACGGAGGGCGCGGCGCTGGCCAAGGAGGCCGCCGCCAAGAACCCCGACTACGTCCCGCCGCCGTCCAACCCGACGGAGATGGTCGCGAGCATCGCGCAGCTCCCGTCGATGGACGAGAGCGCCCGTCAGGCGCTCGGCAAGGACGGCGTCACCGCGGAGAACTGGTGGGCGGTCAACACCCTCAAGTACAACGCCTACCGCCAGATCGAGACCGATCTCGCCGACACCGCGGTGAACGAGGCCGCGAGCATCGCCGACAGCGCCAAGCGTGACGCGTTCATCGTGGGTGCCGCCGTCGTGGTGGCCCTGCTCCTCGCGTTCATCCTGGCCGGCGCGGTCGCCCGGCAGATGTCCCGCTCCATGCGCCAGCTCCGCAACGCCGCCTTCGGCATCGCCGAGCAGCGCCTGCCGATGCTGGTCGACCAGCTCTCGCGCACCGACCCGGGCCGGGTCGACACCCGGGTCGCGCCGATCCCGATCACCACCAAGGACGAGATCGGCGAGGTCGCCCGCGCCTTCGACCAGGTCCACCGCGAGGCCGTCCGGCTCGCCTCCGAGCAGGCCCTGCTGCGGGGCAACATCAACGCGATCTTCACCAACCTGTCCCGCCGCAACCAGTCGCTGATCGAGGGCCAGCTCACCCTGATCACCGACCTGGAGAACAACGAGGCGGACCCGGACCAGCTGGAGAACCTCTTCCGCCTGGACCACCTCGCGACCCGTATGCGCCGCAACGGCGAGAACCTCCTGGTCCTCGCCGGCGAGGAGCCCGGCCGCCGCTGGGACCAGCCGGTCCCGCTGGTCGACGTGCTGCGCGCCGCCTCCTCCGAGGTGGAGCAGTACGAGCGCATCGAGCTGTCCGGCGTCCCGGAGGCCGAGATCCACGGCCGCGCGGTCACCGACCTCGTGCACCTGCTCGCCGAGCTCCTGGAGAACGCCACGACGTTCTCCTCGCCGCAGACCAAGGTCCGCGTCACCGCGACCCGGCTGCCCGACGGCCGCATCATGATCGAGATCCACGACAAGGGCATCGGCCTGACCGCCGAGGACTTCGCGGACATCAACCACAAGCTGGCCAACCCGCCGACCGTGGACGCCGCGATCTCGCAGCGCATGGGTCTGTTCGTGGTCGGCCGGCTGTCCGACCGGCACGGCATCCGAGTCCAGCTCCGCCCCTCGGGCGAGCAGGCCGGCACCACCTCGCTGGTCATGCTGCCCGACGCGATCACCCATGGTGGCGGTGGCGAGCAGCAGCCGGGCGGCGACGAGTTCACCGTCTCGCAGATCATGCCGGAGCAGCAGTACCAGGGCGAGGACTTCAACAACGGTCTGCCCATGCGTACGGCCGCGGAGCTCGGCTTCGACGACAGCCGCTACTCCGAGGTCCCGGACGACATACGCGAGCTGGACCCGGTCGGCCGCTCCCTGATGCGCGAGGAGCGGCGCGCGGCCCTGGAGTCCCAGAACCAGGACCAGCCGGCCGCCCTGCAGGGCCCTGAGCCGTCGTACGGCGACGGGTTCGACGCCTCCTCCGGCGCCCAGCAGAACGGCTACGACAACGGCCGCAACGGCTATGCCGAGCAGCAGCCGGCCGCGTACGACCAGCAGACGCCGTACGAGGAGGCGCAGCAGGCTCCGTACGAGGAGCAGCGGCAGACGGCGTACGAGGAGCCGAACCGTCCGGCGTACGAGGAGCCGTACTTCGCGCAGAACGGCGGCCTGCCGCAGAACGACACGTTCTCGCAGGGCGGCGGCTACCCGGAGCCCTCCTATGCGGAGCCGGTCCAGGAGGAGCCCGCGGCGGTGCACGCCGCCGCCCCGGAGACCTTCTCGGGCTTCGAGGAGCGCCGCTACCAGGATGACTGGCCGCAGTCGGACGGTTACCGGGGCGGCTACCCGGACCAGTACGCTCCGGAAGCGGAATCCGTACAGGCCGCTGACGTGAGTGAGCGTGACCGCGTAGGCTTCGACCGTCCGGGGCCGGCCCCCGCCTCCGTGGGTCACGAGCTGACCGACGCCGGGCTCCCCCGCCGTGGCTCCACCGGGAGCGGCTCGAACGGCACGCGGAACGCGAACCAGGAGCCGTCGGCATCGGCGCCGGAGAGCAACGGCGGCGGCGACATCTGGCGTTCGGCCAACGACGCGCGGTGGCAGCAGGCCTCCCAGCTCCGGAAGCCCAAGGCGGGCGGGGTCACCTCCTCCGGCCTGCCGCGGCGGGTCCCCAAGGCCAACCTGGTCGAGGGAGCCGCCGAAGCCACCCACCAGGGAGGCCCACAGGTCTCCCGCGCCCCCGAGGACGTCCGGGGCAGGCTGAGCAACCTGCGCCGCGGTGTCCAGCGGGGCCGCAACGCAGGCAGTGAAACGAACGGCCAGGGCTTCGGTCCTGACAGCACCTACAACCAGGAGCGTTAGTGTGAGCCCGATGAGCCAGGCGGCGCAGAACCTGAACTGGTTGATCACCAACTTCGTGGACAACACCCCGGGGGTGTCCCACACGGTGGTGGTCTCCGCCGACGGACTCCTTCTGGCGATGTCCGAAGGCTTTCCGCGCGACCGTGCCGACCAGTTGGCGGCCGTCGCCTCCGGTCTGACCTCGCTGACCGCGGGTGCCTCGCGGATCTTCGAGGGCGGCAGCGTGAACCAGACCGTTGTGGAGATGGAGCGGGGATTCCTGTTCATCATGTCCATCTCCGACGGTTCGTCGCTCGCGGTTCTCGCACACCCGGAGGCGGACATCGGCCTCATCGGGTACGAGATGGCTCTCCTGGTGGACCGTGCCGGTACGGTTCTGACGCCCGATCTGCGTGCGGAGCTCCAGGGCAGCCTGCTCAACTGACAGACAGACGGTGCGTTTTGGCGTCCCGGGGCCGTAAGGTTTCGGGACGCGGCTCCACACAGAGTGATGGGTGCCTGGCACAGTCGGAGGAGGAGAGAAAGTGGCAACACCCCCAGGTGGTTCATCTGGCAATTGGTCGTACGGCCCTGGCCAGGGTCAGAACGACGGTTCCCAGAACCCGAACCGCTACAACTTCCCCTCCGCACCGAGCCAGCGGCCCCAGCAGCCGTACACGCCCCAGGGCCCCGGGCCGTCGCCGTACGACCAGCCGCCGGCCCCGCGCATCCAGCCCGTGCAGCCGCAGCGGCGCTCCGAGCCGGCGCCCGCCGGGGCGTCCAACAACCCCTTGGTGCGTCCGTACGCCATGACCGGCGGCCGGACTCGCCCGCGCTACCAGCTCGCCATCGAGGCGCTGGTGCACACCACCGCGCAGCCGCACCAGATGCAGGGCCAGTTGCCCGAGCATCAGCGGATCTGCAACCTCTGCCGTGAGATCAAGTCGGTGGCCGAGATCTCGGCGCTCCTGACGATCCCTCTCGGCGTGGCCAGGATCCTCGTCGCCGACTTGGCGGAGGCGGGCCTGGTCGCCATCCATCAGCCCGGCGGCGACGAGAACGCCGGCGGCCAGCCAGACGTGACACTGCTCGAAAGGGTGCTCAGTGGACTTCGCAAGCTCTAGCGGCGGTCCTTCCCGCTCCACCACCTCGGCGAAGATCGTGGTGGCGGGTGGCTTCGGCGTGGGCAAGACCACGTTCGTCGGGGCCGTTTCGGAGATCAACCCGCTGCGCACAGAGGCCGTGATGACGTCCGCGTCGGCCGGCATCGACGACCTCACCCACACCGGGGACAAGACGACCACCACGGTCGCCATGGACTTCGGCCGCATCACGCTCGACCAGGACCTGATCCTGTACCTCTTCGGTACGCCCGGACAGGACCGCTTCTGGTTCATGTGGGACGACCTGGTCCGCGGCGCCATCGGTGCGATCGTCCTCGTCGACACGAGGCGCCTTGCCGACTGCTTCCCGGCCGTCGACTACTTCGAGAACTCGGGGCTTCCTTTTGTGATCGCCCTCAACGGCTTCGACGGCCAGCAGCCGTACAACCCGGACGAGGTCCGGGAGGCGCTGCAGATCGGTCCTGACACGCCGATCATCACGACGGACGCGCGGCATCGGGCCGATGCGAAGTCTGCTCTCATCACGCTGGTCGAGCACGCGTTGATGGCTCGCTTGCGGTAGGTGGTTCTAGCGGCTACCGGGCTGCCTCGGGCGGTTGTGTGCCGTCTGCGGCAGCCTTGTGGTTGCTCGCGCAGTTCCCCGCGCCCCTAAAGACAAAAACGCTTGAGGGCCCCTCTCTTTGGAGAGGGGCCCTCAAGCGTCGTACAGGCTCAGTGCCAGCTGTGCGGGGCGCGGAAGCCGCCCTCGCGCTCCAGGCGGCGCCAGCCGGCCCTGGGGCGGCCTCGGTGGGCCGGGACGGACGACGGGGCGGCCGCCGCGCGAGCCAGGAGGATCGCCGTGATGGCGGCGACTTCCTCGGGCTCGGCGTGGCCCTTCTCGACGCGGATGTCAGGGGTGCTCATAGGTCACAGTCTCCGTGAGAGAGGTTTCCGCGAGGGTGTCGCGGAGGGTCCGCGGGGTTACTGCGGGGGGTTGCCGTGCTTGCGGGAGGGCAGGTCGGCGTGCTTCGACTGGAGCATCGCCAGGGACCGGATCAGGACCTCGCGGGTCTCGGTCGGGTCGATGACGTCGTCGACCAGGCCGCGCTCGGCCGCGTAGTAGGGGTGCATCAGCTCGGACTTGTACTCCTTGACCATGCGGGCCCGCATGGCCTCGGGGTCCTCGGCCTCGGCGATCTGGCGCCGGAAGATGACGTTGGCGGCACCTTCGGCACCCATCACCGCGATCTCGTTCGTCGGCCAGGCGTAGGTGAGGTCCGCGCCGATGGACTGGCTGTCCATGACGATGTAGGCGCCTCCGTAGGCCTTGCGCAGGATCAGGGAGATCCTCGGCACGGTGGCGTTGCAGTAGGCGTACAGCAGCTTCGCGCCGTGCCGGATGATTCCGCCGTGCTCCTGGTCGACACCCGGGAGGAACCCGGGGACGTCCAGGAAGGTGACGATCGGGATGTTAAAAGCGTCACACATCTGGACAAAGCGCGCAGCTTTTTCCGATGCCTCGATGTCCAGGACACCGGCGAGCGTCGAGGGCTGGTTGGCCACGATGCCCACCACCTGGCCGTCGAGACGGGCCAGCGCGCAGATGATGTTGCGGGCCCAGCGCTCGTGGACCTCCAGGTAGTCGCCGTCGTCGACGATCTCCTCGATGACCTTGGCCATGTCGTACGGCCGGTTGCCGTCCGCGGGCACCAGGTCGAGGAGCACCTCGCCGCGCCGGTCGGCCGCGTCGGAGGACTCCACGCGCGGCGGGTTCTCCCGGTTGTTCTGCGGGAGCATCGACAGCAGGTAGCGCACCTCGGCGAGGCACGTCTCCTCGTCGTCGTAGGCGAAGTGGCAGACCCCGGAGGTCTCGGCGTGCACGTCGGCGCCGCCGAGGCCGTTCTGGGTGATCTCCTCGCCGGTGACCGCCTTCACGACGTCCGGTCCCGTGATGAACATCTGGGAGGTCTCGCGGACCATGAAGACGAAGTCGGTGAGGGCGGGGCTGTAGGCCGCGCCGCCGGCGCACGGGCCGAGCATCACCGAGATCTGCGGGATGACACCCGAGGCCTTGGTGTTGCGCTGGAAGATGCCGCCGTAGCCGGCGAGGGCGCTGACGCCCTCCTGGATACGGGCGCCCGCGCCGTCGTTCAGCGACACCAGGGGCGCGCCGGCTGCGATGGCCATGTCCATGATCTTGTGGATCTTCGTGGCGTGGGCCTCGCCCAGGGCGCCGCCGAAGATGCGGAAGTCGTGGGCGTAGACGAAGACCGTACGGCCCTCCACGGTGCCCCAGCCGGTGATGACACCGTCGGTGTACGGCTTCTTGGCCTCCAGGCCGAAGCCTGTCGCCCGGTGCCGGCGGAGCTGCTCGACCTCCTGGAAGGAACCCGCGTCGAGGAGCAGCTCGATGCGCTCCCGCGCGGTCAGCTTGCCCTTGGCGTGCTGCGCCTCGGTCGCCTTCTCGCTGGGGCCGGCCAGGGCCGTCGCACGGATCTCGTGCAGCTCGGCGACCCGCCCGCGCGCGTCCGTCGGCTCGCCCGTCGACTCACTCGGCGCCTCATCCAAAACGGTCATGTAGCGACCTTACGAAGACCCGCGAGAAAAGCGAGCCGTCGACTCCTCACAGTCTCCGGCCCGTTTTCCTGGTGCGACCGAACAGAACCCTGGAACCATGCAGGCGTTCCGACTGCTCAGGGGGCCTGCCGCTTGTAGGGGTCGTACAAAGTCAGAGCGTGAGAGCCACCTCACATTCGTGAGAAGCGCATGCCATCCCCGGAGTGACCCGCAGGTGCAGCAGGCGGCCGATGGCGAGCACCTCGACCGTGTCGTCGGCCCGCAGGACCGAGCGCACGGGCCGGTTCCAGACGATCTCCAGCGGTTCGCCCGAACGGGGTGGTTCGCTGACGCAGAGGGTAGCGGTACGGCCGATGCGGCGGACCAGCACGCTCGCCCCCGCCGACGCGGTGAGCGGGCCCGCCGTGCCGGCCCGCCAGAAGTTCGCGGCGGTCAGGCCCAAGCGGTCGACGCGGACCGCCTGGCACGCGCTGTCGTTGGCGAGGACCGACAGCCAGCGGTGGTCGGCGGCGCGGGCGGCGACCGTGCGGCGGGAGGCCCCGGGCATCAGGACGTAGGCGTAGGAGGCGTCCACGGGGTCGGTGCCGTGGTCGAGCCAGAGGGTCTGCCAGCGCCGGGTGCGCCGCTCGGTCGTACCGGAGGTGTTGATGTCGGACCAGGCGCCGGTGCGGTCCTCGCGGAGCACGCGCAGGCCGTCGGGGACGAGCCAGCCTCCGTGCCCCTCCAGATGCGCCCATCCCCGCCCTCGCGCGAACGCCTGGGTGCCGCCCTCCCCCAGGTTGCGGTTGTCGACGACCGTCTCGACCGGGACGCCGTCGGCGCAGGTGATGCCGGCGCCGAGGCAGATCACGGCGTCCGCGACGCAGAACCACGACTTGCGGGCCTGGAGCGTCGACTCCAGCCCCTTCAGGTGCTGGCCGATCGCCGCGTACTCGCCGTCGGTGGTGCCGCCGACCCAGCGGACGTCCGGTTTGGGCTCGCCCCATTCACCGCCGGCCCGGTCGGGAAGGCGTCTGGTGGAGACGGTCGTCCCCGGGAGGCGGTACCAGTCGACGGTCGGCCAGTACCAGTCGGTGTACTGGCCCGAGTCGGCGGCCCACCAGGAGAGCATTCCGGCGCCGGTGTGCCAGCCGCGCGGGTTCTCGCCGTTGCCGCATTCGTAGGCGGCGATCCGGTCGCTCGCCATGGCGATGTTCGCGACGAATCCCGGGCGGCGGTGGACGGCCCTGTCCATGGCGGCGAAGAGGGTGTGCCCGACGGGCTCGGGGGCGGCCGGGACGGGGGACGCGGCCACCGCGTGCAGCCGGGCGAGGTCGGCCACCCCGAACTGGCGTGCCGTCAGGATCGGCGCCACGGTGTCCCGTTCGATCCAGCCCTTGACCAGGCCGTGCCAGCGGGTGCGCTGCGCCTCGCCCGCCCCGCCCGCGAGCAGCGCGACGGCGGCGATGATCCCCTGGCCGTGGTAGTGGTCGCCGCGCAGGACCCGGCGCTCGTCGCCCTTGAGGTGCCCCCGGCTGATGGCGCGGCCGTTGACGCTGTCCATCACCAGCCCGTCGTGGATCAGCGGGGCGTAGGCGCGCTCGACGCTGTCGAGGACGGTCTGCCGGTTCGGGTCGGTCACCTCCCACGCGGAGCCGGCGAGCAGGGCGAACAGGCGCCCGAGGCCGTCGAGCAGGACCTGGCCGTAGGTGCCGGAGTAGGCGACCCAGGTGTGCTGGACGAAGGAGCCGTCGGCGTAGAGGCCGTCGCCCTTGGTGACGTACGGGAAGACCGGCGAGAGGGCGTCGCGGGCGAGGGCGATCCGGTCGGGGGCCCGGCCGAGGACGCCGCGCAGGGCGACGGAGCGGCACAGGTCGACGCGGTTGGCGCCGGTGGAGGTGCCGGAGTAGTCGGTGAGCATGGTGTCGGGGATGAAGTGGTCGACGGCTGCGCAGGCCGCGGCCCGCTGGCCGTCCGTGAGGTGGTCGTGGAGGGCGGCCGTGACGTCCATGAGGAGCCGGGGGCTGCCGATCTGCCATTCCCACCAGTTGCCGTAGCGGGCGGTGGTGGGGTTGTAGACGGTGGCGGAGAGGTGGTCGAGACCGCGCAGGACGTCCGCGAGGAGGGTCTCGTCGCCGGTCGAACCGGTCCCCTGCTGGACGTACGCCTGGGTCATGGTCCACAGGCGGCTGTAGCTGCGGGTGATGCCGGACGGAGGGTCGTAGGGCAGGCCGGGCCAGAGCGAGGCGGGCGCGGGGGCCATGGAGGCCTGGTGGCCGCGGGCGAGTTCGCCGGTCTCGGCGAGGCGGGAGGCGTAGGGCTCGGCCGCCGGGTCGTAACCGGTGCCGAGGGCGATGTCGAGCCAGCGCCGGCGGAGGGTGTCGTAGGGGTCGGCCGTCGCGGCGCGAGCGGGCGGGGCGGCGGTGGCGGTGGCGGTGGCCAGGAGTGCCGCCGCGAGTAAGACGGCTCTGCGGGTGGGCCGTACGGGGTCTCTGCGCTGCGGGTTCATACAGGGCCGTCTACCACCGCGGGGGGATCACGCCAACACTGCGCGGATGATGTTGAAACTTGTATGGAATAGGTCTACGGTCGTTCGCGTTGACTGGTTCAACGTTCAACATCCTCACTCAAGGGAGTTCCGTCATGGCGAACACCGACCTGACCGCACTGACCGGCGACTACACGATCGACGCCGCCCACTCCACCATCGGCTTCACCGTGCGGCACGCCATGGTCACCAACGTCAAGGGCAAGTTCAACGACTTCAGCGGCTCGCTGCACCTGGACGGCGGCGACCCGTCCGCGTCGACGGCCTCCATCGACGTCAAGATGGACAGCATCGACACCGGTTCCGAGGACCGTGACGGGCACCTCAAGAGCGCGGACTTCTTCAAGATCGAGGAGTTCCCGACGATGACCTTCCGCTCCACCAAGGCGGAGGCGCTCGGCGACGAGGACTACCGCATCACCGGTGACCTCACCATCCTCGGCACCACCAAGCCGCTCACCATCGACCTCGAGTTCAACGGCGCCGCCAAGGACCCCTTCGGCAACGAGCGCGTCGGCTTCGAGGGCAAGGCCGAGATCAAGCGCTCCGAGTGGGGCCTGACCTGGAACGCGGCCCTGGAGACCGGTGGCGTCCTGATCTCCGACAAGATCAAGCTCAGCTTCGACATCTCCGCGATCCGCAACGCGTGACCTTGTCGCCGCGGCTCAGCAGGTGCGCCGGTACGGGACATCCGGGAGGTACGTCTTCCAGACGGCCTCGGACAGGCCCGAACCGGCGCGCTCGCAGACCTCGGTGAGCAGTCGCCGCGGGTCCAGGTCGTACCGCTGGACGGGGACGTGGACGCCGGAGGCGTAGAGCGTGCCGTCGGCGCCGAACGCCAGGGCGCGTATCTCGTCGCCCGGGGTGGGCAGGGCGGTCCCGAGGAGCCGCTGGGACGCCAGGTCCCACAGATGCAGAACCCCGGCCGATCCCGCGACCGCGAGCGTACGGCCGTCGGCGGAGAAGGCGAGCGCGGTCACCGCGCCGGCGGCGTCGGCCACCGGGTCGGACGTCGTGCCGTCCAGCACACCGAGACGTGCCCGCGCCGCCCCGTCCCAGAGGGTGACCCGGCCCAGGACGTCCCCCACGGCCAGGCGGGAACCGTCGGGCCCGAAGGCCGCGGTGGTGACCAGGTCCTCGCCGAGCACGCGCGGCTCCATGCGCCCGGTCCGCAGGTCGGCGACCAGCCCCTCCTGGGTGACCAGACCGGCTCCGTCGGCCCGCAGGGCCAGGCCCACGCCCTCCGACCCGGAGGTGACGACGTCACCGGGCCGGCCGCTGCGCACGGTCCGCACCCGCTTCTGCCGGCGCACGTCCCACATCTCCACGACGGGGCGCTCCGCGGACCGGTACACCAGCAGGGTGCGCCCCTGCTCGTCGAGGGCGAGGCCGTCCACCGCGCGCGAGCCGTCCTGGGCGACGCCGACGGTCACGGCGGCCCGGACGCGCCGGGTCCCGAGGTCCCACACCGTGACGTCCGGCGCTCCCCTCTCCCCCGGGTCGTCCGGGACACGGCCGATCGCCAGGTGCATGCCGTCGCCGCTGAGCGCCATGAGGTCGGCGCAGGGCTCAGCGCCGGGACACGGCCGCCTCGGCGGCTCGAAGACCACCCGCCCGCTGCGGGTGTCCAGCACCTGCACGCGCCGCTCGCCGCCGGTCTCCACCGAGCGGGCCAGGACGCGGCCGTCGTCGGAGAGTTCCGCGCGGTACGCCGTCGGCCGCTCCCAGCGAGCCGACGCGGCGGTGCCGAGGGCCAGTGAACGGACGACGGTCCCGGAGCCGCCGAGATGGCGCACCACCCCCGCGCTCCGGTCGTGGACCACATCGTCCCACTCGTCGGCGACGATCCGCCGGCTCACCACGGCCACCTGCGGATGGGCCGCCCGCCACACCACGAGCCGGTCCGGTCCGGTGCCCACGAGGAAGGTGCCGTCACCGCCGGGCCACACCTGCGTCAGCCCGTCGGCCCGGAAGGTCGGGCCCGCGCGGCCGGTGCGCAGGTCCCACCCGTGGATCCCGTCCTCGCCGGCGACGGTGAGTGTGCGGCTGTCCGGGCTGAAGTCCATCGCGTGGTCGCGGCATTCGGCGGGCCGCGCCTCGGCGACCCAGGCGGCCGAGACCTTCCGCCGGTGCGTGAGATCCCAGAGCTCCAGTTCCCGGCCTCCCGTGCACAGGGCGAGCCACCGGCCGTCCGGGCTGGCGGCGACACCGTCCACACCGCCGTCGGGTGCGGGGACGCGCAGGGTCGAGCGTCCGCTGCGGGGGTCGTAGGCGCGGACACCGCCGTCGCCCCAGTCGACGGCCACGAGTGAGCGCGCGGTGAAGTCGAACGGGGTCTGCATGGCGTCCACGCCGGGCAGCGTCCGCGTCACCCGCGCGGACCGTACGTCCCACAGCTCGACACGGTCCCCGGCCAGCAGCGCGAGGGTCCGGCCGTCCGGGCCGACGGCGGCCGGTACGCCGTCCATCAGCTCGCCGGGGCCGGGCGCGGACAGGGTGAGCCGGCGCGTGCGCAGGTCCCAGATGCGGACCCGCTCCGCCGTCACGGACACCACGGACCTGCCGTCCGCCGTCAGCCGGTGCACGTCGTTGCCCGAGCCGTCGAAACCGGTGTCCGCGCCCGGTACCGCGAAGACGTCCTCGTCCCGCTGGGCCATCGCCCCGATCAGTGCCGACCGGGTCTCCGTGGTGTCGGCGAGCCGCGCGGCGGCCACGCTGAGCCGCATCGCCGTGCGCGGGTCGGAGAAGCGCATGCCGTCCGCGACGGCGGCGACCCGGCGGGCCTCGGCCTCCACCCGGCGGCGGTCGCTGGTGCGGTTCTGCTGCCAGGCGGCGGCCCCGGCGACGAGCGCGAGCACGAGGAGGGTGGCGAGGGCGCCGACCAGTCCCCGGCGCCGGCGGAGTTCGCTCCTGCGCGCGGCACCGCTCGCCGTGAGGAAGGCCCGCTCCTGCGGGGTGAGCGACGCCCCGGCCAACTGCTCCCGCGCCGTGGCCAGCCGGGTGCCGCGGTACAGGGCGCCCGGGTCGCGGCCGAGGTCGTCCCAGGTGCGGGCCGCCTCGGTCAGCCGGCGGTGCACCCGCAACTGCTCGCGCTCCTCGTCGATCCAGCCCGCCAGCCGGGGCCAGGCGGTGATCAGTGCCTCGTGCGCGAGGTCGACGGTGCCGTGGTCGAGGGTCACGAGCCGGGCACGGGCCAGGCGGTCCAGCACGAGGGAGACGTCGGAGGGGGTGGCCGGCTGGTGACCCTCGACCACGGCAC
>NZ_LJBR01000236.1 GCF_001282115.1 Streptomyces sp. NRRL B-24085 | reverse complement strand
AACAGGACCAGCACGGTCCCGCACTGGAGTGCCATCGACAGCGCCAGGGCCAGGCACACGCCGGGGAGGCCGAGGGGTGTGCAGGCGTAGGCGAGCGGGAGTTGGACCGTCGTGCCGAGCAGGGTCACCCGCAGCAGCGCCGGCGCTCCCCCGCTGCCCTCGAAGACGCCTCCGAGTGCGATGAAGCAGGCCGTCAGCAGCAGGTAGGGGCCGACGCAGCGCAGGAACAGCACGCCGTCGTGGGCGACCTCGGGCCCCGCGCCGAAGGCCGCCATGAGCCAGGGGGCGGTCATGAGGAGCAGCACGGCCGCCGCGAACCCCACCGCCCCGGACACCAGCACCGCCTCCCGCCCCACCGCCCGCCGCGCGTCCTGCCCGGCGCCCCGCAGATGCGCGGTGTGGATCGAGGCGGCCTGCCGTACCGCGTAGAAGGCCATCGTCGCCACGTACATGACCTTGTAGCCGATGGAGTACGCGGCCACCGCCGTCACCCCGAGCCGCGCCACGATCGCGACGAGGACGAGGGCGCCGCCCTGGCGGACGGTGAAGTCGGCCGCCATGGGCAGCCCGGTGGTCAACGCCGCGCGCACCGGGACCCCCGTCGGAACCCCCGCACACGACCGCAGCAGCGCGTTCCGGCGTACGGCGAGCAGCCCGGCCCCGAGAGCCACGCCCCGGCACAGCACGGTCGAGACGGCGGCGCCCCGGACGCCGTACGCCTGGATCAGGAACGGGTCGCAGACGAGGATCAGGCCGTTGGCGAGGAGGGCGAGCCGCATCGGGGTGCGGTGTCGCCGGCGCCCTTGAGGATGCCGTCGACGAGCTGCTGGGCGAAGAAGACGGCGATGCCGGGCAGGGAGATCGCGAAGTAGGCGGTGGCGAGGGCCACGGCCGGGCCGCCGTCGAGCACGAGTCGGGCCAGCGGCTCGCGCAGCAGGAAGCCGCCCACCGCGACCACCGGCGTGACCAGCGCCCACAGCGCCACTCCCCCGCGGACGGCAGCCCGCACCCCGCCGGGATCCCGCGCGCCCCGGGCGTGCGCGACCAGCACGGTCGTACCGGAGGCGAAGACGAGGGCGACCCCGAGCAGCACGTTCTCGGTGTTGGTCGCCACGGCCACGGCGGCGACGGCGGGACCCCCGAGCCGGGAGACCCACACGGTGTTGATGATCCCGGCGGCGACGGAGGCCAGCAGGCCGAGGTAGACGGGGTGGGCGAGCGAGACGAGCTGCCTGCGGTGACTGTTCACTGACGAATCTCCCTCGACACGAGCTACCTCGATTAGAGGTAGCTCGATAAGAGGTAGCATGGCGCCACGACCCCCGCAAGGAGGAATGCAGTGCTGGAGCTGTCGATCCTCGGCTTCCTCGCCGAAGAGCCGCTGCACGGCTACGAGCTCAAGGAACGCATCCGGGCGCTCACCGGCCACGTCCGCCCGGTCAGCGACGGGGCGCTCTATCCGGCGATCACCCGGCTCGTCAGGGCGGGGCTGCTCGACGAGCGCGCGGAGCCGGGCGCCAGCGCCGCACCGCGCCGCACGCTGTCACTCACGGAACGGGGCCGCGAGGAGCTCCTGGAGCGGCTGCGGAACCCGAAGCAGGCCGAGATCACCGACCAGGTCCGCTTCAACACCGTCCTCGCGTTCCTGCGCCACCTGCCGGACCGCCACGAGCAGGCGGCCGTGCTGCGGCGGCGGCTGGAGTTCCTGGAGACCCCGACGAGCTTCTTCTACGACGGCGCCGAGCCGGTGCGCGCGGAGGAGGCGGGCGACCTGTTCCGGCAGGGCATGCTGCGGGTGGCGCGGGCGACGGGCCGGGCGGAGCGGGCCTGGCTGACGGAGGCCGTGGAGCGGTTGGGTCAGCCGAACTGATCCCGCAGGTACTCCCGCCACGCGGCGGTGAAGTCCTTCAGGTCGGTGTCGAGCACCTTCGCCATGGCCTCCTCCACCGCTCCCGGCCGCTCCTTGTGCGTGCCCACGGCCCGGTAGAACGCGCCCAGCTTCGCCTCGCCCCACCGGTCCGCGATCATCCGGCAGGCCAGCCAGCCCCCCTCGTAGGACATCGCGAGCCCGGACGCGCTGCCGCCGAAGCCGAAGTCCGCGTCGGACGGCAGGGCCGCCGGCACCCGGCCCGCGGCCACGGCCTCCCCCAGCTCCGGCGCGGCCTCGGACGGGGTGCGCCCGGTGTCCCGGTAGCCGACCCAGTCGGCGTACCCCTCCGACAGCCACAGCGGTGTCGCGGCCGTGGTGTCGGCACGCGTGGCGACATGGGTCGTCTCGTGGGTGAGCACGACCTGCCTGCCCAGGTTGCCGAGCAGGCCGTAGGCGTCGGGGTTGACGATGATCCGGTCCGCGGGCGCCCGCGCCGGGGCGCCGGTCTCGCCGGTGGTGACGGCCGCGATCCCGCGGTACGAGGAGGCCGGCGAGCCGAGCAGCCCCGCCATGCCGTCCAGGGAGTCGGGCACGAGCACGACGACGTGCCGGGACCACCCGGTGCCCCAGGTGTCCGACACGGCGGGCACGGCGTGGTCGGCCAGGTCCGCGAAGGAGTGCAGCCGCTCACCGGACTGGCCGACGCCGAGGACGATGCTGTGCTTCCCGCGGACGACGGTCACCTCGCCCTGGTCCCACAGTTGCTGCGGGGCCTTCTTCGCCGGCTTCTCGTCCCGCACGTACCACTGGTCGGCCGCGTCGAGGGAGAGGTCGAGGGTGCGGGCGACGGTGACGGGGGCCCGGTCGTAACCCTGCACCTGGTAGCGGAGTTCGGCGTCGGCGGTGGCCGTGGCGCCGGTCCGGTGGACGCCGGTGACCTTGTAGGACCAGGAGGCGAGCGGCACCGCACTGACGTCCTCGAACCAGCTCGCGGCGCCCGTCTCGGCGACGGCCGCCTTGTCGCGGTCGAGGACGGCCGCCGCCCGCCGGTCCAGGACGTGCTGCACGTCGGCCTCGGCGGTGTCGGAGGCCGTCGGGCCGCCGCCGCACGCCACCAGCGAGGTGAGCAGCAGGCACAGCACCACCGCACCGCGTCCCGACGCCCGCCTTCGACCTGCCATGTTTCCCGATCGTACGGGTATCGCCGCCGTCGGTCAGGGGCGCGTGACCGTCGCCCCCGGCATCATGCCCACCGGGTCGTAGCGCACCGGGGCGCCGGGATAAGGGGCGTGCACGACCTGGCCGTTGCCGACGTACATGCCGACATGGCTGGCGTCGCCCCGGTAGGTGACCAGGTCGCCGGGCCGCGCCTGGGACAGCGGCACCTGGCGGCCGGCGTAGCGCTGGGCCTGTGAGGTGCGCGGGAGGGAGACGCCGGCCTGGGCGTACGACCACTGCATCAGGCCCGAACAGTCGAAGCCGTTGGGCCCGTTGGCGCCCCACACGTACGGCTTGCCGACCGCGGACTGGGCGGCGGCGACGGCGGCGGCCGCCCGGCCCGAGGGCGCCGCGGCCCCCGAGAGGTCCGGCATCGCGGAGCGACCGGAGCGGGAGGCCCGGTCGTAGGCGGCGCGCTCGTCGGAAGGCAGGGAGTTGAGCAGTTCGCGCGCTCTGGCGAGCTTTCTCTCGACGGTCCGCTTGTGGGAGGCGACGGCCTTGCGGCTCTCCTCCAGTTCGCCGAGCTTCCGGGCCGCCTCGCTGCGCTCCTGGGCGAGTTCGCGCATGGCCTCCTGGAGGTCCTTGAGCTCGCCCGCCTGGTGGGCGTTGATGCGGTCCAGGGCGGCCGCCTTGTCGAGGTACTCGTCCGGGTCGTCGGCGAACAGCAGCGCGAGGGACGGGTCGAGGCCGCCGGAGCGGTACTGGGCGCCGGCCAGTGAACCGAGCTTGTCCCGCATGGAGTTGATGCGCTCCTGCTGCCGGGCGATCGCGTCCTGTGCGGAGCCGACCTCCTCGCGCAGCGAGTCGGCGCGCTCGTCGGCCTTGTTGTAGGCCTCGGTGGCCTGCTCGGCCTGCTCGTAGAGGCGGTCCACCTCGGCCCGGGTGCCGTCGGAGGGAGCGGCGACGGCCGGTACGGCACCGAGCGCGGCGGCCGCCGCGGACAGCACGCTCAGAGCGGCACCGGCGCCCCGGTTGAACCCGGACGTCTGGGCAAGGCGGCGATGGAACCCCACGGGAAGCCGCGCTCCTTCCACTGGCGGACACGGACGCTTCCCGGCGAGGGGAAGCGCGGCCGACAGTAGCCCCGCGGCAGGGGCGTATCCAACGACCTCCGCGCGCACACAACGTGACGCCCCGCCTGGGACGCAGGTCATGGGCGGGGCGTGCGGTCAGTTGCGGTTGTCGCGATTCGCCCGAACGGGCGGCGAGTCGTCGCGATCTTGAAGGCGCGGGCGGCTCAGATCCGGACGCCGAACTGGAACGGCATGTTGTTGATCGACTCGTAGCGCACGACCGTGCCGGTGCGGGGGGCGTGGAGGACCTGGCCGTTGCCGGCGTAGAAGCCGACGTGGTGCTGGTCGCCGTAGAAGATGACCAGGTCGCCGACCTTGAGGTCGCTCTGCGAGTAGATGCGGGTACCGGCGTTGGCCTGGGCCTGCGAGGTGCGCGGGATGGTGACGCCGGCCTGTGCGAAGGCCCAGGAGGTCAGGCCCGAGCAGTCGAAGGAGGAGGGGCCGGTGGCGCCGTAGACGTACGGCGAACCGATCTTGCTCTGGGCGGCCTGGAAGGCGGCGAGGGCACGGCCGGAGGCGGGGCCGGTGTTGCCGAGGTCCACGCGCTCGCTGGCGGAGCGGCTGGCGCGGGCGTCGGCGGCGGCGAGGGATGCCTTCTCGGCGGCGGTCAGCGTGTTGAGGAGCTTCTGCGCCTCGGCGAGCTTGCCCTGAACGGCCTTCTTCTGCTTGGCCAGTTCGGTGCGCGTGCTCGCGAGGTCCTTGAGCTTCTCGGAGGCCTCGGCGCGGTCCTGGGCCAGCTCGCGCTGCTTCTCCTGGATCTTCTTCAGCGCCTCGACCTGCTGGGAGCTGAGCTGGTCCGCGGTGGACGCCTTGTCCAGGTAGTCGTCCGGGTTCGACGACAGGAAGAGCTGGAGCGAGGAGTCGATGGTGCCGGAGCGGTACTGCGCGGCGGCCGCCATGCCTATGGAGTCCCGCAGTTCGTTCAGGTCGTCCTGGCCGCGGGCCACGTCGTCCTGGATGGTGGAGATCTCCTTCTGGAGCTTCTCCTGCTTCTCCTTGGCGCCGTTGAGCTTCTCGGTGGCCTGCTCGGCCTGCTCGTACAGGGCGTCGACCTTCGCCTTGACCTCGTCCTTGCTCGGCTTCTCGCTCGGCGCGGCATTGGCGGCATTGGCACTGAGGGCCACGGCGGCAGCCGCTGCGGTCGTGAGCACGGTCACGCGCGTACGGCTCGGCTGCTTGGGTCGACGATGGGACGCCACGGAGGTGAACTCCTTCTTTTGAGTGATCACCCGCTTGGAGGTTCGAGCCCAGACCCTAGTGACCTTCCTGTGATCAGTTCAAATCCTCAGGAATAAAATCTCGTCACGCCGTGCATTCTTTGCACATAACTCACGTGCAGTGATAGCCACTTGACACTACGTTGCGTGACGATACGGCTAATTCGGACACCAAACCTCTTAGTTCGATGTTTAGGACAGCCGCTTCAGAAGCACCGCAGAAGCCACCGGCCGTGCCCCCGCCTTGGCGATGCCGTCGGCGACCTCGCGGTCGGTCGAGGCGACGATCACCGGCCGCCCGGGCGGCTCGGCGCGCACGAGCTGGCGGATCAACTCGTCCGCGGTGACACCGGCCTTGGAGAACAGCACCCGCACGCCGCGCGGCGGCGCGAGCAGCACCGGCGCGGCCAGCTCGGCCCCGTCGAAGACGCAGGTCACCTCCGCCCCGGTCTGCGCGGCGAGCTGCGAGAGCTGCCCGAGGAGCCGCAGGCGCTGCTTCTCCAGCGGCATCTGGGGATAGCCGGTCTTGGTGACGTTGTAGCCGTCGACCACCAAGTGCGCCTGGGGCAGGGCGAGAAGCTGGTCCAGGATCGCCGGGTCGTTCTCGGACAGGGCCCGCGCGGCGATGTCCTTCGGGGTCATCCGTCCCGGTTCGACCGCGTCCACGGTCTCGGCGGGCCGCACGGAGACCGGGGGCAGGGCCAGTTCCCGGCGCAGACCCTGGGCCGCGTCCAGAACGGTGTCCAGAAGCAGACGCACGCGCATGTCCTCGACACTGCGCCCCTCCCGTGCCGCTCTGCGCGTGGCCTCCAGCGCGGCCTCCGCCTCCCCGAGGCGTGCCTTCAGGCGCCGGGACTCGCTCTCCGCGGCGGACACCTGGGCCTGCCCCTCGGCGCGCACGGAGTCCATCTCGCCCTGCAGCTTGCGCAGGGCCGCCTCGCCGCGCTTGACGTCACTGAGTGCCGCGCGCAGCTTCCGGTGCAGCGACTCGGCTTCCTTCCTGGCCGATTCCAGCTCGGTGCGCAGCCGCTCGGTCTCGGCGCGCGTCTGGTCGCGGGCGGCCGTGAGCTCCGCGCGCAGCCGCTCCAGTTCGGCGCGGCTCTCCTCGTCGGCCCGCTCGGCGTCCGCCCGCTGGGCCTCCTCGCCGGCCGCGGTGACCAGCTTGACCCAGCCGGCGGGGCGCAGAACATAGGCCGCGGCCGCCACGTCGAGCGGGTCCGCGGCCGGGGGCGGGGAACCGGAGTCGAGGGCGCCGGCCAGCTCCGGCTGGACCTCTCTGAACTTCTCCCCGATGCGCTGGCGGAACAGCGGATCGGTCTCCAGCGCGGCCGCCATCGCGTTGCCCGCGAACTTGGCCCGCCGGTTCGGCGCGAAGCGCGCGTACTGCCTCAGCTGTGCGGGCAGTTCGCCGACGGTCAGCCCGCCGAACCCCTCCGAGACGATGTGCACGACCCTGCGCCGCACGCCGTCGGGCAGCGGACGGTCGAGGACCTCGGCGGCGCCGTCGCCCGGCTCCCCGCCTTGTGTCTCCACCATCCGTCACACCCCATCACTGTGCGGGGCCGGCCCTGTCAGGAGCCGGCGCCCGGCCTGTCCACGAGTTCCACCTGGTCCACGGCGTTGCACCAGCGGCACCGCACCGACTCGATGGTCTCACTGACCACCTCGCGCTCCTCGACCTTCGGCTCTCCCGCCAGGTCGAGGTGGACGTACTCGACGACCTTCGACGAGCGGGTCACGTCGAAGCGCGTGAGGTTGCCGCAGAGGGTGCAGCGCCACCGCGTCGAGGCGGTCGGGAGGGGAACCGTCATCGTGACTGTGCTCTTTCCTGCTAGCCATTGTCGGTGACGCACCGGCGTCCCGGTGCGTGTGGCTCGTAACCCTACGGCCTGGCGGGTACTCGCCGCTCGGGCGTCCACAGGACCCACCCGACGGCGAGGCACTCTGTTCCGTTGCGTCCCGTTACGCCATGCTCTGTGCTCATGATCCGCAACTGGAGGGTGACACTCGGTGGAACCGGCAGGGCGCTGTGGGGACAGGCTCCGGTCACCCACGGTCTGATCGCCCTGTGCTGTCTGGTCTTCGTGATCGGCCCCGCCTCCGGCCTCGACCCGGCCTACGGCTCCGGGGACGCGGCCCTGGCCGCCCAGCGGGCCTGGTTCCACCGCTGGGGCGTGATCCCTGCCGAACTCTTCGAGGACTCGCCGGGTGCCGCCCTCACCCCGGCCACCGCGCTGTTCGTGCACGGGAGCTGGGCGCACCTGCTGGGCAACATGCTCTTCCTCTACGTCTTCGGGGCGATGACCGAGGAACGGATGGGCCGGGTGCAGTTCCTCCTCTTCTACGTCGGCTGCGGCTACCTCGCCCTGCTGGGCTACGCGGCCGCCAACGCCGACTCCGAGCAGTCCCTGGTCGGTGCCTCCGGGGCGATCTCGGCGGTCCTCGGCGCGTTGCTCTTCCTGTTCCCCCGGGCCCGGGTGACCAGTCTCCTGCCGTTCCTCTTCTTCCTGCCGCTGCGCTTCCCCGCCTGGGTCGTCCTGCCCTTCTGGGCGGCGCTGCAATGGCTGGCGGCGGGCCGCGCCTCCGACGGCCCCGGGGTGGCCTATCTGGCCCACCTGGTGGGCTTCGGCCTGGGCCTGGTCTTCGCCTGGGTGCGTTTCGGACGTACGACTAGAGTGAGGCCCGCCCCAGCTCCGGCCCCCGAGGGAGAGAACCAGCCGTGATCACCGCGATCGTCCTCATCAAGACCAGCGTGGACCGGATCCCCGAGATCGCGGAGCGGATCGCCGCGCTGGAGTCCGTGAGCGAGGTCTTCTCCGTCACGGGCACCTACGACCTGATCGCCATGGTCCGGGTCAAGCAGCACGAGGACCTCGCCGAGGTCATCCCCGGCAGCATCAGCAAGATCCCCGGCGTCGAGGCGACGGACACCCACGTGGCCTTCCGCACCTACTCGCAGCACGACCTGGAGGCCGCGTTCGCGATCGGCCTCGACAGCTGACCGTCCCCGACGGCTAGGAGCCGAGCGCGAGCACCGTGATGCCGTCGGCGGTGGCGGCGTACACGCGGCCGTCGCGGACGACCGGGCTCTGGGTCCCGAGAGAGGCGCCGCCCTCGACGCGCCGGTGCCAGATCCGCTTCCCCCGGCGGTCGACGCCGTGGAGCGTCGAGCCGTGGCGCACGTAGAGGGTGTCGCCGAAGACCGTGGGGTCGCTGTACTGGTTCCCCTCGTCGGGGAAGGGGAAGGACCACGCCGTCGATCCGTCGGCGGGGTCCAGGGCGACCAGTTCGTAGTCGGACACGGTGACGCCCAGGCCGGCGAAGGGCACGCAGGTGAAGTAGCGGCCGCCGTACACCTTGTCGTTGGCCGAGTCCCACAGCGTCCTGCCGGAGCGGGAGATGCCGTGCAGCATCCGCTCGCCGCCCGATCCGACCATCAGCGTGTCGCCGACGAGGGCGGGCCTGCCGGTGTCGGAGCCGGCCTTCGCCGCCCAGAGCCGCTTGCCGCTCCGCGCGTCCAGGGCCTGGACCTGGTCCCCGAAGGTGCCGACGTACACCACGCCGTCCGCCACCACGGGTTCGCCGGTGGGCGCCGGTCCGGTCGGGGCGGACCAGCGCACGCTGCCGTCGGGGGCGTAGGCCCGCACCCCGCCCGCGTCCGAGCCGTCGCCGTAGGACACCAGGACCAGCCCGCCCGCGGCGACCGGGAACTGGCTGTTCGCGGCGAACGACCTGGTCCAGCGGACCGTGCCGCGGCGGCCGAGCGCACACAGCTCGGAAGCGCCCTCCTGGCCGTCCTCCAGCAGGCAGTACACGCCGTCGGCGGTGGCGAGCGGGGACATCGCCTCGGCGCCGAGCGCGGTCCGCCACACGGTCCGCCCGTCCAGGTCCAGCGCGTGCAGCGCGCCGTCCGCGCCGCCGACGTACACCCGCGTGCCGTCGGGCGAGAGGGCCGCGCAGGGGCCGCGCCGCCCGCCGAGCCCCTGGACCTTGCACTGCCAGCCCGTCGCGGGAGTGCCCGTCGGGGACCCCGCCCCGGTCGTCGCCCTTCCGTCCGCCGAGTCCCGCAGCCACAGCCATCCGCCCGCGCCCCCGGCGGCCACGACCCCGACGCCTCCCGCCACGGCCCGCAGCAGCCGGCGCCGGGACGGCGCGGCGGGGGCGGGTGTCACATCGGCGACCGCGGGGACGTGCGTGACGGTCACCGGCGCCACGTACTCGACCCGGCTGCCCCGCTCCCCCGAGTCCTGCCCGGGCACCCAGCGCGCACCGTCCCGGACGGTCCCGGTCTCCTTCTGGGCGCCGGGGGCGTACCAGCCCGGCCGCAGCCCCTCGCGCAGCGACCCCGCGGTGTGTCCCGCGGCCGCGACCAGCTCCGCGGGCGTCGGCCGCGCGCCGGGGTCGTCCCGCAGACACGACTCCACCAGCGGCAGGTGTTCCCGCGGTACGGCGGACAGGTCGACGTCCCCGGTCAGGATCCGCAGCAGAACGACCGAATCCTGCCCCTCGCCGAAGGGCTCCTTCCCGCCGGAGGCGTAGGCGAGGACCGCGCCCAGGGAGAAGACGTCACTGGCCGGAACCACTTGGGCGCCGTTGCGGATCTGCTCGGGCGAGAGGTAGCCGACCGATCCGACGACCACGCCGGTCCGGGTCAGGGCGGTGCCCTCCAGGGCCCGGACGATCCCGAAGTCGATGACCCGGGGGCCGTCCGGCGCGAGCAGGATGTTGGAGGGCTTGAGGTCCCGGTGCACCAGCCCCTTGGCGTGGATCGCGGCGAGCGCCTCGGCGAGCGCGGCCGCCAGCAGCCGTACCGCGTCCGCGGGCAGCGGTCCCCGGTCGAGCACCGCGTCCCGCAGGTTCGGCCCCGCCACGAACTCGGTCGCCATCCACGGCCGCGCGGCCTCGGTGTCCGCGTCCACGACCCGCGCGGTGTACGTGCCGGTCCCGCCGACGGTCTGCGCGGCCCGCACCTCGTGCCGGAACCGCGCCCGGAAGGTGCGGTCCTCGGCGTGCTCGGCCCGTACGACCTTCACGGCCAGCCGCAGCCCGCCGCGCGCCTCGGCGAGGTACACCTCGCCCATGCCGCCGGAGCCGAGTCTGCCCAGGACCTCGTAGGGCCCGATGGTCCGCGGGTCGGTCTCGCGCAGCTCCTGCACCCCGTGCTCCCCCTGCTCTCCGTACGGCTGCTGAGGGGGAGCGTATACGCGCGCCGACCGTCGCTCCCTCAGACGGCCGGGACGCAGCGGCCGTCCTCGGTGCGGTACGTCCACTTCGCGCCGTCCGCGACCAGTTCCCTCACCGCCTTCACGAACCGCTCGACGTGCTCGTCCGGGGTGCCGGCGCCGAAGCTCACCCGGATCGCGTTGAGGGACTTCTCGCCGGGCGCGGCCTCGGGGGCGCCGCACTCGCCCTGGGACTGCGGGTCGCTGCCGAGGAGGGTGCGGACGAGGGGGTGGGCGCAGAAGAGGCCGTCGCGGACGCCGATGCCGTACTCGGCGGAGAGGGCGGCGGCGAAGTGGGAGCTGTTCCAGCCCTCGACGACGAAGGAGATCACGCCCACGCGGGGGGCGTCGTCGCCGAAGAGGGACAGGACGCGGACCTCGGGGACGTCGGCGAGGCCGGCCCTGACCTTCTCGATCAGATACCGCTCGCGGGCCACCAGGGTGTCGAAACCGGCCTCCGTCAGCGCCTTGCAGGCCGACGCGATCGAGTAGGCGCCGATGACGTTCGGGGAGCCCGCCTCGTGCCGGGCGGCGCTGTCGTGCCACTCCACGTCCACTCCCCCGTCCTCGCGCCGGGTGACCTTGCGGCTGGCGCCGCCGCCCGCGAGGTAGGGGTCGGCCGCGCGCAGCCAATCCGCGCGGCCGGCCAGGACGCCGGAGCCGAAGGGCGCGTAGAGCTTGTGGCCGGAGAAGGCGACCCAGTCGACGTCCAGGTCGCGGACGCTCACCGGGTGGTGCGGGGCGAGCTGGGCGGCGTCCAGGACGATCCGGGCACCGTGCGCGTGGGCGGCGGCGGCCAGCTCGCGCACCGGCCACAGCTCGCCGGTGACGTTGGAGGCGCCGGTGACGCACACCAGGGCGGGACCGTGTGGGTCACGGGCGGCGAGGGCCTTCTCCAGGGTCTCGACGGCCTGCCGGGGGGTGCGCGGCGCGTCGAGGTAGCTGACCCGGGCGTCCCTCCAGGGCAGCAGGCTCGCGTGGTGCTCGGTCTCGAAGACGAACACCTGGCAGTCGGCGGGGAGGGCGGCGGCGAGGAGGTTGAGCGAGTCGGTGGTCGACCGGGTGAAGATCAGGTCGTCGTCCTCGCGGCAGTCGAGGAACTCGGCGACGGTCCTGCGGGCGTTCTCGAACAGGTCGGTCGACAGCTGGGAGAGGTACCCGGCCCCGCGGTGCACGCTGCCGTAGTAGGGCGCGTACGCGGCCACGTCGTCCCAGACCCGCTGGAGGGCCGGTGCGCTGGCCGCGTAGTCGAGCGCCGCGTAGGTGACCTCGCCGCCGGTGACGAGCGGGACGGTGACATCCCGACCCAGAACGGGCAGCGGGGCACAAATGGTCGGGACGGCGGCAGCGGTGGAGACGGACATGGGGAACTCCCGTGAAAGTAAAGGTGAGATGGGTGCGCGGAGGCGGGGCTCGGCGGCCCTATCGCATTCGCTTGCTCACGGAAGACTCCCTCGAACGACCAGGACCCCTGGTGTCGAGAGGGGCCCGCGCTTGCCGTAGACCTCGCTGCCTACGGCCTGGTCTTCACCCGGGGCACCCCGCCACGGACGGAGGGTTGCCGGACAGTCGGCCGGGGCCTCATGACTGTCACTCATGACCTGGTACAGGAACGTACGTGAGGTGATCGTCGTCCCGCAACCCGTGTCCGGATCGCGGGACGACACCTTGGCGGCCGTCAGGCGTTGCTGGCGGCCACCCAGCGCTCCAGCGTCCGCTTCGCCGCGCCCGAGTCGATCGCCTCCGCGGCCTTGTCCATCCCGGCCCTCAGCTGCTCGGCCAGCGTCCCCGACCCCGGGTCCAGGGCCACCAGCGCGGCCGCCGAGTTCAGGAGTACGGCGTCGCGGACCGGGCCCTTCTCGCCGTCCAGCAGGTGGCGGGCGACCTCCGCGTTGTACGCCGGGTCGCCGCCCCGCAGGGCCTCCACCGGGACCAGGTCGATGCCGACGTCCCGGGGGTCGAAGCTCTCCTCGGTGACCTTGCCGTCGCGGACGACCCAGACCCGGGAGGTCGACGTGGTGGTCAGCTCGTCGAGGCCGTCGTCACCGCGGAAGACGAGCGAGGAGTGGCCGCGCTCCGCGAAGACGCCCGCGACGACCGGCGCCATGCGCGGGTCCGCCACCCCGACCGCCTGGGCCCGCACCCGGGCGGGGTTGGTCAGCGGACCGAGGATGTTGAACACCGTGCGGATGCCCAACTGACCGCGGGCGGCGCCCGCGTGGCGCAGCGCCGGATGGAACTTGATCGCGAAGCAGAAGGTGATCCCGGCCTCCTCGGCCACCTCGGCCACCCGCCGCGGGGTCAGCTCCAGGTTGACGCCGAGCTTCTCCAGGACGTCCGAGGCGCCGGACGCGGAGGAGGCGGCCCGGTTGCCGTGCTTGACGACCGTGGCGCCGGTGCCGGCGACGACGATCGCCGACATGGTGGAGATGTTGACGGTCTTGGCGCCGTCGCCGCCGGTGCCGACGATGTCCACCGTCCGCCCGGGGACCTCGATCACGTTGGCGTGCGCGTACATCGCCCGCACGAGCCCGTTGATCTCCTCGACCGTCTCGCCCTTGGCCCTGAGGGCGACCACGAAGCCGGCGATCTGCGCGTCGGTGGCCTCGCCCTGCATGATCCGGTCCATCGCCCAGGCCGTCGCGTCGGCGCTCTGGTCCCGGCCGTACAGCAGGGCGTTCAGCACCTCGGGCCAGGAACGGCCCGCCGCGGTGTCGCCTCCAGCGGGGGTCACAGCGCTCATGGGGCCGCTCCAGATGTCGTAGAAACCGTGTCCACACCCTATCCAGCGCGGAGCACGACACAGGGCCGCGTCCGGTGTTCGGACGGCAGACGCCACGACCCGCAAGCCGCGTACGGCGCGCAGGGGACGGGGTGGGGGGTGTCCGCCCGCAGCGGCCGGCGTCCGTTACCGAGCACTGCTCAAGCAGCCGAGCCGCCGGACCGAGGACGGACACCCCCCACCCCG
>NZ_LJBR01000235.1 GCF_001282115.1 Streptomyces sp. NRRL B-24085 | reverse complement strand
GACTGGTCTGGTCGGTGAGCTCAGGCAGCTCCCAGGAGTGGCCGCCGTTTCGTCCCGCCGGTCCCGATATGTGATCGTCCCGAAGCTGCGACAGATCGCCTCACCACCCTCGCATGAGGGCCCCGGATCCGGCCGTCCCCCGACGGATCCGGGGCCCGCCCACGCCCTGACCAGGCACGGCACCGCACGCTCACTCCACGACCGCCATCGCCCGGTCCGTCCCGTCGAGCCACCTGCCCCCGTCCTCCGTGCACGTCACGACATCCGCGATCCGCACCCCGAACCGCCCCGCCACAAACACCCCCGCCCCGACCGAGAAGCACATGCCCGGCACGAGGGGGGTCTCGTCGGTCCCGGTGAGGTACGGCGGCTCGTGTGCGGCGACGCCGATGCCGTGGCCCGTGCGCCCGGTGGCGTACTCGCCGTAGCCCGCCGCCTCGATCGGCTCGCGTGCCCTGCGGTCGACCTCCCGGCAGGTGACGCCGGGGGCCATCGCCTCGACGGCCGACGACTGGGCCGTGACGACGACGTCGTGGACCGTGCGCTCCTCCTCCGTCGGCTCGCCCACGTGGATTGTGCGGGTCATGCGTGAGCTGTAGCCGTCCTTGAGGCCGCCGAAGCGCAGGACCACCATGTCGCCCTTCCTGAGCATCCGTTCACCCGCCCTGTGGTGCGGGTCCGCGCTGTTTCGGCCCGACGCCACCGCCGCGAACACCTCACTGTGGCCGTGGTCGCGCAGCAGGCGGGTCAGGTCGGCGGCCACCGCCGCTTCACTGCGGCCAGCGAAACCCGAGGACAGGAGCTCCCCGTACGCCGCCTCAGCCGCCGCTCCCGCCGCCGCGAGGCGGGCCACCTCGTGGTCGTCCTTCACCGCGTGCAGGAGCGGGAGCGCGACGGACAGGGGGCGGTAGGTCGTGAGCGGCAGGGCCTCCTGGAGGCCGAGGAGGTGCAGGGCCCACGTGGTGTCGGAGACGCCGTAGCGGCCGTTGGGGAGGAGGAGGCCGGTGGCTGCCGCGTACGGGTCCTGGCCGTCCTGCCAGTCGGAGACGCGGAGGGCGTCCGCGCCGGGGGCCGCCTCCGCGTCGGGGCGGTCGAGGGAGGGGACGAGCAGGCGGGGTTCGGAGCCGGGGGTGAGGACGAGGAGGGTGAGACGCCTCGTCGGCGCGGTGGGGCGGTAGCCGCACAGCCGGACCAGGTCCGGGCCGGGGGTGATGAGCAGTCCTGCCAGGCCGGATGCGGACGCGTCCCTGGCCGCCCTCGTCATTCGGGCCGCGTAGTCCTGTTCTGTGAAGGGGACGGGGGTGTCGTTCATGGGGCTCCTCCGGCCGCTGCCGTCGTCCGGTTCATCGTCGGAGGAGCGGGGTGCGGGGTACCTGAGGGCTTACGCCGAACGGGTGAACGCCGAGCTCGGGTGAACGCCGAGTACTGGTGAACGCCGAGCTCAGTCCGAGCCCGTGATCCGCTCTCCCGACCGTCCTGCGAGCACCGCCCCGAACAGCATCCCCACAGCGATCGCCGTGACGATCGTGACCAGCTTCAGCAGGTCCTGGAACCCCTCGACGACATAGCCGCCCGCCAGGGTCGTCAGACCGCGCATCCCGAGGGAGCCGACGGTGAGGGTGAAGAAACCCGGCAGCAGGAGGACCAGGCGGGGCGGGCGGTGCGGGGCGCGGGCCAGCACGGTGGCCGCCGCCGTCAGCGTCGCCGCGGCGACGAACGTGCCGCCCGTCTCGCCGATCAGCTTCGTGAACAGCGACTGCACCGCCACCGTGACGTACACCAGCGCCAGCAGCGGCCAGAACAAGCGCGCCGGGACCGCGAAGGCGAGCACCGTCCCGGCCGTGAACACGATCCACGCCAGGAACAGCGCCCAGCGCGGCAGATCCGACTCCGCCGCCACGTCGAACAGCGCCCGTGTCGACGTACCGGTCGCGAACACGCCGAGCAGGACGCCGAGATACAACTGGACCAGCAGGAACACCGAGTAGACCAGCCGGATCGCGCCCGTCGTGATGCGGCCCGCCGCCAACTCGGCCGCGGCGGCGCTCAGATAGTCGCCGGGGACGAAGAAGAACAGCGCCGGGAGCATCAGCAGCACCGGGCCGCCGTGCTCCGGGGTGCGGGCGAACACCTCCAGCGTGACGACCGAGACGACCGCGGACACCACCAGCGGCAGCACCGCCGCCAGCCGCGGGACACGGTCGGCGGCCACCGCGAGACTCGCGGCGATCGTCGCGAGCACCGCGGTCGTGGCGATCTCGTACCAGGTCGGCTGCATCAGCGGCGCGAACCCCAGCGAGAACAGCACGATCCCCAGCAGCTTGGCCCACCAGGGATACGGCGGCCGCGCCCCCGTGATCCGGGCCAGTGCGCGGTCGGCCTCCCGGACCGTCACGTCCCCCGCCCGTACGTCCCGCAACAGCGGCTTCAGGGCCGCGACCTGATCGAGGCGGAACACCTCCGGGAAGGCGCGGACGGTGACGGTACGGCTGTCCCCGTCCGGTCCGGTCACCATGAGCGCGGCACCGTCCGGGACGAGGAGCAGGTCCGCGTCACCGCCGAGCGCACGGGCCGTGTCGATCACCGTCTCCTCGATGCCCTCGGCGCCCTCGCCGCTGGTCTCAAGGAGCAGCCGGGTGAGCCGGGTGAGGAAAAGGGTCAGCTCGTCCAGGCCGGGAGCGGCACGTGACTCCACGGGCGGCTCCTTCGGCGGCGGTCCGTACGGCAGCTCCAGCGTGCGTCGCGGTGGGAAGGCGCGGCGAGACGGGTGGGCCGTACGGGCGACACCAGGGCGACACCCGGGCGTTGCCCGAACGGCGAACCGGCCACCCGCGTACGGCGTCGCGGAGCCGTGCTGCCACCCGTCCGGGGCGAGCACGCTAGCGAGGGCCCAGCGATCGGTCCGTGACGCGGGTCAGGTGCTCCATGAAGACCTCACGCGTGTCCGGCGTCAGCGTGCGCAGCGCCACGAGCGCTGTGATCACCACGTCGCACAGCTCGCCCTGCACGTCCTCCCAGCTGTGGCTGACGCCCTTGCGGGGGTTCTGGCCGATCGCCCCGATCACCGCCTCGGAGACCTCGCCGACCTCCTCGGAGAGTTTCAGCATGCGCAGCAGGAGGCCCTCCCTACCGCTCACCGGCTGATCCGCCTCCAGCCAGGTCCACAGGGCGTCGACGGACTTCCAGAGGTCGGGGGAGGGGGTGCCGTGATCATTCATGTGCAGGAGCTTGCCACGGCGAGGGGCCCCGCTCGCCTACTCCCCGAACAACGCCTCCTCCTCCGCGAACAGCGACGACTGGCCGTCGTCCCCGCCGTTCTCCTTCTCCCGCAGCCGTCGGTTCCGGGCTCCAACGACCAGCGTCGTCACCAGTGCCGTCGCTCCGAGGGCAGCCGGTACCATCCAGCCCCGGTTCACCGTGTGGCCGAGGGCGTGGTCCAGGGAGAGGCGGCCGGGACCCGTCACCGCGAGGCCCGCCGCCGTCAGGCCCAGCGTGGCCGCGTACTCGTAGCCGCCGCCCGCGTTGAAGAAGCCGTTGGGGGCGTGCACCGCGGAGGCGCCGGCCATCGCGCCGGCCGCCGCCGCGCCCGCCGCCGGGGTGGCCAGGCCCAGTGCCAGCAGGGTGCCGCCGCCCGCCTCGGCAAGCCCCGCCGCCGTGGCGCTCGCCCGGCCCGGTGCGTAGCCGACGGACTCCATGAACTGGCCCGTGCCCTCCAAGCCGCCCCCGCCGAACCAGCCGAGCAGTTTCTGCGCGCCGTGGGCGGCCAGCACACCTCCGGTTCCCAGCCGGAGCAGCAGCAGGCCCAGATCGCGTCGGTCGTAAGCGGTCACGATGAACTCCCAGCAGAAGAGGTGGAACGAGACCCCCCTCGCGTGTCCACCGTCGCACCCCTCACACCCGCCCGGAAGACGCGGGCCGCCGTTCGGGTGGCGGCCGCGCGCACGCGGTGTGAGCCTGGCAGGCATGACGATCCAGCCCGCCAAACTCAGCGACCCGGCCGTCCGCGCCTTCGTCTGCGCCGTCAACGCCCATGACCGCGAGGCCTTCCTGGCCCTTCTCGCGCCCGGGGCGACCATGGCGGACGACGGCAGCGACCGCGACCTCGACGAGTGGGTCGACCGGGAGATCTTCTCCTCTCACGGCCATCTCGACGTCGACAACGAGTCCAACGGCGGCCGTTCCCTCCTGGCCCACTACCGCAACGACGCCTGGGGCGAGATGCGCACCCGCTGGGACTTCACGGTCGGGGAGGACGGCAGGATCTCCCGCTTCGAGACCGGCCAGGCCTGAAAGGCAGGAACCCCGCCGCGGAAAGCCCTTGCCCTGGAGCGCACTCCAACTCCTAACGTTCCGGAGCATGGAGATCACACGCACTCTCGGCCGCTCCGGCATCGAGGTCAGCGCGCTCGGCTTCGGCTGCTGGGCGATCGGCGGCGAATGGCAGAGCACCGACGGGCAGCCGCTCGGCTGGGGCAAGGTCGACGACGAGGAGTCCGTACGGGCCGTCCGGCGCGCCCTCGACCTCGGCATCACCTTCTTCGACACGGCCGACACCTACGGCGCCGGGCACAGCGAGCGGGTGCTGGGCCGCGCCCTCGGCAAGCGGCGCGACGACGTCGTCCTCGCCACCAAGTGGGGCAACGTCTTCGACGAGGACACCCGCACCCTCACCGGCTCCGACCCCACGCCCCGGTACGCCCGCCGTGCCCTCACCGCGTCCCTGGAACGCCTGGGCACCGATCACATCGACCTCTACCAGCTCCACCTGTCCGACCTCGAACCGACACTCGCGGCCGAACTCCGGGACCAGTGCGAGGAGTTCGTCAGCGAGGGGCTCATCCGCGCCTACGCCTGGAGCACCGACGACCCGGCCCGCGCCGCGGTGTTCGCCGAGGGGGAGCACTGCGCGGCCGTACAGCACGCACTGAACGTGATGCAGGACGCGCCCGAGATGCTCGCCCTGTGCGAGGAGTCGGGGCTCGCGAGCATCAACCGCAGCCCGCTCGCCATGGGGTTGCTCGCGGGCAAGCGGCAAGGACCCGTGGACGCCGGGGACATCCGCAGCAGGCCGCCGGCCTGGCTCCAGGGCTTCGGCGACGGCACGTCGGCGGATCCGGAGTGGCTGGCCCGCATCGACGCGCTCAAGGAGATCCTCACCGGCGAGGGCCGCACCCTGGCGCAGGGCGCGCTGGCTTGGATCTGGGCCCGCAGCCCGCGGACCGTTCCGATCCCCGGCTTCCGTTCGGTGGCCCAGGCGGAGCAGAACGCGGGCGCCATGGAGAAAGGGCCGCTCACCGACGGCCAGTTGACCGAGATCAACCGCATCCTGGAACGGTGAGCGGCCCGCGTACTACCCGGCGAAGGACCGCTGCTGCTCGGTCAGGGTGATCCGCCCCGCCCTGATCGTCGCCAGTCGCGGCGCCCGCCGGGCTATCGACGAGTCGTGCGTGACCATGACGAACGTCAGCCCGTACTCGTGCCACAGCCCTTCCAGCAACGCCATGATCTCGTCCCGCATCGACTCGTCGAGGTTGCCGGTCGGCTCGTCGGCGAGCAGCACCTTCGGCTTCTTGACCAGGGCCCGCGCGATGGCCACCCGCTGCTGCTGACCACCGGACAGCTCGGCCGGCGCGTGCGCGAGCCGCTCGCCCAGACCCACCGAGCGGAGTGCCTCCGCGGCCCGCTCGCGCCGCTCGGCCGGCTTCACGCCGAGCGGCACGAGGGCCGTCTCCACGTTCTCCTGTGCCGTCAGCGTCGGGATGAGGTTGAAGGACTGGAAGATGATGCCGATCTTCTCCGCCCGTAGCCGCGTCAGCTTGGCCTCGCTGATCCTCGCGAGGTCGACGCCGTCCAGTTCGACGCTGCCCTCGGTCGGCCGGTCCAGTCCGCCGATCATCTGGAGCAGCGTGGACTTGCCGCCGCCGGTGGGGCCCTGGATGACGAGCTGGTCGCCGTCCTCGATGGTCAGGTCGACGCCGCGCAGCGCCTCGACCGTCTCCTTGCCGCGCGTGTAGCGCTTGGTGACGCCCGTGAGTCTGTACATGAGTGCTCCGTGGAGAAGGGGAGGGGAAAGGAAGAGAGGGGCGGGGCGCCGTGCCTCGGGGGGAGTGGACAAGGCGCCCCGGAACAGGGGGAGTTACGACGGGACGGGCGCTGTCAGGACACGCTGCGCAGCGCGTCCGCCGGCCGCATCCGGGACGCCCGCCAGCCGCCCATCGCCCCGGCGATCAGGCCGCCGGCCACCGCGAGGCCCACGGCGAGCGCGATGGTGGTCATCGAGACCGGCGCGGAGAGCGCGATCTCCATGGTGTTCTGCGCGGACTGCTGACCCGGGCCGCTGCCACCGGGGCCGCCCATGCCGCCACCACCGCCGGTGCTGCCGAGCTGGGCGGTCAGCTTGGGGCTGATCGCGGTGACCGTGTACGCGGCTGCGAGGCCCAGGGCGATGCCGAGGGCGCCGCCGAGCAGGCCGTTCACGACGGACTCGCCGACGACCTGCCGGGTGACCCGGCGGCTCGGCCAGCCGAGCGCCTTGAGGGTGCCGAACTCACGGACCCGGCGCGAGACCGCCGAAGAGGTGAGCAGCGCGGCCACCAGGAAGGCGGCCACCAGGACGGCGACGGACAGCCACTTGCCCACGCTGGTCGCGAGGTTCGAGGCGGTCGACAGGGAGCCGGACACCGTCTCGGCCAGATCCGCGGAGGTCGTGACGGTCGTACCGGAGATGTTCTTCTGGATCGCCGCCTTGACGGAGTCGATCTGCTGGGAGTCGGTCGCCTTGACGTAGATCGTGGTGACCTTGTTCTTGGCGTCGGCCAGTGTCTGGGCCTGCTTCAGCGGCAGGTAGACGTCGGTGGTGGACTCGCTGCTGTCGGGCGTCGCGATGCCGATGACCGTGTACGTGGTGCCGGAGATCTTCAGGGTCTTGCCGACCTTGAGGGAGTTCTCCTTGGCGTACGACTTGCTGACGACCGCGACCTTGGCGTTCGTCTGCGCGGCGGTGAAGGTCTTGCCGGTGGTGATCTTCGAGCCGGCCAGCGGGCCGAGCGTCTGGTCGGTGACGTCGACCCCGGCGACCGAGTAGGAGTTCACGTCGAACTCGGCGCCGCCGCCCTGGACCCGGGGAGCGGCCGTGCTGTTCCCACCGCCCGGTCCGCCCTGGCCGCTGTTCCCGGTGGTGCCGCCTGAACTCTGGGCCTTGCCCTGGGTGAAGGAGCCGTCGACCTTGGTGACGTTCAGTGTCAGCGCGCCGACCGCACTGGCGACGCCCTTCTGCTGGGCGACCCGCGTGACCACCGAGGACGCCAGGGCCTGACCGCCCTGGGTCATCACGCGGTCGGAGCTCTGCGTCTTGGAGCTGCCGTCGGCCGAGGCGTCGAACTGGAAGTTCGGTCTGCCCGAACTGCCGGACGTGGGCGCCGACCTGGCCTTGGTGACGGTCATGTCGGTGCCGAGGCCGTACAGCGACTTCAGGACCTTGTCCTGAGCCTGAGTCATACCGGCCGACACCGAGTTGACGGTGATGACCAGCGCGATACCGAGCGCCAGACCCAGAGCGATGACCAGGGCCGCCTTCTTGCGCCGGCCCAGCTCGCGCTTGAGATAGATGCCAAACATCCCGTTCCTCGAAGGTTCTTGGCGCCCGCTGTGGGCGCGCCCTCAAGGTAGGGACGCTGCATTGCGGGGCCGTGAGGAAGGGATGTGCACCGGCTGAGAAGGGATGTGCGTGAGCTGAGAATGTGCGCGGCGGCCGTCCTCGGACCGGTGCGCATCTCGCGATCCCACGCGAGATCCACCCCCACCCGGCCCATGGACGGCCGCCGCGCTCCCCCCTCGGGCGAAGCCGACGGAACGCCGCCCCCCAAGTGTGAAGCTCTTGTGGAGGCGCGTGATGAGCATAAGCCGTCGACCGGCCGCGATGGGGCTGGAATCACATATTCCGCTTGTAGAAATCGACCGCTCAACCACGCCCGACGTACGGCATCGCCGTTGCCAGTACGGTCGCGAACTGCACGTTCGCCGCCAACGGCAGCTCCGCCATGTGCCGTACCGTGCGCGCCACGTCGGCCACGTCCATCACGGGTTCGGGCACGACCTCCCCGTTGGCCTGCAACGCTCCGGCCCCCATGCTCGCGGTCATGTCGGTCGCCGCGTTCCCGATGTCGATCTGCCCGACCGCGATGCCGTACGGCCGCCCGTCCAGCGACAGGGACTTGGTGAGCCCGGTGAGGGCGTGCTTGGTCGCGGTGTAGGCGACGGAGTGCGGGCGGGGCGTGTGCGCCGAGATCGAGCCGTTGTTGATGATGCGGCCGCCCTGCGGGTCCTGCTCCTTCATCTGCCGGTATGCCGCCTGCGCGCACAGGAACGCCCCGTTGAGGTTGGTGTCCACGACGTGCCGCCACGCGTCGTACGGCAGGTCCTCCACCGGCACCCCGCCGGGCCCGAAGGTCCCCGCGTTGTTGAACAGCAGGTCCACCCGCCCGAACCGCTCCACGGCGGCGGCGAACAGCGCGGCCACGTCGTCGGGGACCGAGACGTCCGTCCGTACGGCGACGGCGGCGCCCCCGGGCACGAGGGCCGCCGTCTCCTCCAGCGTCCCGGCCCGCCGCCCGGCCAGCGTCACCGACCAGCCCGCCCGCAGCAGCTCCACGGCGACCGCGCGTCCGATCCCGGAGCCCGCACCGGTCACCACGGCACTCTTCACGTTCTTGGTGTCCATGGGCCCGCAGCGTAGGTGAACCGCCGCGACACCAAAGCCCTGTCTCAGGCGGACGCCGGTGCCGTGACCCTGGCGGCGGGCTCTCCCGGGTAGCGCACGCCGATCCGGTCGCGTACCGCGTCCAGGGTGCGCATCACCGCGAGGGTGCCCTCCAGCGGGACCAGGGGGGACTCCGCCTCGCCGGCGCGCAGGGCGCGCATGACCTCGCGGGCCTCGTGCTTGAGGCTGTTGCGGGGGCCGTCGGCCGGGTCGGCGACGAACTCCTCGGGGTCACGGCCGTCGCGGTGCAGGACGAAGCGGTCCGGGTGGAAGAAGCCGTTCGGGATGTCGATCCGGCCCAGCGAGCCGGTGACCGACGCGATCGTGGCGGTGCCGCCGGTCAGCGAGCAGTGCAGGGAGGCCAGCGCCCCGCTGTCCCAGGAGAGCAGCGCGCCCGTCTGGAGGTCGACGCCCTCCTCGGAGAGCACCGCCTTCGCCGTGACGTCGGAGGGCTCGCCGAGCAGCAGATGCGCGAACGACACCGGGTACACCCCGAGGTCGAGCAGCGCGCCCCCACCCTGCGCCGGGTCCCGCAGCCGGTGCGAGGGCGGGAAGGGACCGGCGAGCCCGAAGTCGGCCTGCACCGTGCGCACCTCGCCGATCGCGCCGTCGTCGACGAGTGCCTTGAGCCGCCGGACCAGCGGGTTGCAGTACATCCACATGGCCTCCATGAGGAAGCGCCCGTGCTCCTTCGCGAGCCCGACGAGTTCCTCGGCCTCCCGCGCGTTCAGCGTGAACGCCTTCTCGCACAGGACGTTGCGGCCGGCGGTCAGGCACAGCCCGGCGGCCGCGCGATGCGCCGCGTGCGGGGTGGCCACGTACACGACATCGATGTCCGCGTCCTCGGCGAGGGCGCCCCAGTCGCCGTACGCCCGCTCGATCCCGAACCGGTCCGCGAACGCCTTCGCCGAGGCCTCGGACCGGGAGGCCACCGCGACCACCTCCGCGTCCGGCAGATCCACCAGGTCCGCGGTGAACGCCGCCGCGATCCCGCCCGTCGCCAGAATCCCCCAGCGCACGCTCTGCTCCGTCATTCCCGCCCCACCCTCGCTCACCTGATCCTCGCCACCCTGTACGAGCTGAGAGCATAGGTGGCGGATCACCGGGAGAGGGAGGGGCACATGCCCGAGCAGGGGGCACCGACACCGCACCTGGAGCAGCGGTCGGCCGTACCGGACACGGAACCGCCCGCCGCGGCCGTGCGCCGCACCGGCCTTCTGGTCACCCTGCTCCTCGGCGGCCTCACCGCCACACCCCCGCTGGCGATGGACATGTACCTGCCGTCGCTGCCAGAGGTCACCGACTCGCTGCGGGCGCCCGCCGCCACCGTCCAGCTCACCCTCACCGCCTGTCTGCTCGGCATGGCGCTCGGGCAGCTGGTGGTCGGCCCGATGAGCGACCGCTGGGGCCGCAGGCGCCCGCTGCTGGCCGGGCTCCTCGTGTACGTCGTCGCCACCGCGCTGTGCGCCCTCGCGCCCACCGTGGAGTTCCTGGTCGGCTTCCGGCTGGTGCAGGGACTCGCGGGCGCCGCGGGCATAGTGATCGCCCGGGCCGTGGTCCGGGACCTGTACGACGGCGTGGCGATGGCCCGGTTCTTCTCCACCCTCATGCTGATCGGCGGGGTCGCGCCGATCGTGGCGCCGCTGGTCGGCGGGCAGATCCTGCGGGTGACGGACTGGCGGGGCGTGTTCGTGGTCCTGACGGTCGTCGGGGCCCTGCTCGCCGCCCTGGTGTGGGCGCGGCTGCCCGAGACCCTCCCGGCCGCCGAGCGGCACACCGGCGGTGTCGCCGACGCCCTGCACTCCATGCGCCGCCTCCTCGCCGACCTGCCGTTCACCGGCTACATGCTCACCGGCGGCTTCGCCTTCGCCGCGCTGTTCGCCTACATCTCGGCCTCCCCGTTCGTGGTCCAGGAGATCTACGGCGCCTCCCCGCAGACGTTCAGCCTGCTGTTCGGCGTGAACTCGGTCGGACTCGTCGTGGTCGGCCAGATCAACGGCAAGGTGCTGGTGGGCCGGGTCGGCCTGGACCGGGTCCTGGGCGTGGGGCTGCTCGTCGTGACGGCGGCGGCCGCGGCGCTGCTGCTGATGACGACCGGGGTCTTCGGCGAGGTGGGACTGTTCCCCGTCGCCGCCGGTCTCTTCGTCCTGATGTCCGCGATGGGTGTCACCCTGCCCAACGCCCAGTCCCTCGCCCTGCTCCGCACCAAGCACTCCGCCGGGTCCGCGTCCGCCCTGCTCGGCACGTCCTCCTTCCTCATCGGCGCGGTCGCATCCCCGCTGGTGGGGATGGCCGGGGAGGACACCGCCGTCCCGATGGCGGTCGTCCAGCTGGCGGCCGCACTGGTAGCGCTCGTGTGTTTCATGGCAATGTGCCGTCCTTGGAACAGGCGTGCGACTGCGGAGGGAGCGGAGAGCTGAGCGCACCGAGACTGCGCGTCGACACACCGGAACGGGCCGGCCTCGACCCCGAGGAACTCCGGCACCTCGTCCGGGAGTTCCACGCCCTCACCACCGGTGAACGCCCCTGGGCCCCCGGCGCCGTGCTGGTCGCGGGGCGCGGCCCGGTGATCGCCGTGCAGGAGGCGTCGGGCTGGGCCGTGCGCTACGCGTCCTACGATCCCGAGGCCGACGCGGGCGTGGAACTGCCCCCCGAGGCGCGTGTTCCGGTCCGCGTGGACACCCCCTTCGACCTGGCGTCCCTCACCAAGCTGTTCACGGCCGTGGCGGCGGTGCAGCAGATCGAGCGCGGCACGCTGGGCATCGACGCGAGGGTGGGCGCGTACCTCCCGGAGTTCACGGCGGCGGTGACCCACGGCATCACCGTCCGTGAACTCCTCACCCACACCTCCGGACTGCGCCCCGAACTCCCGCTCTACGACTGCGACGACGACGAGAGCCGCCTGGACCTCCTGCGGGCCGAGCCGCCCATCGGGGTCCCCGGCACCTACACCTACTCGGACCTCAACCCGCTCCTCCTCCAGCACGTCCTCGAACGCATCACCGGCCGCCGTCTCGACGTCCTCGTCCGCGACGGCATCACCCGCCCCCTCGGCATGACCTCCACCCGCTTCGGCCCCTGCCCGCAGGCGGCGGCCACGGAGGACCAGCGCCGGCCGTGGGCCAAGGCGGACCGGGGGATGCTGCGGGGAGTGGTCCACGACGAGAACGCGTGGGCGCTGGGCGGCGTGGCGGGCCACGCGGGCCTGTTCTCGACCGCCCACGACCTCGCGATCTTCTGCCGGGCCCTGCTGGCGGGCGGCGCGTACGGCCCCGCCCGCATCCTCGGCCCGGACTTCGTGGAGCTGCTGCTGACCCCGCCCGGCCTGGGGTTCGCCATCGACCAGAAGTGGTTCATGGGGGAGCTGGCGGGGCGCGGAGCGGCGGGCCACACGGGCTTCACGGGCACGTCGCTGGTCCTGGACCCGTCGACCGACACGTTCGTGGTCCTCCTGGCCAACACGGTCCACCCGAGAAGACGCCCCCCGGACAACACCCCCCGGGCGAACGCAGCAACAAGACTGGCCCGCGCGGTACGCGGCACGTGAGGAAGCGCGCGGGGGGTGCCGGGTGGCGGCCCTGGTGTGCCCGGAGGGTACGACCGCCCCCCTCGCCGTCGTACCGCCCGGGCACACCCCGTCGGGGCAGGAGGCCGCGCCCCCGCGCCTAGAATCACCGGGTGAACGCCCCCGCCTCGCCCGCCGAAATCCTCCGTGCCGCCCTCGCCGGTCTTCTCGACGGGCTCCCTCCGAAGCAGGCCGCTCAGGCGGTGGAGCGGCTGATCGGCAACTACCGGGGAGCCACCCCCACCGACAGCCCCATCCTGCGGGACCGGGCGGACGTGGCCGCCTACGCCGCCTACCGGATGCCCGCCACCTTCGAGGCGGTGCACGCGGCGCTGGAGGCGTTCGCTGAGGCGGTCCCCGGCTGGGCCCCGGCCGGTCACATCGACGTCGGCGGCGGCACCGGGGCGGCGACCTGGGCCGTGGCCGCCACCTGGCCGGGGGACCGGGCGGTCACCGTGCTCGACTGGTCCGACCCCGCGCTCGCCCTCGGCCGGGAGATCGCCGCGGCCCACCCCGCCCTGGGGGACGCCCGCTGGCAACGCGCCAGGATCGGCGCGGACCTCGCCCTGCCCGCGACGGACCTGGTCACCGTTTCCTACGTCCTCAACGAGATCACCCCGGCCGACCGCACGGCCCTCGTCGACACCGCGGCGGCGTCGGCGCGGGCGGTCGTGATCGTCGAGGCCGGGACCCCCGCCGGGTACGCCCGCGTCATCGAGGCCCGCGACCGTCTCATCGCCGCCGGTTTCCGCGTCGCCGCGCCCTGCCCCCACAGCGCCGCCTGCCCGATCGCCCCCGGCGAGGACTGGTGCCACTTCTCGGCGCGGGTCAGCCGCTCCTCCCTGCACCGCCAGGTCAAGGGGGGCTCACTGCCGTACGAGGACGAGAAGTTCAGCTATGTGGCGGCCACCCGGCTTCCCGTCACCCCGGTGCCCACCCGGGTGATCCGCCGCCCGCAGATCCGCAAGGGGCAGGTCCTCCTCGACCTCTGCGAGCCCGACGAGCGGCTGAGCCGCCGCACGGTCACCAAGCGGCACGGCGACCTGTACAAGGCGGCGAGGGACGCCTCGTGGGGCGACGGCTGGCCCCCTGCGGACCACTAGCCCCGGTCCGCGGGCGAGAGCATCCCGGTCACGCCGACGCGTCCCCCTTCCGTTTCTCCTGGAGCTTCCGCACCAGTTCACGCCGGTGCGCCTGCGGGTCCCGCGCACCGCCGATCCGGCCGTCGCGGCCACCGCCGCGCAGCGCCTTGCGGCCGATGTTGCTGCGGGTGCCGCCGACTCCGAGCATGCCGCCCGCTCCACCTCGTGTCATGACCTGCTCCTTCCACAACCATCACCGAACGAGACGTATCGTCTCGCTGAATGTCTCCCACTCTCCGGCGAGACGCACCGTCTTGTCAACCTGGTAAGTTCGCCCCATGGCCACCCAGAGCTCCAAGCAGCCCGCCCCCGACACCACCCGGCGCAGCGAGAGGTCCCGCCGCGCCATCTACGACGCCGCCCTCGACCTCGTCGCCGAGGTCGGCTACCCCAGGACCACGATCGAGGGGATCGCCGCCCGCGCCGGTGTCGGCAAGCAGACGATCTACCGCTGGTGGTCGTCGAAGGCGGAGGTGCTGATGGAGGCGTTCCTCGACCTGAGCGAGCAGGCGGCCCGGGAGGCCGGTCCCGAGGCGGCCTACACCATCCCGGACACCGGCGACCTGGCCGCCGACCTCAAGGCCGTCCTGCGCCTCACCGTGGACCAGCTCAAGGACCCCCGCTTCGAGGCCCCCTCCCGCGCCCTGGCCGCCGAGGGCGTCGTCAACGAGCAGGTCTGCCGGGCCTTCGTGGCCGAACTCCTCGAACCCTCGCTCCAGCTCTACGTCGACCGGGTGCGCGCCGCCCAGGAAGCCGGCCAGGTGCGCCCCGAGATCGACCCGCGCATCGCGCTCGAACTGTGGGTCTCCCCCCTCGCCCAGCGCTGGCTCCAGCACACCGGCCCGATCAGCTACGACTACACCGACACCCTCGTCGACTACGCCCTGAACGGCATCGCACCCCGGGCATAGGTTCCCAACCCCTCATATCCGCTCAGGGCCCCCCGGAGCATCGGAAGGTGGGACCATGAGGCATGCTGTTCCGCACGACAGCGAGGCGAGGGTGGTAGATGAGCGCGGAGTCGGGGGGCCGGACCGGCCTGCAGGGCAAACTCTCCCAGTGGCTGCGCGGACGCAGGCCCAAGGAGGCCGCCGCCGGGGACGACGGCGGTCGTGAGGCCCTGCTGCTGGCCGCCGCCTCAGCGGGACTCCCGCTGGCGCCCGCCGCGCATCCCGCCCCCGGATACCGGTGCTCCTGCGACCGTGTCGGCTGTCCCACACCCGCCCGGCACCCGGTGTCCTTCGCCTGGCAGACCCAGTCGACCACCGACCGCGCCCAGATCGAGCGCTGGGCCCGGCACCAGCCGCAGGCCAACTTCATTACCGCGACCGGCATGGTCCACGACGTCCTCGACGTCCCCCTGGAGGCCGGCCGGGAGGCCCTGGAGCGGCTCCTGGCCGCCGGCGTCGAGGTCGGCCCGGTCGCCGAGAGCGACGACGGACGGCTCCTCTTCTTCACCCTCACCCGCGGCACCCCCGAGGACGAGGACGAGTGGTGGCCGTGCGAGCTGGACTGCCACCCCGAGACCGCGGACGAACACCCCGGCCTGCGCTGGCACTGCCGGGGCTCCTACGTCCTCGTACCGCCCGCCCGGCTGCCCGGCGACCAGGCCGTGCACTGGGTCCGCGGCCTCGAACACCCGCTGCCCGACCCGCTGAGCCTGCTGGAGGTCCTCACCGACGCCTGTGCCCGGCACGTGGGCGAGGAGCCGGACCACGCGAACGCGGCCTGGCCCCTGCGCCGGTAGCGGACCGCCCCGGGCCGGCCCCTACGAGCCCTGCGCGGACGTCAGTCCCTGGATCCGCCCGAGCACGTCGACCCGCTGGTCGCCCGCGCCCTTCGGCGGGTCGAGCGCGACCTCGTTGGAGACGAACTGCATCGTCAGCGACTGCTTGATCTCGCCGGTCGTCAGCGCGAGCACGGCGTCACCGGGGTTCGGCACCGACGTACCGGAGTGGGCCGTCTCCTTGACGTAGTGGTGCGTGGCGAAGAACACCAGTGCCCCGCCGTCCTTGGTGCGCAGCGCCAGGGGCGCGTAGGCGTCGTTCACCAGCGGCTCGTCGAGGTACTGGGTGGCCAGTCCCGGCCTGATGGCGTCCTTCGCGCGGTCCGCCCGCCACACGCTGGTGTGCGTTCCGTTCGCGAAGGCGTCCCCGCCGCTCTTCAGATAGCTCACGTACTTCTTGCTCAGGTCGCCGGGCTCGGCGGCCAGCCCCGTCGAGTCCGCCGGGACCGCCTCGGCCCAGCCGTCCGCGTCCTTCTTGAACTCCGGGACCTTGCCCTCGGCCACCAGCGTCAGGTACGCCACCTGGAACGGCTCGTCCAGTCCGTCGCGGGTGAACACGAGCAGCCAGCGCGCGGTGCCGCCCTTGTTGCCGGCCGCGTCGGCGACGAACCAGCGCGGCCAGCCCGCCTTCTTCGGGATGGTGTACGTCACGTCCGACAGCTTCAGCGGGGTGTGCGAGGGGTTGCCGTCCGGACTGTTGGCCTTGCCGGCCTTCAGCCGCGCCGCGTCGATGGCGCCGAGCGCGCCGGTGACGTGGGCGGCGTCCAGCGAGCTGTCGTACGCCTTGTCCGCCGCGTTGTACGCGTTCGTGAACTGCTGGAGCGCCTTGGCGGCCTCCGCCTGGGTGGTCGCGGGAAGCACCTCCCGCTCGCCGTGCACCACCACGCATCCGCTCGCCGTCAACGACAAAGCGGTCACGGAGGCTGCTATCAGTGCGCTCCGGTCAAGCCTGCGGAGCCTTCGAGGGCCGCGATCCCTGCTCATCAGGTGCCTTCACCTTCCCCTTCCCGGAGGCGAACCCTACCGGGGCGAGGAACAGCGCGAGCGTCGGGACCAAGTACAGCAGCCACACCGTGACCTGAAGGACGGTCGGGTCCGGCTGGAAGTTGAACACGCCCTTGAGGAGCGTGCCGTACCAGCTGTCCGGCGGGACGGTGTCGCTGATGTCGAAGGCCCTGTCGTTCAGGCCGGGCAGCCAGTTGGCCTCCTGGAGGTCGTGGAAGCCGTACGCCAGCACGCCCGCCGCCACGACGACCAGCATGCCGCCGGTCCAGGTGAAGAACTTGGCCAGGTTGATGCGCAGGGCGCCGCGGTAGAACAGCCAGCCGAGGACGACCGCCGTCAGGATGCCCAGGGCCACGCCGATCAGCGGGCGCGGGGTGCCGTCCCCGGCCGCGCGCACCGACGCCCACACGAACAGGGCGGTCTCCAGGCCCTCCCGGCCGACGGCCAGGAACGCGGTGGCGACCAGGGCACCCGTGCCCATCTGCAGGGCCGCGTCCAGCTTGCCGTGCAGCTCGGACTTCAGGTGCCGGGCGGTGCGCCGCATCCAGAAGACCATCCAGGTGACCAGGCCGACCGCGAGGATCGACAGGGAGCCGCCGAGTGCCTCCTGCGCCTCGAACGTCAGCTCCTGCGAGCCGAATTCGAGTGCGCACCCGAAGCCGAGGGCGAGCGCGACCGCGACGCCGATGCCGATCCAGATGGGCCGCAGGGCGTCCCGGCGGCCCGTCTTCACCAGGTAGGCGATGAGGATGCAGACGACGAGAGACGCCTCCAGGCCCTCCCGCAGACCGATCAGGTAGTTGGAGAACACGGGTCAGGCCTCCTCGGAGAACAGCGTGCTGCCCCACCAGTCGTCCTTGTCACGGACGCCGGGCGGGACGGCGAAGACCGCTGAACCCACGTGCTGGATGTACTCGTTGAGCGCGTCGGTGGACAGGTGGCGCTGGATCCGGATGAAGCCCTCGCGGACGTCCTTCTGGTACGCGAGGAAGAACAGTCCCGCGTCCAGCCGGCCGAGGCCGTCCGTGCCGTCGGTGAACGAGTAGCCGCGGCGCAGGATCGTCGCCCCGCCGTTGGAGTCGGGGTGCGCGAGCCGGACGTGCGCGTCGGGCTTCATCGCCGGCAGGAACGGCTTGTCGCGCTCCTTCGCCTTGCCGACCGGGGCGCCCTCGCCCTTGTCGCGGCCGAAGATGTCCTCCTGCTCCTGGAGCGAGGTGCGGTCCCAGGTCTCGATGTGCATGCGGATGCGGCGGGCGACGAGGTAGGAGCCGCCGGCCATCCAGGCCGCGTCCTTGCCGTCGGCCCACACGAACTTCTCGAGCCGGTCCGTCTCGGTGCCCGCGATGTTGCGGGTGCCGTCCTTGAAGCCCATCAGATTGCGCGGGGTCTGCGCGTCGGGCGTGGTCGAGGACGTCTTGCCGAAGCCGAGCTGGGACCACCTGATGACGACCTTGCCGAAGCCGATCCGGGCCAGGTTGCGGATGGCGTGCACGGCGACCTGCGGATCGTCCGCGCAGGCCTGGACGCACAGGTCGCCGCCGCTGCGGTTCTTGTCGAGGTTGTCCCCGGCGAACTGCGGGAGGTCGACGAGCGCCTCGGGCCGCCGGTCGGCCAGGTCGAACTTCTCGAACAGGGACGGTCCGAAGCCGATGGTGAGCGTGAGCCGCGACGGCTTCAGCCCCAGCGCCTCCCCGGTGTCGTCCGGGGGCGCCTCGGCGAGACCGCCGTACGCCCCGTCCCCGACCGCCTTGCCCGCGGTCATCCGGCGGGCCGCGGCCGTCCAGTCCTTGAGCATCCGCACGAACTCGGCGCGGTCGTCGGTCGTCACGTCGAACGCGGCGAAGTGCAGCCGGTCCTGCACGGGCGTGGCGATGCCGGCCTGGTGGGCGCCGTGGAACTCCACGGCGGCACCGGCCTCGGCGGCCGTCGGGGTGATGTCGTCGCCGGAGCGGGTCATCGCGACCGCGCCGCCGGCCGCGGCGGCACCGAGCGCGAGCCCGGCCCCGCCCCAGCCGATGAGCGCCCGCCGCGAGGGAGGCGAGGGGTGTGCTTCGTCCGTCATGGCCCCGGCCTCAGGAGGACTTGGTGACGACGGCGGCGGCGAGCTTGGACAGCGGCTCCGCGAGCGCGTTCACCGCGTCCGACAGCTCCTTGCGATCGGCGGCGCCGACCTTGTCGTACGAGGTGAAGTCGTACGACGTCTTGTCGGCGCGGTACTTGTCGAGGAGCGTGTCGAGCGCCGCGAACTGCTTGTCGAGCTCGGTGACCAGGGCCGCGTCGTTCTCCTTGGCGACCGGCTTCAGCAGCTCGTACGACTTCTCGGCGCCCTCCACGTTGGCCTTGAAGTCGACGAGGTCGGTGTGCGAGTAGCGCTCCTCCTCGCCGGTGACCTTGCCGGTGGCGACCTCGTCGAGGAGCTCCTTGGCGCCGTTGGCCATGGAGGTGGGGGTGATGTCCGCCTTGCCGACCCGGTTCTGCCAGTCGGTGAGGTCGGTGATGAGCTGGTCGGCGAGGGTCTTGTCCTCGGCGGTGATCTTCTTGTCCTGCCAGAGGGACTTCTCCAGGCGGTGCCAGCCGGTCCACTTCTGGCCGTCCTCCAGGCCGTCGGCCCGGACGTCGACCTTCGGGTCGATGTCGCCGAAGGACTCCGCGACCGGCTCGGTGCGCTCCCAGCCGATGCGGGAGGGGGCGTAGGCCTTCTTGGCGGCCTCCAGGTCACCGGCCTTGACCGCGGCGGCGAAGGTCTTCGCCAGCGGCAGGGTCGCGTCGGCCTGCTCCTGCGCGTACTTGCGGTAGGCGGCGACGGCCGCGTCCAGCCGCGGGTCGCGCTTGGCGGCGGTCCCGCCGGTGGCCTTGACCTCCTGGCGGATGCCGTCGCCCTTCATGCCGGGCTTGCAGGCGATCGTGTAGTCACCGGCCTTCACCTCGGCGGTGACCTTCTGCTTGGTGCCGGGGCCGATGTTCTCGCGCTCGGTGACGATCCGGTCGTCCGGGAACAGGACGTAGACCTCGGTGACCTTGGAGCCCTTGTTCTCGATCGCGAGCTCCAGGTGGCCGGCCGGGAACTCCTTCTTGGAGACCTCGCACTTGCTGTCCGTGGCGGTCACGTCGATCACGTGGTCGCTGTCGCCGGAGCTTCCCTTCTCCGTGCAGCCCGTGACGGCGGTCAGTGCCGCCATGGCGGTGGCGGTGACGACGGACAGTCTGACGGCGCGCATACGAGCTCCTGAGGGTTGGATAGGCTCGCCTAACTTATCTGAGGCTTATCTATGTATGGCCCCAAATAAAAGTCAAGTAAGAGTCAAGGGGGATTCAAGGTCAAGGCGGATGCTTCAATTCCCCCGTGACTGACTACGACGTGCTGCGCGTCTTCTGCGCGCCGAACGGCGGCTACGGCAATGAGCTGGGCGTCGTCCGCGAGGGGTCCGTGATGCCGGACCGGGACGAGCGACAGGCGTTCGCCGCGAAGCTCGGCTTCAGCGAGACCGTGTTCGTCGACGATCCCGAGCGGGGTGTCATCGACATCTACACCCCCTCCCTGCGGCTGCCGTTCGCCGGTTACCCCTGCGTCGGGGCCGCCTGGCTGCTCGACGTGCCCGAGCTCGTCACGCCCGCCGGGGTCGTCGGCACCCGGCTCGACGGGGAGTTCAGCTGGATCGAGGCGCGCGCCGAGTGGGCCGCACCGCGGACCTTCCGGCAGTACGGCACCGCGGCCGAAGTGGACGACCTCGCCGTGCCGGCGCCGGGGGAGTGGATCTACGCCTGGGCCTGGGAGGACGAGGCCGCCGGCCGGGTCCGGGCCCGCGGCTTCCCCGGCCGGGGTGACGGCGTCGAGGAGGACGAGGCCACCGGCGCCGCGGCCATCCAGCTCACCGCCGAGCTCGGGCGGGCGCTGAACATCGTCCAGGGCGCCGGCTCCCAGATCCTCACCGCCCCTCAGCCGGGCGACTGGGTCGAGGTGGGAGGACGGGTCTTCCTGGAGCGCTGAGCCTCAGGCGGACAGCGGGAACTCCTCGCCCAGTGCCCTGAACACCCCGGTGTTCAGGGCGAACGCCCGCTTGCACTCCGCGACGATCCGCTGCCTCTCCAGGTCGTCCGCGCGCACCGCGTCCAGCAGCTCCCGGTAACCCCGCTTGAAGGCGGCGGGGTTGGGGATCTCCTCGAAGACGTAGAAGCGCACGCCGTCGCCCTTCTTCTCGAACCCCCAGGTCTTCTCCGCCCGGTCCCGGATGATCTGCCCGCCGGAGAGGTCGCCCAGGTAGCGCGTGTAGTGGTGTGCGATGTATCCGGCCGGCCAGGACTCCGCACAGGCACGCACCCGGTCCGCGTACGCCCGGGTGGCGGGAAGCGCGGACAGATGTGCCCGCCACTCCGGTCCCCGCAGGTGCGCCAGGTCCCGCTCCAGCGCCCGCAGCCGGAACAGCTCGGGCCGGACGAAGGCGCCCGCCACCGGGTCCGACGCCAGTCTCCCGGCCCCGGTCTCCAATGCCTCGTACACGAACCACAGTTGCTCGGTGTAGCGCGTGTACGCGTCGATGCCGAGCCGGCCGCCGAGCAGGTCGCTCATGAACGTCGAGGTCTCCGCCTCCACGTGCTGCTCGTGGGACGCGGTGCGGATGAGTGTGGAGAACGTGTCCATGGGGCAGATTTTCTATGGTTAGGCTTACCTAAGTCAATGCTTTGCCGACCTTCTGTCGGCAACCTTCCCGACAGTCTGTCGGTAAAAACCCGTCCGGGCAACGAAAAGCCCGCCCTCAGGAGAAGGCGGGCCAGGGGGAAGGGGGACTACGGCAGCGTCAGGATCTCCGCGCCCGTCTCCGTCACCACCAGCGTGTGCTCGAACTGGGCGGTCCGCTTGCGGTCCTTCGTGACGACCGTCCAGCCGTCGTCCCACATGTCGTACTCGTGCGTCCCGAGCGTCAGCATCGGCTCGATCGTGAACGTCATGCCGGGCTGGATCACCGTCGTCGCGTGGGGGCTGTCGTAGTGCGGGATGATCAGGCCGCTGTGGAAGGAGGAGTTGATGCCGTGGCCCGTGAAGTCGCGGACGACTCCGTAGCCGAAGCGCTTGGCGTACGACTCGATCACGCGGCCGATGATGTTGATCTGGCGGCCCGGCTTGACCGCCTTGATCGCGCGGGCCAGCGACTCCCGGGTCCGTTCGACCAGCAGCCGGCTCTCCTCGTCGACGTCACCCACCAGGTACGTCGCGTTGTTGTCGCCGTGCACCCCGCCGATGTACGCCGTCACGTCGAGGTTGATGATGTCGCCGTCCCGGAGCACGGTGGAGTCCGGAATGCCGTGGCAGATCACCTCGTTGACGCTCGTGCACAGCGACTTCGGGAAACCCCGGTAGCCGAGCGTCGACGGGTAGGCGCCGTGGTCGCACATGTACTCGTGCGCCACCTTGTCCAGTTCGTCGGTGGTCACCCCGGGAGCGATCAGCTTCGCCGCCTCCGCCATCGCCCGGGCCGCGATACGGCCGGCGATCCGCATCGCCTCGACGGTCTCCGGGGTCTGCACCTCCGGACCCGTGTACGGCGTCGGCGCGGGCTTGCCGACGTACTCGGGGCGGCGGATGTTTCCGGGCACGGAACGGGTGGGGGACAGCTCCCCGGGCACGAGCAGCGACTGGCCAGACATGCGGACGAGTCTATCCAGCGGCGATGGGGGAACATGTCCGTGGCGAGAGGAGCAGGTCATGCCACTGTTCAAGAAGCGCGCGGCCGGCAAGCCGGGCGAATGGTTCTACTGCCTGGAGCACAAGAAGGTCGAGGAGGGGCCCCAGTGCCCGGCCAAGGACCGCTTCGGCCCGTACGCGAGCCGCAAGGAGGCCGAGCACGCGATGGAGACGGCCCGGGAGCGCAACCTCGAGTGGGAGAACGACCCCAAGTGGCACGACGCCCCGGCGGGAGGCCGGGAGGACGACTGATCACACCCGGGCCGCGGCCCGCTGGTCCCGTACCCGGGCCGCGTGCTCGTCCGTGCGGGCGTCGTAGGTCATCAGCTTCGGCAGGCACAGCGCCAGCAGGCCCACCGCCCCCGCGCACAGCACCCCGCCCGACCAGACGGAGGCCCGCACGCCCCACCACGCGGCGAAACCACCGCTGCGGACCTGGCCGACGGTGGGCCCCACCGAGTACGACAGCAGTTCGATCCCGGCGAGCCGCCCGCGCAGCTCGTCCGGGATCGTCTGGTTCCACATGATCCCCCGGAAGATCCCGCTGACCATGTCGCAGCCTCCGGCCACGGTCAGGAACAGCAGCACCAGCCAGACATTGCTCATCACCCCGGCCGCCGCGATCGCCAGACCCCACAGGGCCGCGGCCAGGACCACCATCCGCCCGTGCCGGTGCACCCGTCCCGTCCAGCCGCTGACCAGGCTCACCAGCAGCGCGCCGAGCGGGACGGACGCGTACATCAGGCCCAGCGACCACTGGGCGTCCAGCTCGTCCGCCAGGAACGGCAGGACGGCCAGCGGCATCGCCAGGAACATCGCGGCCAGGTCGACGGCGTAGGTGCCGAGCAGTTCCTTGCGGCTCCACGCGTACCGGGCACCCTCCACGATCGACCGCAGGGAGGGCTTCGCCGCCTCGTGGGAGGCCGGGGCCGGCGCGATCCGCACGACCAGGGCGACCGAGACGACGAACGTCAGCAGGTCGGCGCCGTACGCCCAGCCCAGACCCGCGTAGGCCACCACGACACCGGCCAGCGCGGGTCCCGCGACCCCGCCGACCGTCCAGCGGAAGGAGTTCAGCGAGGCCGCCGCGGGCAGGTGGTCGTGGGCCACGATCCGGGGCCACAGCGAGTCGAGCGCGGGCCGCTGCACCGAGACCAGGGCGGAGGACAGGGCGGCGACGACGTACAGCGGCCAGACGGCCGGGTGCGGGAGCAGCGCGTTGAGCAGCAGGCCCGCGCTCAGCAGGCCCTGGCCCGCCTCCGTCCACACGATCAGTTTCCGCTTGTCCCAGGCGTCCGCGAGCGCGCCCCCGTACAGGCCGAAGACGAGGAGGGGCACCAGCTCGACGGCCCCGATCGCGCCCACCGCCGCGGCCGAGCCCGTCAGGTCCTTGAGCTGCACCGGCAGTGCCACGAAGGTCAGGAAGCTGCCGAAGTTCGAGACCAGCCCCGAGTACCACAGCCGCCGGAAGTCCCGGGAGGCCCGCCACGGGGCGAGGTCGGGGAGCATCGCGCGAAGGCCGGAAGGGGAGGCGGGGGCGTCGTCGGTCACGACCGGTCATGGTCGGGGGAGGGCTGCCGGTCCGGCAACTGCTTTTCGCGGCTACCAGCGGGCTGGGGGC
>NZ_LJBR01000234.1 GCF_001282115.1 Streptomyces sp. NRRL B-24085 | reverse complement strand
GGGGTGACGGGCGGCTCGGGCCTGTGACGGTGGGGGGGACGGCCGGGGCGGAGGCTGAGCAGGGCGGTCGTCTGTCGGGGGCGGGACGTCCGTCGGCCGTACGGGCGTCGCGGCGAGACCAGTCGGCTCTGCCACCCGTCGGCCGTACGGGCGTCGCGGCTCGTCGATCGGCCGTAGCCCTGTCGTGCGCGGACCGCCAGCCGTCCGCCGCCCCTGCCGTCCCCGCGTCAGCCGACTCCGTCGGCGCCGTCCGTCGCCCCAGTCGGCCGTTTGCCCTCCTGGCGTGCGTCGCCTCGTCGCCTCCGGCCCTCGGCCATTCCCATGTGAACCGACTCCGTCAGTCGCCGTTCGTCGCTCCAGTCGGTCGTTCGCCTTTCTGGCGTGCGTCGCCCCGTCGCCACGGGCCCTCGGCCGTTCCCACGTGCACCGACTCCGTCAGTCGCCCTTCGCCCGCCGGCTCCGCCGCCTTCGGCCCCCGTCAGCCGTGGCCCCCGACACGCCCACTCCAGGGACGCGACGGCTGCTGACGGGCCTGGGGCGGTGGCGCCAGCGGGCCTCAAGCCCTGCGCCCATCCGGGGGCCCGGACGCACCGCACCCCCGCCCCAAGCCCGGGACGGGGGTGCGATGTGGGTCCTTGGGGAGCGGTCAGGCCGTGACCGTCTCGCCCGGCAGGGCCAGGTCCAGGGCGACCGTGCGGTCGTCGCCCGTGTGGGTCGCCGAGGAGGCCAGGGGGCCGTGGCCGGTGGCGCGGGCGGCGAGGACGTAGGCGCCCTGGGCCGGGACGGTGAGGGCGTACGTGCCGTCGTCCTCGGAGAGCGTCGACCCGGCCTGCCGGCCCCGCCGGTCGATCAGCGTGACCTTGGCACGGGCCACCGGGGCACCGGACGCGTCCAGGACACGGCCCCGGAAGCCCCGCAGCACCTCCTCGGCGCGCTCCAGGTTCGCCTCCTCCTCGCTGCTCGCGCGGAGCTGCGGCGCACGGTTCGCCTTCGGCAGGAACAGCGCCATGAGCAGTCCGACGGCCACCGCGCCGGTCGCGATCAGGAAGGACACCCGGAAACCGTGCATGGTCGGGACGGCGACGCCCCCGACGTGGTCCGCCGTGTTCGCCAGCACCATCCCGATCACCGCGCTCGACACGGACGTACCGATGGAGCGCATCAGCGTGTTGAGGCCGTTCGCCGCGCCCGTCTCCGACGCCGGGACCGCCCCGACGATCAGTGCGGGAAGGGAGGAGTACGCGAGGCCGATGCCCGCGCCCAGCACGACCGCGATCACCAGGCTCTGCCAGGCCGCGCTCATGAGGCCGAGACCGGCGCCGTAGCCGATGGCGATGACCAGCATGCCGAGGATGAGGGTGAACTTGGGGCCGTACTTGGCTGAGAGGCGGGCGTACACCGGCGCCGTGAACATCATCGTCAGGCCCAGCGGGGCGACCAGCAGACCCGCGACGACCATCGACTGGCCGAGGCCGTAGCCGGTCGCCTTCGGGAGCTGGAGCAGCTGGGGAAGGACGAGCGAGACGACGTAGAAGGAGACACCCACCATGATCGACGCCAGGTTGGTGAAGAGGACCGCGGGGCGGGCGGTGGTGCGCAGGTCGACCAAGGGGGCCTTCAGCCGCAGCTCCATGACGCCCCACAGCACGAGGACGACCGCGGAGGCGGCGAACAGGCCGAGCGTGGTGCCCGAGGTCCAGCCCCAGTCGCTGCCCTTGGTGATCGGCAGGAGGAAGAGGACCAGGCCGGTGGAGAGGCCGAGCGCGCCCAGGACGTCGAAGGTGCCCTCCGCGCGCGCCGGGGACTCGGGTACGACGAGGAGGGTGAGGACGATCGAGAGGGCGCCGAGGCCGGCCGCGCCGTAGAAGAGGGCGTGCCAGTCGGCGTGCTGCGCGATCAGGGCCGCGAGCGGCAGCGCGAGTCCGCCGCCGACGCCGATCGAGGAGCTCATCAGGGCCATGGCCGAGCCGAGCTTCTCGCGGGGCAGCATGTCGCGCATCAGGCCGATGCCGAGAGGGATCGCGCCCATGGCGAAGCCCTGGAGGGTGCGGCCCGCGATCATGGGGAGCAGTGTGCTGGTGAACGCGCTGACCAGGGCGCCGACCACCATCACGGCGAGGCTCGCGATCAGCATGCGGCGCTTGCCGTACAGGTCGCCGAGGCGGCCCATGATCGGGGTGGCGACGGCGCCCGAGAGCAGGGTGGAGGTCAGGACCCAGGTGGCGTTGCTGGGCTCGGTGTCCAGCAGTTGCGGCAGGTCCTTGATGACCGGGACAAGCAGGGTCTGCATCACCGCGACCACGATGCCCGCGAAGGCGAGCACCGGGACGACAGCGCCGGACGCTCTCCGGGTGGGCTGGTCGGTCGGCGTGTGCGTCATGTGAGGGAGGCCTCCGGGCCTGGAAGATCGGCTTACGTGTGGCTTGAACTACGTATGCATGGGCAACTATTCCGATGCTTCGGCGTACTAACGATTTCTTTATATTCTCTTGGGGAAGCCGGAGCGGCTTGAGACCATGGCCGTCATGCTCGACGCCACCGACGCCACCCGCAGACCCCCTCGTGTCCGCTCCGCGCCCCCCGCCTGGCTGGTGGTGGCGCTCGCGTGCGCGGGCCAGTTCCTGGTCGTCCTCGACGTGTCCGTCGTCAACGTGGCGCTGCCGTCCGTCCGTGCCGACCTGGGCATGAGCGAGTCCGGCCTCCAGTGGGTCGTGAACGCCTACGCCATCGCCTTCGCCGGGTTCATGCTCCTCGGCGGCCGGGCCGGTGACCTCTACGGCCGCAAGCGGATGTTCCTCGTCGGCCTCGGGCTGTTCACGGTGGCCTCACTGGCCGGCGGCCTCGCCCAGCAGGGCGGCGAACTGCTGGTCGCCCGTGCCGTGCAGGGCCTCGGCGCGGCGGTGCTGGCCCCCGCGACCCTGACGATCGTCACGTCGGCCGTCCCCGAGGGGCCCGCGCGGGCCCGGGCCATCGCCACCTGGACGGCCGTCGGAGCGGGCGGCGGAGCGGCCGGCGGCTTCTTCGGCGGACTCCTCGTCGACACCCTGTCCTGGCGCTGGGTGCTGCTGATCAACGTGCCGGTCGGCGCGGTGGTCCTGCTCGGCTCGCTGCTCTGGCTGACCGAGAGCCGGGGCGGGGTCCGCCGACGCCTCGACCTGCCGGGAGCACTGCTGGTCACCGCGGGACTGGCGGTCCTGGCGTACGGCATCTCACAGACCGAGGCCGAGGGCTGGACGGCGGCCGCCACCCTGGTCCCGCTGGCAGTGGGAGCCGTGCTGATCTGCGGGTTCCTGCTCGTCGAGGCGCGTACGGCAGCTCCGCTGATGCCGCTCGGACTGCTCAGGGTGCGGGCGGTGGCCTCGGCGAACGCGGCGATGTTCCTGAGCGGTGGGGCCCTGTTCTGCACGTGGTACTTCATCACGCTCTACGCCCAGAACGTCCTCGGGTACACCCCGCTCCAAGCCGGCCTCTCCATGCTGCCGAGTTCCCTGGCGATCGTGCTCGGCTCCAAGCTCGCGCCCCGCCTCATGCACCGGCTCGGGGCGCGCCGGGTGGCGGCCCTGGGCACGCTCGTCTCGCTGACCGGGTACGGCTGGCAGTCCACGATGACCTCCGACGGCGCCTACGTCACCTCGATCATGGGTCCCGGGATCCTGATGATGCTGGGCGCGGGCCTCGCCTCGACCCCGCTCGCCTCGCTGGCCACGTCCGGGGCGGCACCGGGGGAGGCCGGGCTGGTGTCGGGGCTGGTCAACACCTCGCGCACGATGGGCGGTTCGCTGGGACTCGCGGTCCTGTCGACGCTGGCGGCGGCCCGGACGGCGGGCGCGGACTCGCCGGAGGCGCTGACGGAGGGGTACGCGGTGGCGTTCCGGGCGGGGACGGGGGTGCTGGCCGCGGCGGTCGTGCTGATGCTGGTGTGGCTGCCGAGGAAGGTCCCGGCGGCGTGAGGGCCGCTCGGCCCGCGGGCGGTGGGGCTCACAGCCACCCCTGCTGCCGCGCCGCCCGTACCGCCTCCGTCCGGTTGCGGGTGCCGGTCTTGCCGATGGCCGCGGAGAGGTAGTTGCGGACCGTGGACTCGGAGAGGTGGAGCCGGTCGGCGACGTCGGCCACGGTCGCGCCGTCCGCGGCGGCCCGCAGGACATCGCACTCACGGGCGGTAAGGGGGTTCGGGCCGGCGCTGAGGGCGGCCGCGGCGAGGACGGGGTCGATCACGGTCTCCCCGGTCAGCACCCGACGGATCGAGGCGGCCAGCTCCTCGACGGGACCGTCCTTGACGAGGAATCCGGCGGCACCGGCCTCCATGGCCCGGCGCAGATAGCCGGGCCGTCCGAAGGTGGTCAGGATCAGCACCCGGCAGTCCGGCGCCTGGTCGCGCAGCTCGGCGGCGGCGTCCAGACCGCTCATCCCCGGCAGCTCGATGTCGAGCAGTGCCACGTCGGGGCGGTGCGTGAGGGCGGCGTCCACGATCGCGTCCCCCGCCGCGACCTGCGCCACGACCTGGATGTCCGGCTCCATCCCCAGCAACAACGCGAGCGCCCCCCGCATCATGCCCTGGTCCTCGGCGAGCAGCACACGGATGGACTTGGCGGCCCGGCGATCCCGGGGCATCTCGTTCACGGGCCAAGGGTAGGGGGAGTGGAGGGCGGCATCGGCAGCGGTGAAGAGCCGGGTTTCACCGGCCCGTGTCCCCGGTCCGTGACCCACCACTCACCCCGGCCTCCTCTTCGGGCCGGAGCGGTGCCGCCGACTCGGTCGGCAGCTCGGCCCGTACCGTGAAGCCGCCCCGTGGCCCCGGACCGGCTTCCAGCCGGCCGCCGGCCGCGGCCAGGCGCTCCGCGAGCCCCTTGAGGCCGGTGCCGCCGAGGCCCGGGAATCGCTCCGACGGTGCCGGGGCGGCACCGTCGCTCCCGGGAAGGCGCGGCTCCGCGGCCCCGCCCGGGCCGTCGTCCCAGACACGCAGCCGTACCCGTTCCCCCGAGCTCCGTACGGAGATCTCGCAGTGCCGTGCCCCGCTGTGGCGGATCGCGTTGGTGACCGCCTCGCGGACCACCCAGCCCAGCAGGACCTCGGTCCGGGCGGTGAGCGGGGGGCCGGAGCGGTGGACGACCGGCTCGATGCCCGCTGCGCGCAGGGCGGAGACGGCCCGGTCGAGGTCCGCGCTGAGGCTGCCCTCGCGGTAGCCGGTCACCGCCTCGCGGATCTCGGTGAGCGCCTGGCGGCCGACCGACTCGATGTCACGGACCTGCCCGAGCGCCGCGTCCAGGTCGCGCGGGGCAAGGCGCCGGGCCGCCTCCGACTTCACCACGATCACCGACAGCGTGTGCCCGAGCAGGTCGTGCAGATCGCGGGAGAACCGCAGCCGCTCCTCCTCGACCGCGCGCCGGGCCAGTTCCTCACGGGCCTCCCGCAACTGCCGTACCGCCTCGGACAGCGACATGATCGCGGCCGTCACCATCGTGGAGATCCACGTGGCGTACGCGGTGTCGAGTCCGCCCCAGCCGTCGCGGAGGACGGAGGCCGCGCCGGCGACCACGGTCACGATCGCCCCCGCCCACCGCAGGTGCGGCAGCCGCACGACCGCTCCCGTCGCGAGTCCCAACAGGGGGAAGAACAGCAGCCAGTTGCCGCCGTACCCCATCGCCAGACCGCAGGTCACCAGCCCCATCAGCACCAGCGCCGCCCGCGTGGAGGCCGCCTCCCGGGTCTCCTTGCGGAAGGCGCGGAAGGCGACGTAGACGTAGAGCGAATTGAAGGTGAGCAGTCCGACGCCGCCGATCCAGGGGTTCGGGGTCTCGCCCTGGAAGAGGTTGGAGAAGGCGCCCATCCCCATCAGCAGCCATGGCAGCAGCCCGAACCCGCTGCCCAGGCCCGCGTGGGTGTGGACCTCCCCGGCCCGCTGCGAGGCCCGGTACTCGGCCTTGAGGCGCTGCCAGTTCTCCTGGTGGTACCGCCGGTGCTCGCGCGCCACGCGGACCCCTTCGCGGACCTCGTCCACGCGGCACGACAGCTTGCGCGACCAGGACATGACCGTTCCTCCGCTCAGAGGCTCCCGGCGTGCGGCCGGGACGACAGGACAGCGTACGAAGCGACGCACACCACCGACGCTACGAACCGGCACCGTCTCCCGGCAGATGCGCCTGTACGGAATCCGGCAGGACAAATGTCACGGGTGCCAGGACCGCACAGAACCGGCGCACCTGACACACCGTCAGGAGCCTTCACAAGTGCGTTGGGCTCGGCTATACAGAGGGCGCCGGACTGGAACGCGTTCTAGATCGGCCCGCGACGACCTCGGTGCGGCCGACGGTGCGGACGGCCGTACCGAGGTCTTGACCGAGCCCCTGTCAGGAGCCGTATGCCCATCGACGCAGCCAAGGCCCTCGCCGCCGAACCCCGGACCGGCGAGATCTCCTGGAACTCCAAGGACGTCCAGCTCTACCACCTGGGCATCGGGGCGGGTTCGCGCCCCGACAAGGAGAACCCCGCCACCGACCCCGACGAACTGCGCTACACCCTCGAGTCCCGGCTGCACGTGCTGCCGAGCTTCGCCACGGTCGCGGGCTCCGGATCGCCGGGAGTGATCAGCGGGCTGTCCATGCCCGGCGTCGAGGTCGACCTCGCCAAGGTCCTGCACGGCGGCCAGTCACTGGTCGTCCACCGCCCGCTCCCCGTCCAGGGCACCGCCACCGCCACCCACCGCATCGCCGCCGTGTACGACAAGGGCAAGGCGGCCGTCCTGGTCATGCGGACCGAAGTCGCCGACGCCGAGGGCCCGTTGTGGACCAACGACGCCCGGATCTTCGTACGGGGAGAGGGCGGCTGGGGCGGCGACCGCGGCCCCTCCGCACGCCTGGACCCGCCCGCCGGCGAGCCCGACCGGACCGTGGAGCGCCCCGTCCGCCAGGACCAGGCCCTGCTCTACCGCCTCTCCGGCGACTGGAACCCGCTGCACGCCGACCCCGAGTTCGCCAAGGTCGCCGGGTTCGAACGGCCCATCCTGCACGGGCTGTGCACCTACGGCATCACGCTCAAGGCCGTCGTCGACACCCTGCTCGGCGGGGACGTGACCCGGGTGCGCTCGTACGTCACCCGGTTCGCCGGGGTCGTGTACCCCGGGGAGACTCTGCGGATCCGGATGTGGCACGCCCCGGAGTCCGTGCGGGTCGCCGTCAGTGCCGTGGAGCGTGAGGACGCGCCCGTCCTCGCCGACACCGTCGTCGAACACGTCTGAACACGTCTGAACACTTCTGAACCCGCCACGCCGTACGAGGGGAGCCGCACCATGCGCGCAGCCGTACTGCACGAGATCGGCCAGGAAAAGCTCGAGGTCCTCGACGACGTCGAGGCGGTGGGCTTCGGACCCGGCAGGGTGCGGATCCGGATACGGGCCACCGGACTGTGCCACTCGGACCTGTCCGCGATGGCCGGGGTCCTCCCGCAGCCCGCGCCGTTCGTGCCGGGCCACGAGGGCGCGGGAGAGATCCTCGAAGTCGGCGAGGGCGTCGGGCACTTGAAGGCGGGCGACCGGGTCGTCGTGTGCTGGCTGCCCGCCTGCGGCGCCTGTCCCGCGTGCAAACGCGGCCAGACCGAGCTGTGCCTGGCCGGGTTCATGAACGCGGGCACCCCCAACTTCCGGCGCCCCGGCGGGGACGTCTTCGGCTTCGCGGGCACCGGCACCTTCACCGAGGAGGTCGTCGTCGACGCGGGCTGCGCGGTGCCGATCCCCGACGACGTGCCCTTCGACATCGCGGCCCTCATCGGTTGCGGGGTCACCACCGGACTCGGCGCCGCCCTCAACACCGCGGACGTGGAGGCCGGTTCGTCGGTTGCAGTCATCGGCTGCGGCGGGGTCGGCATCTCCGCGATCCAGGGCGCCCGGCTCAAGGGCGCCGCCGAGATCGTCGCCGTCGACCCGGTCGCCGCGCGCCGCGAGGCCGCCCTGCGGTTCGGCGCCACCCGGGCCGTCTCCCCGGACGAACTCGCCGACGCCAAGCAGCAGGTGACCGCCGGCGAGGGCTTCGACTACGTCTTCGAGGTGGTCGGAAAGGCGGCGACCGCGAGGACCGCGTACGAGACCACCCGGCGCGGCGGCACCCTCGTGGTCGTCGGCGCGGGCGCCATGGACGACAACCTCCAGCTCAACATGTTCGAGCTGTTCTTCGACGAGAAGCGCATCCTGCCCTCCCTGTACGGCGGCGGGGACGTCCTGCGCTCCTACGAGCGGACCATCGCCCTGTGGCGGGCCGGCCGTGTCGACCTGGACGGCCTGATCACCCACCGGGTGCCGCTGAGCGAGATCAACGAGGCGCTCGACCAGATGCGCACGGGCACCTCCCTCCGCACCTGCATCGAGATCTGAGGACCTCCACCGATGTCGATGCCACTGGAGGGACTGTCAGCCGTCGTCACCGGGGCCGGACGGGGGCTCGGCCGGGCCGAGGCGCTGGAGCTGGCCCGGCTCGGCGCCGCCGTGGTCGTCAACGACTACGGCCAGCCCGGCCGGGACGGTTCCGGCGAGGCATCCGCGGGCCCCGCCGAGCGGGTCGCCGAGGAGATCCGGGCCGCGGGCGGACAGGCCGTCGCCCACACCGGGGACGTGGCCGACCACCAACAGGTTGGTGAACTGACCGAGTTGGCGATCACCGAGTTCGGCAGGCTCGACATCCTCGTCAACAACGCGGGCATCCTGCGCGACCGCATGGTCTTCTCCATGACCGAGGGCGAGTGGGACGCGGTGATCCGGGTCCACCTCAAGGGCCACTTCAACACCACCCGGTTCGCGGCCGCGCACTGGCGGGAGCGGTCCAAGGCGGCGGGCGGGCCGGTGTACGGCCGGATCGTCAACACCTCCTCCGAGGCGTTCCTCGCCGGGTCCGCCGGACAGCCCAACTACGCGGCGGCCAAGGGCGGGATCGTCGGACTCACCACCTCGACGGCCCTCGCCCTCGCCAAGTACGGCGTCACCGCGAACGCCATCTGCCCGCGCGCCCGCACCCGGATGACCGAGGACGTCTTCGCCGGTCTGGAACAGCCCGAGTCGGGACTCGATCCCCTCGCCCCCGAGCATGTCGCCCCGCTCGTCGGCTACTTGGCCTCGCCCACCGCCGAGCGCGTCAACGGCCAGCTCCTCGTCGTACACGGAGGGATGGTCGCCGTCGTCGAACGGCCGCGGGTGCAGGCCAAGTTCGACAGCAAGCAGGACACCTTCACCTACGACGAACTGGACGCGCTGCTCACCCCGCACTACGCGCGGCGGCCGGCCGGGGAGACCTTCGCGGCGGCCGAAGTCCTGGGCCTCAGACGGGAGTAGACGCGCAACGGCCCTGCCTCCCGTACGGAAGACAGGGCCGTGTGTCGCCGTCTGCCCTCAGGCCGCGGCCTCGGTCTGCTCGACCGACTTGCGGTGACGGCCGCGCGGGGCCGTCTCGCTGTCCTGGACCGAGACCGGACCCCGGTGCTTACCGTGGCCCGTGGACTCCTGGACGTCGGCAGTCGACTGGTTCGTGCTGGCGTCGCTCATGGAAGTAATTCACCCCGTCAACATGATCTTTTTTACAGCGGAGGGAGTTTAACGGGCACACCACGGGGCGAATCCAGGCGGCCCGGCCAACCGGCACTACTTCGTTACAAGATTGCCCAACGGGGCCTGCTGCAACGGCACAGGACGTGCCACGACAGGCTCCGGAGGGTCCGGTTCGGGCGCCCGCACGGCCGTACCGCCGACGCCCTCCGAACCCTCCGGGCCCGCGTCCCC
>NZ_LJBR01000233.1 GCF_001282115.1 Streptomyces sp. NRRL B-24085 | reverse complement strand
CGGCCGCTGCGGGCGGACACCCCCCACCCCGTCCCCTGCGCGCCGTAAGCGTCTGCACGAGCGTCCACATGTCCGACTCAGGGGCGCGGGGAACTGCGCGACCGGCCACGACGGACCCGCAGCCGCCCTACGACATTCCGTGGCAGGCGGTGCGGCGTGGCGCAGGTGACTGCATCTCCCCAGGGGCGCGGGGAACTGCGCGACCGGCCACGACGGACCCGCAGCCGCCCTACGACATTCCGTGGCAGGCGGTGCGGCGAACGGTCCGTCGTGGCGCAGGTGACTGCATCTCCCCAGGGGCGCGGGGAACTGCGCGACCGGCCACGACGGACCCGCAGCCGCCCTACGACATTCCGTGGCAGGCGGTGCGGCGAGCGGTCCTTCGTGGCGCAGCTGACTGCAACTCCCCAGGGGCGCGGGGAACTGCGCGACCGGCCACGACGGACCCGCAGCCGCCCCGCGACCTCACGCCGTGGCCGCTGGTGGGGTCAGCTGGCGGGCCAGCCACGTGGGGACGCCGCCCAGCAACCGGTACAACCGCCGCGCCTCCTCGCGCAGTCGGGACGCCTCCGGTTCCACCTCCGCGTCCGCAAGAGAGGCCAGTGCCGGAGCCGTGCCCACCAGGTAGCCCAACTCCTCCCGGATCCGCAGCGATTCGGCGAAGCCGTGCCGTGCCTCGGCCAACTCCCCTTCCCGCAGCGCCAGTCCGGCGAGGTGCCGCCATGTGAAGGACAGCAGCAGGGCGTCGGACTGGGCCGTGGCGCCCGCGTGGGCGCGGCGGTAGGCCGCCCGGGCCGCCTGCGGGGCGTGCGTCAGGTTCTCCGCCAGCAGGCCCCGGCGGAAGTCCAGCAGGGCCCGCCCCTCCGCCCCCGGAGGGATCAGCGCCGCGGCGCGGCCCAGGGCCGCCCTCGCCTCGTCCGACCGGTCCCGGACCCCGTGCAGCGTCGAGGCGTACGCAAGTTGCCCTCGTTCACAAGCGGCCGCCCCCCGCTCCTCGTCGCTGTGGGCCAGCGCCTCGGCGGTGCGCAGCGCGTCCTCCGCCTCGGGCCAGCCCTGCTCCGTGTACAGGCAGCGTTCCACCAGCAGTGCCGCTCGTTGCAGGGCCGCCTGCGCGGTGACCGGTTGTAGCAGGGCGGCCGCGTCGGCCCAGCAGGCTCGTGAACGCAGCCGCCATACCGCGGTCTGGAGTGGATCGTCACCGGCGGTCGTTCCGTTACCAGACATGGCGGTATGCGCCACGTTGCCCTCCCCGAGCGCGCCGTCGAGCTTTGAGTGGTGGCGGCATCTCAGCACGAAACGACGGGCCCGGCCAAGGGGGTGGGTGAAGGAATTCACAAAGTCGTGGGAGTCCGGGCGCCCACAGGTTTCAGCTCATCCGCAGCGCCAGGAAGAAATCCAGCTTGTCCTCGAGGCGCGACAGGTCCCGGCCCGTCAACTGCTCGATCCGCCCGACGCGGTAGCGCAGCGTGTTGACGTGCAGGTGGAGACGGGTCGCGCAGCGGGTCCAGGAGCCGTCGCAGTCCAGGAAGGCCTCCAGGGTCGGGATCAGCTCGGCCCGGTGGCGGCGGTCGTAGTCGCGGAGCGGGTCGAGGAGCCGGGCCGTGAAGGCGCGGCGCACGTCGTCGGGCACGAACGGCAGCAGCAGCACGTGCGAGGCCAGCTCCTGGTGGCCGGCCGCGCAGACCCGGCCAGCCCGGGCCGCCGCCACCCTGCGGGCGTGGCGGGCCTCCTCCAGAGCGCCTCTGAGGCCCTCCGCAGAGTGCACCGACGCGCTGACGCCCAGGGTGACCCGGCCGTCGTCGCCCAGGCCCGCGGACAGGGGATCCCGGACCGATTCCAGGAGGGCGTCCGCCAGGATGCCGGACTCCGAGCCGTCGTGCTCGGCCGAGACCGCGGGGAGCGGGACCAAGGCGATCGCCTCGTCACCCGTGTGGGCCACCGCGATGCGGTCGGAGGGCTCGGGGCCGGTGGCCGCCGGGTCCACCAGGATCTCCTCCAGGAGGGCCTGCGCCATCGGGCCGCCCTCCAGCTCGCCGCCCTCCCACTCCACCCTCGCCACTACGACCTGCCAGTGCGGGGCCGCTCCCAGACCCGGCAGGAGCACCGGGGCGGCGACCCGCAGGCGGGCGGCGATCTCGGCCGGTGCCGCCCCCGTCTGGACCAGCTCCAGGACCTCCTGGGCCAGCCGGCGGCGGACCGTGCGGGCCGCGTCTCTGCGGTCCCGCTCGACCGAGATGAGCTGGGTGACGCCCTGGAGCAGGTCCAGCCGTTCCTCCGGCCAGTCCCCGGCGTCCGCCTCCACCGCCAGCAGCCAGTCGGACAGGACGGTCTCGCGCACGTCCCGGGAGGCCTGGGGGGAGCGGCCGCTGCTGCGGACCGGGAAGAGGGAGTACGCCGACGGGCCGAGCGTGACCCGGTGCGGGCCCCGGCGGCCGGTGCGGGCCGCCGCCAGGTGTTCGGCCGCGAGCTTCGCGCAGGTGTCCGCGGGCAGGCCGGGGCCCGCCACCTTCGGGCCCGCGATCAGGCGGCCGGTCGGGGAGAGGACCCAGGCGCGCAGGTCCAGGTCGGAGCCCAGGAGGTCGAGGACCACGTCCGGGCCGCCGCCCGCCGGGCCCGACGTCATCATGCGGCGGTGGCGGTCCACCACGGCCGCCAGGTCGCCCGCGCGCTCCCCGGACACCTGCCGTACGACGTGCTCGGTGATCGTCGCGAAGGCCACCGACTCGTGCACCGCGAACAGCGGGAGGCGGTGCCGGGCGCAGGCGACGACCAGGTCCTCCGGGACGGCGCCCAGCTCCGCCTCGCCGGCCGCCAGCGCCACCACGCCGGCCTGCACGAGGAGTCGTACGAACGGCTCCGAGTCGGCCGCGTCCCGGCGCCAGGCGAGGCCCGTCAGGACCAGTTCCCCGCCCGAGAGGTAGCGGCTGGGGTCGCGCAGGTCGGTGGTCATCACACCGCGCACGGTGCGGTCCAGTTCGTCCTCGCCGCCGAGCAGCCGCAGGCCCAGCGCGTCGGTGTCCAGCAGTGCGCGCAGCCGCATTCTCGTCGCCGCCGTTCTTTGTCTCGAAATCTACGATGGAGGAGGGGGCCGGTGGAGTGAGGAACGGCCGCTGCCGCCTCCGGGGCTGTGTCCCAGGTCACGTGGGCTGTGTCGCACGTTTCCGCAGGAAAACATAGAGGTTACTGAGGACCTCCGTTCATACGAATCTACAAGATGACGGTCCCGACCAGCCAACTCCTTCATGGTTTCCGTGACTGACCCCGTCGGAGTACGCCGCTGTGTACTGACTCCACTCCACGTGAACAGCACATGAACGAGCCGGGCCCGCCGCACACGATCTGGCTCGATCCGTACGTCCCCCAAGACGAAGAAGAGAGCCGGTCATGGACTTCCTTCGCCCCGCCAGTTGGGAGGAGGCGCTCGCCGCCAAGGCCGAGCACCCCACCGCTGTGCCCATCGCGGGCGGCACCGACGTGATGGTCGAGATCAACTTCGACCATCGGCGGCCCGAGTACCTGCTCGACCTGAACCGCATCGGCGACCTCACCGAATGGGAGGTCGGCGAGGACACGGTGCGGCTCGGCGCCTCGGTGCCGTACACCCACATCATGGAGCACCTGCGCGGTGAGCTCCCGGGCCTGGCCCTCGCCTCGCACACGGTGGCCTCCCCGCAGATCCGCAACCGCGGTGGTGTGGGCGGCAACCTCGGCACCGCCTCCCCGGCCGGAGACGCCCACCCCGCCCTCCTCGCCGCCGGCGCCGAGGTCGAGGTCGAGTCGGTGCGCGGAACGCGTCGCATCCCGATCGACGAGTTCTACACCGGCGTGAAGCGCAACGCGCTGGCCGCCGACGAGCTCATCCGCGCCGTGCACATCAAGAAGGCCGACGGACCCCAGCAGTACTCCAAGGTCGGTACCCGCAACGCCATGGTCATCGCCGTGTGCGCCTTCGGGCTCGCGCTGCACCCCGGGACGCGGACCGTGCGGACGGGGATCGGCTCGGCCGCTCCCACCCCCGTGCGGGCCAAGGCGGCCGAGGACTTCCTGAACGCCGCTCTCGAGGAGGGCGGGTTCTGGGACAACGGCAAGATCATCACCCCTTCGGTCGCCAAGCAGTTCGCGGACCTGTGCGCCGCCTCGTGCAATCCGATCGACGACGTCCGGGGCACGGCGAGCTACCGCCGGCACGCGGTCGGCATCATGGCCCGCCGCACGCTGACCTGGACCTGGGAGTCGTACCGCGGCACCGCCGCCACCACGGAGGGAGCTGCGTAATGCGCGTCAACTTCACTGTCAACGGACGGCCGCAGGAAGCCGACGACGTGTGGGAGGGCGAGTCCCTGCTGTACGTGCTGCGCGAGCGGCTCGGGCTGCCGGGTTCCAAGAACGCCTGCGAACAGGGCGAGTGCGGATCGTGCACCGTGCGGCTGGACGGCGTTCCGGTGTGTTCCTGCCTGGTCGCCGCCGGGCAGGTCGAGGGCCGCGAGGTCGTCACCGTCGAGGGGCTCGCGGACCACGCGAAGCAGCGGTCGTGCGGTTCCTCCTGCGGGACCTCGCTCCAGGACGCCCAGGACTGGTCCGCCAAGGGGCAGGACTCGCAGACCGGCGAGGGCACCGAACTGGCGCCGATCCAGCAGGCGTTCATCGACGCCGGCGCCGTCCAGTGCGGCTTCTGCACCCCGGGGCTGCTGGTCGCCGCCGACGAGATGCTGGAGCGCAACCCCAACCCGAGCGACGCCGACATCCGCGAGGCGCTGTCGGGCAACCTGTGCCGCTGCACCGGCTACGAGAAGATCATGGACGCGGTCCGCCTCGCGGCCGCCCGACAGGGAGAGGCGGTCTGACGTGTCCACTCCCAACGGCACCCCCACCAAGATCACCCAGGGTTCGAAGACCAAGGGCGGCATCGGCGAGTCCACGCTCCGCCCCGACGGCACCCTCAAGGTCACCGGCGAGTTCGCCTACTCGTCCGACATGTGGCACGAGGACATGCTCTGGGGACAGATCCTGCGCTCGACCGTCGCGCACGCCGAGATCGTGTCCATCGACACGAGCGAGGCGCTCGCCCTGCCGGGTGTGTACGCCGTCATGACGTACGACGACCTGCCGACCGACGTGAGGAATTACGGTCTGGAGATCCAGGACACCCCCGTCCTCGCCCACGGCAAGGTCCGGCACCACGGCGAGCCGGTCGCGATCGTCGCCGCCGACCACCCGGAGACCGCCCGCCGGGCGGCCGCGAAGATCAAGGTCGAGTACCGCGAGCTGCCCGTCATCACCGACGAGGCCTCCGCGACCGCCCCCGACGCGATCCTGATCCACGAGAACCGCGACGACCACCACATCGGACACGTCCCGCACCCCAACATCGTGCACCGGCAGCCGATCGTCCGCGGCGACGCCCAACAGGCCGCCGAGCGCGCCGACTTCGTCGTCAAGGGCGAGTACACCTTCGGCATGCAGGACCAGGCCTTCCTCGGCCCCGAGTCGGGTCTCGCCGTGCCGGACGAGGACGGCGGCGTCCACCTCTACATCGCCACCCAGTGGCTGCACTCCGACCTGCGCCAGATCGCCCCCGTCCTCGGGCTGCCCGAGCGCAAGGTGCGCATGACGCTGTCCGGTGTCGGCGGGGCGTTCGGCGGCCGCGAGGACCTGTCGATGCAGATCCACGCCTGTCTGCTGGCGCTGCGCACCGGAAAGCCCGTCAAGATCGTCTACAACCGGTTCGAGTCCTTCTTCGGGCACGTCCACCGGCACCCGGCCAAGCTGTACTACGAGCACGGGGCCACCCGCGAGGGCAAGCTGACCCACGTGAAGTGCCGGATCGTGCTGGACGGCGGCGCGTACGCCTCCGCCTCACCTGCCGTGGTCGGCAACGCCTCCTCGCTGTCGATCGGCCCGTACGTCGTCGACGACGTGGACATCGAGGCCATCGCGCTCTACACCAACAACCCGCCGTGCGGCGCGATGCGCGGCTTCGGCGCGGTCCAGGCGTGCTTCGCCTACGAGGCCCAGATGGACAAGCTCGCCGACGCGGTGGGCATGGACCGGGTCGAGTTCCGGCAGCTCAATGCGATGGAGCAGGGCACGATCATGCCGACGGGCCAGCCTGTCGACTCACCGGCCCCGGTCGCCGAACTCCTGCGCCGCGTCAAGGCGATGCCCCTCCCGCCGGAGCAGCAATGGCTCTCGGCGGGGGAGCAGGCCGACGTACGGCAGCTGCCGGGCGGTCTGTCCAACACCACCCACGGCGAAGGCGTCGTGCGCGGGGTCGGCTACGCGGTCGGCATCAAGAACGTCGGCTTCTCCGAGGGCTTCGACGACTACTCGACCGCGCGCGTGCGCATGGAGGTCGTCGGCGGTGAACCCGTCGCCACCGTGCACACCGCGATGGCGGAGGTCGGGCAGGGCGGGGTCACCGTCCACGCCCAGATCGCCCGCATCGAACTCGGTGTCACCCAGGTGACCATCCATCCCGCCGACACCCAGGTGGGCTCGGCCGGTTCGACCTCCGCCTCGCGGCAGACGTACGTCACCGGCGGCGCCGTCAAGAACTCCTGCGAGCTGGTCCGGGAGAAGGTCCTGGAGATCGGGCGCCGCAAGTTCGGCTCCTACCACCCCGCCTGGGCGACCGCCGAACTGCTCCTGGAGGGCGGCAAGGTCGTCACCGACGCCGGCGAGGTCCTCGCGGACCTGGCCGACGTGCTGGAGGGCGAGAGCGTCGAGGTCGAGGCGGAGTGGCGGCACCGGCCCACCGAGGCCTTCGACCTGCGGACCGGGCAGGGCAACGGACACGTCCAGTACTCCTTCGCCGCCCACCGCGCGGTCGTCGAGGTCGACACCGAGCTCGGCCTGGTCAAGGTGATCGAGCTGGCCTGCGCGCAGGACGTCGGCAAGGCGCTGAACCCGCTGTCCGTCATCGGCCAGATCCAGGGCGGCACGACCCAGGGCCTGGGCATCGCGGTGATGGAGGAGATCATCGTCGACCCGAAGACGGCGAAGGTCAGGAACCCCTCCTTCACGGACTACCTGATCCCCACGATCCTCGACACGCCGACCATCCCCGTCGACGTGCTCGAACTCGCCGACGACCACGCGCCGTACGGGCTGCGCGGCATCGGAGAGGCACCCACCCTGTCCTCCACCCCGGCCGTGCTCGCGGCGATCCGCAACGCGACCGGACTGGAGCTCGACAGGACGCCGGTACGCCCGGAACACCTCACGGGCACGGCCTAGCAAGTCCCTCCGGGCGGCACCGGGAACGTCACACCTCGCCGCGCCGCCCGGAGTACCCCGTTCGTTCGTCTCGGGCCGTCCCCCGGGTCGTGCGGCCGCAGCACCTTCCCAAATCCCGCAGCCGCAGAAGCGGTTGACGGGTGCCCCTGTGAACCTTGGGAGTAGGCCCACATGACCCAGCAGTCACTGGAGCCGGCGACCGTCGCCGACGACGCGGGAGAAGGCACCCGCGTCCCGGCCGGCAGGTCCTGGCTCGACCGGTACTTCCACATATCCCGGCGAGGATCCACGGTCGCGCGTGAACTGCGCGGCGGCGTCACCACCTTCATGGCGATGGCGTACATCCTCCTGCTCAACCCCCTGATCCTGTCCGGCAAGGACGTGGCGGGGGACACGCTCGGCCAGAAGGCGCTCATCACCGCGACCGCGTTCGCGGCGGCCCTCACCACGCTGCTCATGGGCTTCTTCGGCAAGGTGCCGCTCGCCCTCGCCGCCGGCCTCTCCGTCTCCGGCGTGCTGTCCTCGCAGGTCGCGCCCGCGATGACCTGGCCGCAGGCCATGGGCATGTGCGTGATGTACGGCGTGGTCATCATGCTGCTGGTCGTCACCGGCCTGCGCGAGATGATCATGAACGCGATCCCGCTGGCCCTCAAGCACGCGATCACCATGGGCATCGGCCTGTTCGTCGCCCTGATCGGCTTCTACAAGGCCGGCTTCGTCCACCAGGGCAAGGCGACCCCGGTCACCCTCGGCCCGACGGGCGAACTCGCGGGATGGCCCGTCCTGTTGTTCGCCGTCACCCTCCTCGCGATCTTCATGCTCCAGGCCCGGGGCATCCCCGGCGCCATCCTGATCGGCATCCTCGGCGGGACCGTCCTCGCCGTCGTCCTCAACGCCGCCGGAGCCGTCGACCCGAAGCAGTGGGCGAGCGGCGCCCCCGAACTGCACGGCAGTGCGGTCTCCATGCCTGACTTCTCGATCTTCGGGAAGGTCGAGTTCGGCGGCTGGGGCGAGGTCGGCGCGATGACGGTCGGCATGATCGTGTTCACACTGGTGCTCGCCGGGTTCTTCGACGCGATGGCCACCATCATCGGCGTCGGCAGCGAGGCGAAACTCGCCGACGCGCAGGGCCGGATGCCGGGCCTGTCGAAGGCGCTGTTCATCGACGGCGCGGGCGGGGCGATCGGCGGAGTGGCCGGCGCCTCCGGGCAGACCGTGTTCGTCGAGTCGGCCACCGGAGTGGGCGAGGGCGCCCGTACCGGCCTGTCCTCCGTCGTCACCGGCCTGTTCTTCGCGGCCTGTCTCTTCTTCACCCCGCTCACGGCGATCGTGCCGGGCGAGGTCGCGGCCGCCGCCCTCGTGGTCATCGGCACCATGATGATGATGAACGCCCGCCATGTCGACTGGGCCGACCGCGCCACCGCGATCCCGGTCTTCCTGACCGTCGTGATCATGCCGTTCACCTACTCGATCACCGCGGGTGTCGCCGCGGGCGTCATCTCCTACGTCGCGATCAAGGTCGCGCAGGGCAAGGCGCGGGAGATCGGCGCCTTCATGTGGGGACTGACGGCGATCTTCCTGGTGTACTACGCCCTCCATCCGATCGAGAGCTGGATGGGCGTGCACTAGCCGCCCGAACGCACCCGTACACAACCGCTGTTGAGGAGACCGAGACATGCTGGACATCGCCGACGAACTGCACCGGTGGGTCGAGCAGGGACGTGACTTCGCCGTGGCCACCGTGGTGGCCGTCGGCGGCAGCGCACCCCGCCTGCCCGGCGCCGCCCTCGCGGTGGACGCCGACGGCACGGCGATCGGCTCGGTCTCCGGCGGCTGCGTGGAGGGCGCGGTGTACGAACTGTGCCGACAGGCCCTGGAGGACGGTGAGCCGGTCCTCGAACGCTTCGGCTACAGCGACGAGGACGCCTTCGCCGTGGGTCTGACCTGCGGCGGGGTCATCGACATCCTCGTCACCCCGGTCCGGGCGGGCGATCCCGTCCGTGCCGTCGTCGCGGCGGCGCTCGAAGCCGCGGCGGGGGGCCGGGCGACGGCGCTGGCGCGGATCGTCTCCGGACCGCGCGAACTCCTCGGCCGCGCACTCGTCGTACGCCCCGAGGACCCTCGCGGACACGGCGGCTCCGGCGCCCGTCCCGAACTGGACCGCACCGTCGCCGCCGAGGCCGGCGCCTTCCTGGACGCGGGCCGCACCGGCACCCTGGAGATCGGTGAGCAGGGCTCGCGCTGCGGCGCCCCGCTCACCGTGCTCGTCGAGTCCTCCGTGCCACCGCCCCGGATGATCGTCTTCGGCGCGATCGACTTCGCGTCGGCGCTGGTGCGGATCGGGAAGTTCCTCGGCTACCGGGTCACCGTGTGCGACGCGCGTCCCGTCTTCGCGACCGAGGCGCGCTTCCCGGAGGCCGACGAGATCATCGTCGAGTGGCCGCACCGGTACCTGGAGCGCACCGAGGTCGACGCCCGGACCGTCCTGTGCGTCCTCACCCACGACGCCAAGTTCGACGTCCCCCTGCTGCGCCTGGCCCTCAGGCTCCCGGTCGCCTACGTGGGCGCCATGGGCTCCCGCCGCACCCACCTCGACCGCAACGAACGCCTCCGCGAAGTCGGCGTGACCGAACTGGAGCTGGCGCGGCTGCGGTCACCCATCGGCCTGGACCTGGGCGCCCGTACGCCCGAGGAGACGGCCCTGTCCATCGCCGCGGAGATCGTTGCGGCCCGGCGGGGCGGCAGCGGGGTCTCCCTCACCGGCGCGCACACGCCGATCCATCACGACGCGACGTCGGTACCGGCCCGGCGGATCGGGTCGGTGGCCTGAGCGGACACCCGGGGCTGGTCCGGCCACGCGAAGGCGTACCCCGCATCGCCGCCCCGGCTCAGCCGGACGAACCGCAGCAGTTCACGCACGATGCCCGCGCTGCCCTGCGCCCAGTCGGTGCGGGGCGCGAGCTCGCTCGGGGTGGCCCGGTGCTCGACGTTGGACCAGCGGGCACCCTCGCCGTCCCGGAGCGCGCGGGCGGTGAGGTCGGCGACGAGGGTCCGCGCGAAGTCGTACGCCTGCTGCCCCGCGGTCCGTTCGGCGATCCGGTCGCAGGCCAGGGCGAGGACGCCGGCGGTGCCGCAGCAGCGGCCGTTGTTGTCCCAGAACCCGGGGCGCAGCCGTTGGGGGAGCCCGGAGCGGGTGACCGTGTGCCAGCAGCGGTCGGCGAGGGCGGCCCAGGCGGGGTCGCCGTGGGTGTCGCGCAGCAGCCGGAAGATCTGGGCGTCGCCGGTGGGGCCGTGGCACCAGCCGTAGCTGACCGGCTCGATCAGGTCGGGGAGGTACTGCGGGGTGGAGTGCCGCACCAGGAAGCCGTCCGGGCCGCCCTCGTCGCGGGCCACGACGTCCGCGACCCCCGCCAGCGCCAGGTCGACCAGGTCGGCGCGGCCGCTCGCGTGGCCGTTCCGGGCGAGGGCGAAGGCGATGCCCAGCGTGCCGTGGGACATGTGGTGCATGCGGGTGTCCGGGCCCGGGCGGAACGGCCAGGTGACGCCCCAGGGAGTCTTCTCCGCCGTGCGCAGATAGGGCTCCACCGCGAGCACGGCGAATCCGGGGTCGCCGACCTTCAGAGCGGCCAGGCCGATCCCGCCGTTGCCGCCCATCAGCTCGAACAGCTCGCCCCAGCGCTCCCCGTCGAAGTGCGCCCGCACCAGATCCATCGCCCGTTCGGCCGCCCTGGCGCAGGCGCTGTCGTCCAGTTCGTCGCCCAGGGTGTGCAGGACCAGGGCCATGCCGGACCGGCCGAAGTACAGCGAGTCGTCCTCGTGGCCGTCGACGGCGGCGGCCACACCGCGGCCCGCGCGCAGGGCCAGGTCGGCGTAGTAGTCGTCGTCGAAGTGCCGCCACGCCTCCAGGAGCACGGCGACGATCCCGGCCGTGCCGCTGTACAGGGTCGGGTCGGTCTCCTCCCGTGAGGGCGCGCCGGGCCAGGCCAGTGCCCCGTCCGCCGTCGACCGTGCGGCCGACAGCAGCCACCGCAGCCCGTCCGCCGCGAGCTCCTCGACCTCGTCCACCTGTACCGTCGTACCCTCAACCGCCGTCATGGGGGCCACTGTTGCACGCGCTTCAGGTCCCCCGCAGCAGCCGGTTGAGCGTCCGTCCGAACACCGTCCGGGCCGCCGCACCCAACAAGGCCCTGGGGAGCAGGGCCACCCGCAGCTCCTCGCGCCAGACCACGCGCGCCCGGCCGCCCGGGCCCGGGTGCACCTCCAGTTCGGCCCAGCCCCGCACCACCCGGCCGCGCTTCTCCAGGCGGCACAGTCCGGAGACGCCCTCCGCCGGTGGACGCCAGACGGTGACCTCCATGGGGTCGTCGAAGCCGAGCGGGCCCCACCCCGAACGGGCGACGACGAGCGTGCCCTCGGCCGTCGGCCCCGGCGGCTCGGCGCTGACGCGCGTCAGGGGGACGGAGTCGCCGTGGCGGGGCCACTCCGTGAGGCGGCGCCAGGCCTCGTCCTGGGAGAGCGGGGCCGTACGTTCGAGGAGGAAGGTGACCACGAGCCGATCTTAGGGAATCCGGCCTGCTCAGCGGGGATCTCACAGGTGTCTCACATGCTCGGCGCGGCCCGACGGGGCGCACCCGCCCACATGGACCGGCCGCACCCGGTTACCCGCCGAGGGGAAGAAGTGCACGCGAGAGCCGGGAGGTGGCCGCATGACGCGCGTGCGAACGGTGCTGTTCGACCGTGACAGCATCCTCGCCGAGGACCCGTTCGACCCCGGCCGGCTGCGTCCCGCGCCGGGCGCCCTGGAGGCGCTCGGCATGCTGCGTCTGCACGACGTCCGCACCGGGTTCGTCGCCCTGCAGCCGGACATCCGGCACGGCGGAGCCGACGACGCCGACGTACGGGCCGTCAACCGCCGCGTCGACGAACTGCTCGGCCCCTTCGACATCTGGGGAGTGTGCCCGCACGGGCCCGACGACGGCTGCCACTGCCGACCGCCGGAACCGGGCCTGATCCTCTGGGCGGCGGGCCGGGTGTGCACCGCGGCCACCGACTGCGCGGTCGTCGGCACCGCCGCGGACGCCGAGGCCGCGTCCCGGGTCGGCGCCCACGGCATCCTCGTACCGGACCGGCGGACCCGGCCGGAGGAGACGGCACGCGCCGGTCATGTGGCGCCGGACGTCCTGACGGCCGTACGCGCGCTGCTCGCGGGGCCGCCGCAGGGGCGGGTCCTGGTCGACGAACGGCCCATCGAGTCGGCCTTCGGGGACGGCGAGGCGTGAGGCTCAGGGTTCCGTCCAGCGGCACAGCAGACGGAACACCGCGTACAGGGCCAGGGGCCACACGGCCGCGAAGGCCCAGATCACCGCGGGCCGTGCGGTGACTATGCCCGTCACCATGAGCGAGACGGAGGCCGCGAGCAGCAGGCCCACGGTCAGGACGTGCGGCCGGTAGTGCACCACCCGGGACAGGTCGGGCCGCCGGCGCAGCCGTCCGGTCCGCAGCCGGCGCTCCAGTCGGCGGTCGCGGCGCAGGGCGCGCCCCACCTCGTCCAGTATGCGCTGTCCGTGATCGGGGAGTCGCCCTGTCGTCACTGTCGCTCCTCGGATCCGGAGGGTCCCTCTCTAGTGCCCGGAGAAGGACCCGCGACACCGTCCCGGCGGGTCACTGGGCGTAGAAGGTCGCGTCCCCCTTGTCGGTCGCCGTGCTCGGGGTCTCCACGTACAGCAGGTAGTCGTAGTGCCGGAGATAGCGGCCCGCGTAGTTGGAGGACTCGTACGAGACTCCCGCCGCGTCGGCGAGTCCGGCCCGCTGGAAGAAGCTGGCGTCGGAGGCGAACGCCGTCGTCCCGTCGTTCTTCTCCAGCCACACCTCGAAGTTCCTGTGCCGCAGGTAGTAGCCGGGGAAGCCGGCCGCCTCCAGGGAGACCGTCCCGGTTCCGGTCAGGCCCGTGACGACCCGGAACTGCGAGTCGGCGAGCGGCGAGACGTTCGCCTCGATCCGCGCGCGGTACTCCCAGTGCCGCACGAAGCGGTCCGCGAAGTTGTACGACGAGAAGCGCTTCGGGGTGACGCCGTCGGCGACCGGGATGCCGAAGTCGGGGCTGCCGTCGGCCTTCCAGTAGACCTTCTGCAGGCGGGTACGGCGGTTGGGGTCGTTCAGCGGGTCGCCGCTGATGTCCCTGTAACTGCGGTCGTGGTAGACGAGGACGTCCGACTTCCCGTCCTCGGAGACGGTGAAGGAGTTGTGGCCCGGACCGTACTGCGAGGTGGCGGCGCTGGACTGGAACACCGGGCGCTGACTCTTCGTCCAGGACGCCGGGTTCGTCAGATCGGCCGTCGCGGACGCGCTCAGCATGCCCAGGCAGTGATTGGCGTCGGTGGCGGACGCCGAGTACGTCATGAACACCTTGCCGCCGTGCTGGATCAGCGCCGGACCCTCGTTGACCTTGTACCCGGCCGTCTCCCAGGACAGCGTCGGCTGGGACAGCTCGGCCGGAGTCCCCTGGATCGTCCAGGGGTTGGACATCCTCGCGAGGAACAGGCTGGTGTTGTTGTTCTCCGACGGGTTGCGCTGCGCCCACGCCAGATAGCGCACGCCGTTCACGACGAAGGTCGTCGCGTCCAGCGAGAAGCTCTCCCACGTGGTCCTGATCTGGCCCTTCTCGGTCCAGGTGGCGGTCAGCGGGTTGGCGCCGGTGCCTTCGAGGACGTACATGCGGATCGCCCACACGTCACTCGTGGAGCCGGCGGCGAAGTACACGTACCACTTGCCGTCGATGTAGTGGATCTCCGGCGCCCAGATGTGCGCCCCCATGACCCCGCTGGAGTGCCTGGTCCAGATCGTGGTCTCGGCGGCCGTCGACAGCCCCTGGATCGTGGTCGCCCGGCGCAGCACGATCCGGTCGTACTCGGGGACGGTGGCGGTGAAGTAGTAGTGGCCGTCGGTGTGCTTGAAGATGTGCGGGTCGGCGCGCTTCTCGGCGATCGGGTTGGTGTAGGTGACGGCAGGGGAGTCGGGCACGGCGGCGTGCGCGGTGGCGCCGGGGCCGGCCAAGGTGGCGGCCAGACCGATGAACACGGCCACGAGCAGCCGGACTACGGTGCGTCTCAAGGGAGTTCTCCGTCCGCGGTGGAGCAGTCGGCGATCGACCGGCGCCCCTTGGATGCCGACTGTCCGTCATATCGTCCGTGATATCGAACGAGGTTCGTAACTTCGGTCAGAAGATAGGGGTGCGTCATGCCCTCGTCAACGCTTTCGACAGCCGACCCGGGGGCGGTCCCGTGCCGGAGGCCACGGTGCCCGCGCCGGGTGGCACGGGCACCGTGACGGCACGCGAGGTGTCAGTCCTCGCCGAGGAGCTTCTTCATCTCGCTGATCTCGGCGTTCTGCGTGGTGACGATGTCACCGGACATGGCCTTGGCAGCCGGGTACTCACCCTTCGCCTTCTCGGTCGTGGCCATCTCGACGGCGCCCTCGTGGTGCTCGACCTTCATGGTCAGGAACATGGAGTCGAAGTCCTTGCCGGACGCCTTCGCCAGCTTCTCCATGTCGGCGCTGTCCATCATCCCGGCCATGCCGGAGTGCGCCGAGTGGTCCATGCCGGGCATCGCCTCGGGGACCTGCTCGCCCCACGACTTCAGCCAGCCGGACATGGTCGTGATCTCCGGGCCCTGCGCCTTCTCGATCCGGGCGGCGAGGTCCTTGACCTCGGTGGAGGAGGCCCGGCCGTCGGCCAGTCCGGCCATCTCCACGGCCTGCTGGTGGTGCGGGATCATGCCCTGGGCGAAGGCGACGTCCTGGGCGTTGTGGGCACCGGCCGAGGACTCGGCCGACGTCCCGGCGGACACCGAGGGGGACGGGGCGGACGACTCACCGGCCTCGCTGTCGCCGCCGCACGCCGTGAGGGTGAGGGCGGCGCTCACGGCGACCCCCGCGAGACAGGCACGGCGGATCAGGGAACAGGTGGTGCGCATGCTGGAACTCCAGTGCTGTGAAAAATGCTGTGAAAAGGGATCTGGACGTGGCGAAGCACGTCGTGTCTAGATCCGCAGGAGCTGGAGTTCCGCGAGGGAGGGCGGCGCGCGGGCGCCTTCCCGGGTCCCCGCCGTCTGGCACGACAGGTCGACGGTGCCGGGGGAGTCTCCCGACGGGTCAGGCATGAGCGCGGGCAGCACGGGCCCACCGCTCACCGCCCCCGACGCACAGGTCGCGTCGGCGTGGTGCAGGTGGCCCGATCCGCAGCCGTCGTGGCAGACCGTGTCGGCGACGGCGGCGCCCGCCGTCATGTGCGCCGACCGGTCCTCGTGCCGGCCCGTACCGCCGGCGGGGGCCAGGGCGTGCATACCCAGCACGCCGATGAGCAGCCCGAGCAGAAGCAGCGCCCGCCACAGGGGCGGACGCGCGGTGGGCTGCTCGGAGCGGGTCATCGGGCTCATCCTAAGGGCGGGCTGTGCCGCGGCCGCGTATTCAGGGGAACCCGGGCGGTCCCGAGGCGGGTGCGGTACGGCCGCGCGACGCCGTGGCCGACGCGCCGTCGGGTGCTCCGGTGTGCCGGTCTCGTCCCGCCTGCTCCTCCGTTGCCAGAACTGGTCGTCGACGGCCCGTGCGCCCGGCGTCCGGCGGTCCGCCGGGGTGGGCTTGCGGGCGATGAGACCACGTTTCTCCGGCCAGGGAATGTGCGCGGGGTGTTCGGTGGCCCGTCTGCCGTCTGCCGTCTGCCGTCCGTCGGGTGTGTGCGGGGGCGAGCCGCGTGCCCGTCGTCCGCTGAAGTCGTGTGCGCAGGTGCCTCCAGTGGCTCACCGTCTTCCGGGGTGAGCGTGCTGGGGGTTCCGGCGGTTCGGCGTCCGCTGCGGGGAGTGCGGTGGTGCGCCAGCTGTGGGGGCGTGCGCGCGGGGGTTCCGGCGGTTCGGCGTGCGCAGCGGGTGTGTTTGCGGGGAGGGGTGGTGCGCCAGTCGTGGGAGCGTGCGCGCAGGGGAGTTTGACGGTTCGCTATCCACCGCAGATGTGCGTGCGGGGGTCTGACGGGCCACCGTCCACCGGGGACATGCGCGAGGTGAGTTGCACGGGTCACCGCCCACCGGGGGCATGCGCGCGGGCGGCCTGACGGGGCGCCGTGCGCCCGGGACGTGCGCCGGAGGGCGGGCCCGAAAAGGGGCCGCCCCGCGCGTGTCTGCGGCGTACGTTCTCCGGGAGTCCGTCGAGGGGCGGCGGGCCGGGAAGGACCGTGTGGACACCGACAGCCGAGCCAAGGCACAGCGCTTCGCCGATCTGCACCGGGAGGGCTGCTTCCTGCTCCCCAACGCGTGGGACGTGGGCAGCGCCCGGATCCTGGAGGCGGCCGGGTTCCCGGCCGTGGCGACCACGAGCGCGGGCGTCGCGTTCTCCCTCGGACGTCCCGACCACGACTTCTTCGCCGAACAGCCGCCCGAGGACCGCGTCGACCGGGACACCATGCTGGGCCGGGTCCGCCAGATCGCGGGCGGGATCTCCGTACCGCTGAGCGCGGACCTGGAGGAGGGGTACGGCGAGTCGCCCGAGACCGTCGCCGCCACCGTCGCGGAGGCCCTCGCCGCCGGGGCCGCGGGCGGCAACATCGAGGACTTCACCGGCGACCGCACCCGCCCCCTCCACGACCCAGGGCTGTCCGCCGACCGGGTCCGCGCCGCGCGCGAGACCCTGGCGGCCGAGGGCGAGCCCTTCGTCCTGGTCGGCCGCACCGACGCCCTCCTGGTCGGCGGCACGCTCGACGAGGCGGTACGGCGGGCCAACGCCTACCTGGAGGCCGGGGCCGACTGCGCGTTCGTACCCGGCGCCGCCGACGCGGACACCCTCGGCACCCTGGTCCGCGAGCTCGACGGCCCGCTCAACGTGGTCATGGGCCTGACCGGCAACGCCCTCTCCCTCGACGATCTGCGCGAACTCGGTGTCCGGCGGGTCACGGTCGGCGGCAGCATCGCCCGTGCCATGTACCGCCATCTGCTGGACGCGGCGCGGGAGCTGGCCGACCTGGGCACCTTCTCCTATGCCGCGGACCAGCTCTCCCAGACGGAACTCAACGACCTGTTCCGGCGGGACTAGACGACGCCACCACACAGCTCGGCGCCTCGGGCGCGTCCTCGGCGTGCCGCGTCAGCGCGCAGACCGTGCGCAGGGCGACCTTCCAACCGCCGTCCTGGAGTACGGCCGCCCCGGGGCCGCCGGTGTCCAGTCGGCGGCCCTCGCGCGTGAGGTCGTAGGCCACCTCGGCGCGCACGTCCGAGGTGTACGTCACGGAGGTCACCTCGGCGCGCAGCCGGCCGCCGCTCGGGTCGCGGAAGAGGTTGTCGATCATCAGGGCGTTCTCGTCGCCGTCCTCGACCACGTCACTGCGCTGGTCGAGGGAGGACTTCGGGTCGAAGAGGACGGTCCACGCCGCCCGGATGTCCTCCCCGGCCCGCTCCGGGTCCGAGGGCGCGGTCGCGGGCGGTGTCGGGGAGGCGGAGAGCGAGGGGGAGCTGCCGGGCGTGGTCGGGCCCGGCGAGCCGGTGGCGGAGGGCCGGCCCGTGCGGGAGGCCCCCTCGTCACCGCCGTCGCCGTCGTCGCAGGCCCCCGTGAGGACGAGGGCGGCGACAGTCAGGGCTACCGCCCAGGCCCCGTGCCGTGCAGGGGAGTTCGCGCAGGTCATGGCACTCCATCTCCGGGTACGCCGTGTGGCTGGCCTACCCGGAGGCGACGGATTCATCCAGGACACGCCGGAAATCCCTGGGACGGGGGCGCGCGAGACCCCTGAGGGCGGGATGTGCCGCGGACTCCCCAGGACAGGACGCGTCACGGAACCTGCCGTCCGATCCGTGGGATGCGTCCGATCCGTGGGGGGATGCGTCGGATCCGTCGGGCCCGTGCGATCCCCCTACCCCTCGGTCCCGCCCCGCCGCCGTACCGCGAAGGCCACGGCGGCCGCGGCCACCAGGACTCCCGCGCCGATGCCGGTCCAGGCGGCCGCCGACAGCCCGCCGTCGTCGTCCTTCGCGGTGTCGTCCTCTGCGGTGTCGGCGGCCTGCGGGGACGTGGACGAGGAGGCGCCGGTGGCCGGGGTCGGGTCCACTGGGGCGGGG
>NZ_LJBR01000232.1 GCF_001282115.1 Streptomyces sp. NRRL B-24085 | reverse complement strand
AGACGACGTCGAAGCCCCCGGCGTGCGCGGCGGCCACCAGCCGCCGCAGGCTGTCCGGACCGTGGGCGATGTCCGCGTCCGTCAGCAGCAGGTACTCGGGCCCACGCGCGCGTGCCAGACCGACACCGTGGCGTACGGCCCACAGCTTGCCCGTCCAGCCCGCCGGCGGCTCACCCGGCGAGGACACGGTCAGCGGCAGCCCGCCGTGCCGGCGCGCCAGTTCGCGCGCCAGCTCTCCGGTGCCGTCCGTGCTGCCGTCGTCGACGAGGAAGACCTCCGCCCGCCCCGGGTAGTCCTGGGCCAGGAGGGAGGGAAGGCTCGCGGGCAGCACCTCGGCCTCGTCACGGGCCGGCACCACCACCGCCACGAAGGGCCAGGACCCCGGATCCCGCTCCGGCGGCAGGCGCACGTCCGTGCGCCAGAAGAAACCCTGGCAGAGCAGCAGCCACAACCAGGCGGCAAGGGACACGGCGGCGGTCCACGCGATGGCGCTCACGCGCGCAGTCTGCCCCACCGAACCGGTCCCCGAAGGCTCATCGTCTATCGTGGCCGGGTGAAGATCGCGCTCTTGGACTCCGGAATCGGTCTGCTGGCGGCGACCGCCGCGGTACGGCGACTGCGCCCCGACGCCGATCTCGTGCTCTCCCTCGACCCCGACGGCATGCCCTGGGGGCCCCGCACACCGGACGACATCGCCGGGCGCGCCCTGGATCTCGCCGAGGCCGCCGCCGCCCACGGTCCCGAGGCCCTGATCATCGGCTGCAACACCGCCACCGTGCATGCCCTGACCGCCCTGCGGGCCCGCCTCGAACCGGACCTGCCGGTCATCGGCACCGTGCCCGCGATCAAGCCCGCCGCGGCGGCCGGAGGGCCCTTCGCCATCTGGGCGACCCCCGCCACCACCGGCAGCCCGTACCAGCGCGGACTCCTCGCGGAGTTCGCCGACGGGGTGCAGGCCACCGAGGTGCCCTGCCACGGCCTCGCCGAGGCGGTGGAGCACGCCGACGAGGCGGCCGTCGACGCCGCCGTCGCCGCGGCCGCCGCCCTCACCCCCGAGGACGTCACGACCGTCGTCCTGGGCTGCACCCACTACGAACTCGTCGCCGAGCGGATCCGCGCCGCCG
>NZ_LJBR01000231.1 GCF_001282115.1 Streptomyces sp. NRRL B-24085 | reverse complement strand
GGCGTCCTGGTATCTCGCGGACCGGGTGGGGAAGCGGCGCTGCGCCCGCAGGGCCCGGGCGCAGCGCCGCTTCCCCACCCGGTCCGCGAGATACCAGGACGCCGTCGCCAGCGCCCCGTGCTCCACCCACCGGTACAGCTCGTCCAGCCGTACGGCGGGCTCGCCCCAGTCGCCGAGCGGAAACGTCCGCCCGGCCAGATCGGCCCGTCCGTCCTGAGGCGGGCCCTCGGGCTGCATCTCCGGCTGACCCACCCGGCGCTCCCTACTGATCGGTCACCCTGCGTGACGCCTGATGCTGATGTGCGGGGATCCTTCCTACCGCCCAATGGGTGGCGAAGGGGGTGCTTTGGTCGCTTTTCCGCTCGGAAGAGGGCCTTGATCAGGTATAGGACTCCAGGTCGACTCACTCGAAAGAGTGCTGCGGCGACGCCCGTCCCGACCACGTAGGCTCGTGCCAGGGAGGAAAACCTCGCCCACGAAGCTGTACGGACACAGGAGCTGATCGTGATCCCCGGTGGTGGCCAGCCCAACATGCAGCAGTTGCTCCAGCAGGCCCAGAAGATGCAGCAGGACCTGGCGAACGCGCAGGAGGAACTCGCCAGGACCGAGGTCGACGGCCAGGCGGGCGGCGGTCTGGTGAAGGCCACCGTCACCGGCGCCGGCGAGCTGCGCGCGCTGAAGATCGACCCGAAGGCGGTGGACCCGGAGGACACCGAGACCCTCGCCGACCTGATCGTGGCGGCCGTCCAGGCGGCGAACGAGAACGCCCAGACCCTCCAGCAGCAGAAGCTCGGCCCGCTCGCCCAGGGCCTCGGCGGCGGCAGCGGCATCCCCGGCCTGCCCTTCTAGGGGGCCCGTCTTTCGAAGTCGGGTGTCGGCCAACTAGCGTACGTATCGCAAGGAACCCCAGGAAGGACGGCAGTCCGTTGTACGAAGGCGTGGTCCAGGACCTCATCGACGAACTGGGGCGGCTGCCCGGCGTCGGTCCCAAGAGCGCCCAGCGGATCGCCTTCCACATCCTCCAGGCGGAGCCGACGGACGTACGGCGGCTCGCGCAGTGCCTGATGGAGGTCAAGGCCAAGGTCCGCTTCTGCGCGACCTGCGGCAACGTCGCGCAGGAAGAGCTGTGCAACATCTGCCGCGACACCCGCCGCGACCCCTCCGTCATCTGTGTGGTGGAGGAGCCGAAGGACGTGGTCGCGATCGAGCGCACCCGGGAGTTCCGTGGCAAGTACCACGTCCTGGGCGGGGCGATCAGCCCGATCGAGGGTGTGGGACCCGATGATCTGCGCATACGAGAACTGTTGGCCCGCCTGGCCGACGGGACGGTCACGGAGCTGATCCTGGCCACCGACCCGAACCTGGAGGGCGAGGCCACGGCGACGTACCTCGCCCGCATGATCAAGCCCATGGGCCTCAAGGTCACCCGCCTGGCCAGCGGCCTCCCGGTGGGTGGCGACCTGGAATACGCGGACGAGGTGACCCTCGGCCGCGCCTTCGAGGGGAGACGACTCCTAGATGTCTGACGCCACACTGCACGCGACCGCCCCGGACCCCGACGACTTCGCGGTCCAGATCGCCGACCAGGTCGAGAGCTTCCTGGTGGCCGTCATGGAGGTGGCCAAGGGCGACGAACCCGACTCGGCCGTCCCCTTCCTGCTCCTGGAGGTCTCTCAGCTCCTGCTGGCCGGCGGCCGCCTCGGCGCCCACGAGGACATCGTCCCCGACGAGCGCTACGAGCCCGACACGGGCCCGGACGCCGACGTGGACGAACTCCGCGAGAACCTGGCCCGGCTGCTGGACCCGATCGACGTCTACTCCGAGGTCTTCGACCCCTACGAGCCGCGCAAGGCCCCGGTCCCGGCCCGGATCTCCGACGACCTGACCGACGTCATCACCGACCTGCGCCACGGCATGGCCCACTACCGCGCGGGCCGCACCACGGAGGCCCTGTGGTGGTGGCAGTTCTCCTACTTCTCCAACTGGGGCTCCACGGCGTCCGCGACCCTGCGGGCCCTCCAGTCGGTGGTGGCGCACGTGCGCCTGAACCAGCCGCTGGCCGAACTGGACGGCCTCGACACCGACCAGGCGATGGGCGACGAGACGCTGGAGTTCGAGGCGGGCAAGGTGATGGTGGAGGAGATCGCGGGCCCGCTGGGGCTGCGCCCCTCCCCGTGAGCGCTCCTGAACAGGCGCTTCTCGGCTCCGTGTGACGCGAGTCATACAAGGGTCCTTCAAGAACGGCGTAATGCGCGGGCACCTGGGGTGGTCTCACTGCTCGACGGCCACACCCGGCCCGTGCCCCCACCCCCTTGGAGCCCCTCATGCACGTCACCCTCCAGCAGCCGACAGGCGCCCGCCTGATCACGGCCGCGGGCCACGAGCTCGCGATCCCCGCGACCCTGCGCTACACCTCAGCCGAGCCGCCGGCCGTGCACATCGACTTCCCGCCACATGTCACGGTCGACGGCGAGGTCACGACGTGGACGTTCGCCCGCGTCCTGCTCGGCGAGGGGCTGCGCACCCCGGCCGGCATCGGCAACGTCCGCGTCCGCCCGGCCGGTCCGGCCCACACGTACGTCGAGTTCCACACCGAGCAGGGCGTCGCTGTCCTCAGCTTCACCACCGCGGACCTGACCCGCTTCCTGGCCCGCACCTACACGGTCGTCGCCCCGGACGAGGAAACGGTGGGCGCGGAACTGGACGAGGGGCTGGTGGCGCTGTTCGGGGGGC
>NZ_LJBR01000230.1 GCF_001282115.1 Streptomyces sp. NRRL B-24085 | reverse complement strand
CGGCTGCCACCAGCAACATCCCGAGCGCGACGGGGAGTTCCTCGATCGTGTGCAGGCGGGAGGGGCGGCGGGCGCCGAGGGAGGGGGCACGGTAGTCGGGGCCGACCGTGTCGTAGGGAGCCACCGCGTCCCGCAGGGGCCGCAGGGCCGACTCGAAGTCCGTGTGGGGGGCGGCCGCTTCGCAGACCTTCTCGATCGCCGTCCGTGTGCCGTCCTTCGCCAGCCGCAGACAGGCCGTCACGACCGAGTCCGGGGTCGCGTCCGGCTCGCACGCCGCCGCCACCGCCGCCGCGAAGACCGCCGCCGCCTCGCGGCCGTACGACGACTGGTGGGCGCCCGCGACGTCCAGGGCCTCGGTGTAGGCGGCCCGCGGGTTCGCCGCGTTGACCAGGCCCACCGGGGCCATGTACATCGCCGCACCGCAGTTGACGATGTTGCCGACGCCCGCCTCCCGCGGGTCGGCGTGACCGTAGTGGAGGCGGGCGACCAGCCACTTCTCCGCGAGGAAGACCCGGTGCAGGGGGAGGGCCTCCGCCTCCAGCTCCGGGATCCAGCGCGGGTTCGTCATCAGGTCGGGGACCAGGTGGTCGGCGATCGCGTAGGCGTCGAGGTGGTCCCGGACCCGGTCGTAGACGCGGATCAGCGCGTGGGTCATCAAGGTGTCGTCGGTGACGTGGCCGTCCCCCTTGTGGTACGGGGCGATGGGGCGGGCGGTGCGCCAGGCGTCGCCGTTCCAGGGGCCGACGATGCCGTGGACGCGGCCGGCGTGCCGTTCGAGGATCTGGTCGGGGGAGTAGCCCTCGACCGGGCCGCCTAGGGCGTCGCCCACCGCCGCGCCCACGAGGGCTCCGGTGATCCGGTCCTCAAGGTTGCTTTCTGAGTTTTTGGGCGTCATGCCCGGAATCATCCTCCTGGGAGGGGCGGTTGTGCGGCTTCCAGGAGTCCGGCGAGTTCCACGAGGTCCGTGCCGGTGAGGCGGGGCAGGGCGCAGCCGGAGAGGGTGCGGCAGGTGTCCCGCCAGGTGGCGGGGATCGCGCCGGCGCCGCCGAGGGCGCCGGTCAGGGCGCCCGCCAGGGCCGGGGCCGAGTCGGCCACCCGGGAGAGGCAGGCCGCGGCGGGGATCGCCTCGGCGATGCGGCCCTGGGCGGCGGTGGCCAGGGCGAGGGCCACGGGGACGGTTTCGGCGGCCGCGATGCCGTAGCTGTAGACGTGGTCGACGATCTCGTGTTCCAGGGCGGGGACCAGGGCGAAGGTACTGTCGGCGGTCCGGGCGAGGCGCAGGGCGTAGCGGGCGTTGCGGCCGATCTCCGTCTCCTCGGGGAGTTCGGCGAGGGCCGCGGTCACACAGGCGTCCACGGAGGCGCCGGTCAGGGCCAGAGCGACGGCCGCGGCCATCGCTCTCGCTCCGTGCACTCCGTCGCCGTCCTGGGTGTAACGGGCGTCGAACTCGGCGAGGTCCGCGGCGAGTCGGGGGTCGCCCGGGTGGGCCACGGCGAGGACGCAGGCCCGCACGCAGGCCGCATCGTCGAAGTAGTGCGGGTTGTCGTGGCCGGTCGCGGGAGGGCGCAGGCCGGTGGCGAGGTTGCCGAGTCCCGCCCGTACGGAGATGCGGGCGCGCAGGGGGAGGACGGCGGACTCGATCTCGGGGGCGCGGTCCGCTGCCGCGGCGACCTCGGCGGCGAGGGCGTTCCAGGCGAGGTCGATGGCGGCCCTCGTACGGCGTTCTCTCGTCAGGTCGCCCAAGGCCGTGTCGTCGCCCGCTCTGAGGAGGGCCTCCGCGGTGAACGCCGCCCATTCGGCGTCGTCGGAGGGGCCCAGGCGGAGAGGCTCGGGGGGTTGGTTCAGGGCGATGGGGACGGGGAGGGTGGTGGTGGCGTTCTGCTCGGCG
>NZ_LJBR01000023.1 GCF_001282115.1 Streptomyces sp. NRRL B-24085 | reverse complement strand
GATCAGGGCGGGCATGCGTCGCCTCCAAGACGGGGCGGCCGGGGTGTGCGGGTCGGTTCTGACTGCGCCGGCCCGCGAGCCGGAGGGACGGGTGCTGCGGCGGTGTTCAGGTGCGGCGACGCCGTGTACGGGGGCGGTCCGGGCCGCTTGCGAGGGCGTGGTGCGAGTGCCTGGGGGACAGCGGCTGGGTGAGACCTCTGAGCCGGAGCTGGCGGGGTGGGCGGAGCTGCACGGTTTCACCTCCGTGGGACACCGTCTGGCCACCTGACCAGTGAGCTGCACTGGTCAGTTCACCTGTTGAGGTGAGGAAGAAGGTGGCATAGACCAATTGCGCCGTCAACCCCCGTCGCAGACAAGGGTTTTGTCGGGCAGGACAGCCAATACGCTGACGACCACCGCTGGTCTGCGGCTACACTTCGGTGGCTGAGACGGGGAAGATACTGCCTTACCACTGGTCAACTGGTCAGGCTGAGGGCTCAGCGCTGGGGCTGACGGCTCAGGGCTGACGGCTCGGGGCTGAGGGTTCAGGAGTGAGGGTTCAGGGCGAGGGGGAACGCATGAAGGCCGACGCACCTGGTGCGGTGCTCAAGCGTGAGCGAGTCCGCGACTTCCTCCTCGACCTGGTGGAGTCCCACCGCCCCGGGGACGCGATCCCCTCCGAGCGTGCCCTGTGCGCCCAGCTGGAAGTGTCCCGGCCGACCCTGCGCGCGGCGGTGGACGAACTCGTCGCCGCGGGTCTGCTGGTGCGCGAACACGGGCGGGGCATGTTCGTCGCACCCGAGAAGATCACTCAGGAACTCGTCTCCGCCGAGCAGTCCATGACCGTGCCCCAGGCCGCGGGGGCCTGGTCGAGCCGCCTGCTGGAATTCGTCACCATTCCGGCAGGCGCGCGCGTGGGCCGCAAGCTGCGGATCTCACCCGCCGCCGAGATCGTGTACGTCGCGCGGCTGCGCCTGGTCGACGGCGCCCCGATGGCCATCGAGCACCTGCACATCAAGGCCGAGCTGGTTCCCGCGCTGTCCGCGGAGGAACTGGAGGCCGGCGACCTCTACGAGCACCTGCGCCGGCAGCACGGCGTGCACGTCCGGGAGGCGGTGCAGGCGATCGAACCGACCGTCGTCACCCGTGCCGAAGCGGAACTCCTCGACGTCCCCGAGCTGTCCCCGGCGCTGCTCTTCGAACGGCTCACCTCCGACACCAGGGGACAGCCCGTCGAATACGTCCACTCCGTCTACCGCGGCGACCGCTACCGGATCGTCTCCCGGCTCACCCTCGGCCCCACGGCCACCGCGCCGACCGACCGGCTGGGACACCACCCGGGCATCCCCCCGGGCGACTTCGCCCACCGGGACGCCATCGCGTCCTCGACGCGGGGGGACGTTCAGGCGGGGTCGTGAGGTGGTACGGCTTGCCCGGCAGAGCGCTGTTGCCGCTGCCCGGGGTGTCGTCGGGGCAGGCCCTCCGCAGGGACTTCAAGCCGTCAGGATGCGCCGCCGGGCTCGACACCTGGTGGGAGTCCGTGGATTCCCGGGGCGGTGACGGAGTCGTCCTCGATCAGTGGTGGGCAGATGCTCCAGTCGGCGGCGATGCGCATCACGTCGTGTTCGGTCGGCATGGCTTCGTGCCAGGCGTCCCATTCGGCGTCTCCCCAGTCCTGCCGGACCTCTTCGCGCCCGACCAGCCCGACGCCGAGCTGCCTCTCGACGGCGGTGGGCTCACCGTGGCGCAGGGGAACTTCACCGCTCATCCCGACGTAGCAGTAGGCGCGGGTCAGTTCACCGGCTTCGACTTTGGCCCAGGCGTGGTACTCGCTGACACGGTCGGTGCCGAAGTACTGGAGGTCCCCGAGGCGCGCGGCCAGTGTCCGCAGCCAGGTGGGAAAGTTTGGGCGCGTGGGGTCGGTCTCGTGCGTCAGATGGATCCTGCCGTGGGCGAGGGTCCACTCCGGGACGGGTCTGGCCACGAAGACCCCTTGCCGGTAGGCGAGTTCGGTGCCGGTCGTCCAGTCGACGGGCTGCCGATGCCGCAGGCCGAGGGCATCGGCGACCTCTTCCGGCCCGGCGTCGCGTATCGCGAGCCATGACGTCTTGAAGCCGAAGGACATGAACCCTCCCACCGTGGTGTCCGTAGACCAGGCGGGATAATCGCAGACGGCACTGACAGCCGCGGAGTGCTTGGAGTCTTATGCAGGGGAGGGTTGGCCGTGGTCGGCGGTCGGTCCTTGAGCAGGTCGGGCGTGTGTTGGTCGTGTGTTGGTCGTGCCACTTCCGCGTACATGACTTTCCGGAGGCGGCACACGTATGCCCGTGTGAGTGTCCTCAGGGTTTCCGAGGGGGCGGGTTTCCGAGGGGGCCCGCGTCGGTGGCGGCTTGATCAGCGCCTGACGATGCAGAAGGGATGCCCCACCGGATCGGTGAGGACCCGTGCCTTGTCCCCGTGCGGCTGATGATCCGGCTTGCCCGCACCCAGCTCCAGGAGCCGGGCTTCGGCCACGGCCAAGTCCTCTTCGACCGCGAAGCAGATGTGAAGCTGCTGGGGAACGATCTGGTCAGGCCAGCTCGGAGCCCGGTAGTCGTCGGCCCGCTGAAACCCGAGCAAGAGTCCGTGCTCACCGTTGAGGCCCGCGAAACCGGCGTCCGACTTCGGATGCAGCTCAAGACCCGTGGCCTCCTGATAGAACGCCGCCAAGGCCGGCGGATCGGGGCAGTCGAGTGTTATCGCAGCCAACTTCATCTGCAGTGGCATGGGGCCTCCGCCCACATCGGCGTTGCTGTGCGGTCGCTGACGCTGACAAGTATCAACGTGTCGGCCGACTGCCTTGACGGCCATGACGTCCCCCGTCGAAGCACTGATACCTCATGCAGTTGGCATAGAATTCATGAATGCCCTCTTTTCGCGCGCTGGAATGTCTCGTCGCTGTCGCGGACACGGGATCGATCACTCAGGCCGCGCTGCTGCTGCACTCCTCGCAACCCGCCGTCTCCCATCAGATCGCCTCACTCGAGCGCGAGACCCGCACGGCCCTGCTGCGTCGGGAGGCACGGGGGGTCAAGCTCACCGCCGCGGGGCGGGTCGCGGTCGCGGACGCCCGGCGCGCGGTCGAGGCGGCTACCGCTGCCGTACGGTCGGCGCGCGCGGTGGGAGAGGCCGGGGGCGGGTCGCTGCGCATCGGTTGCGCGCAGAGCCTGACCGTCGCCTTGCTCGCCCCGGTGCTTCGCGACTGGCGCCGGCGCCACCCGGAAGTGACCATCGCTCTGCGTGAACTCACCGTCATGGACGAGGCACTGAGGCTGATCGAGTCCGACGATCTTGACGTCGTGGTGCTGCCGGACCCCCCGTCCGACCGCTTCCATGTCACTGCCGTCGCCGAGGAGGAGATCGTGCTGGCCGCGCCCACCGGTCACCCTCTGTCCCAGCGGGCCGCAGTGCGGATCCAGGACCTTGATGGCGCGCCCCTCGTGCACTTCACGGCGGACAACGCCCTCGGCGCATGGCTTGACCAGTCGTTCGCCCGGGCCGGGGTCCAGCCGGAGGCGGTCATGCGGACGTCCGTCACTGTTGCGGCACCTCAACTCGCCGCCGCCGGGCTGGGCGTGGCGGTCTGTCCGGTGAGTGCGGTCACGGCGGGCTTTCCGGGCGTCGTCCGACCCTTCTCACCACGGTGGACCAGACAGCTGATGGCGGTGACCTCGGCAGGACCCGATCCGCTCGTCGCGCGGTTCATCGCAGGGCTGCGCCGTCACGGAGTGCGGGTTCCCCGCAGCGTGCAGACGCAGCTCGACGCAGGAGCTGCGGTCGCGGGCGAGTGACTATGGACGCTCTGTCCTGCGGCCCTGATCCCGGAGAAGGGGTTGGGGTTGCGGCACTGGCGACCAGTCAGCACTCAGACCGTCCGTTCATTGAGTTCCGCGGCAACCGGGGACCGGCTCGGGACGGGCGCCCTCGGCGTCGTAGGCAGGCAACGTTCGTCTTCAGCGACGGATGTTGCCGACCCACTCGCAGTCGGACTGCCGTTGGGAACTGAGACGCCTCCACGCCCACCTTTCCGACGGCCGGCAACGGGTCGCGGGGTGCCGCCGGGACCTCTTCCGAAGGGGTCCGCAGTGGCGAGCTCTGGGAGCGCGCGGTCGGGCGATGCCGTACAGATTCCCGCGTCCTCTCAACGAGCTGGAGGCATTCATGTTTTCTTTGGCAAGCCGTCGAGTCATGAATGACTTCGAGGGAACACCGGCCAGCCCCTGATCGCTGCACATCACATGGCTCACCGCCCCAGCGGGCGGAAGCGTCACACACGAGGAAGGGAGATTCCCATGGCACAGGCATTCGTCACGGGTGGTTCGGGTTTCATCGGTCGGGCCCTGATCCGTCGACTTGTCGGAGACGGTCACACGGTCCGCGCACTGGTCCGCAGCGAGGCGTCGGCCGACAAGGTCGCGGCCCTCGGCGCGGAGCCGGTGCGGGGCGAGTTGACGGAGCCGGCCGGATGGCAGGACGCGGTGGCCGGCAGCGAGGTGTTCTTCCACCTCGCCGCCGAGACGGACATCACCGCCGACCGCGAGCGCCAGGAGCGGGTGACGGTCGGCGGCACCCGAGCGGCCGTGGAAGCAGCCCACGCCGCGGGGGTCGCCACCTTCGTCAACTGCGGCAGCGAGTCCGCGCTCCTGGCCGGCGAACCGCTGCTGGACGTGGACGAGACCGCACCGCTGCGGCCGGACTCCGAAGCCGCCTACTGCGCGGTGAAGGCCGTCGCCGAGCAGATTGTGCTGGATGCCGACGCGCCGGGCTTCACCACCGTCTCCGTACGGCCGCGGTTCGTCTGGGGTCCCGAAAGCAGCCTGACCGAGGGCCTGGCGGCTGCGGCCAAGGCCGGGCATTTCGCCTGGATCGAGGGCGGCCGGCACACCACCGATGTGACCTACGTGGACAATGCCGTCGAGGGCTTGGTACGCGGATGGCAGCACGGCCGGCCGGGTCAGGCGTACTTCGTGACCGACCAGCACCGAGTCGTCCTGCGGGAGTTCCTGGAGACGCTCTTCTCGCTCTACGGCGTCGACACACCCATCCCTGACATGGACGCCGACATCGCCGCCCGTGTGGTGCCGGTCCCCGCCCGGTGGTTCGTCGGACAGTCGTGCACGCTGCGCACCGACAAAGCCGTGGCCGAACTGGGGTACCGGCCCATCGTCCCGTACGCCGCCGGCCTCACCGCCGTGAAGGAAGCGCTCTTTTCCGACGCTGCGTGACGACCTCACCGGCCTACTAACCGGCCTACTCGCCGGCCTGCACCCGTCCGTGGTGTCCGCCGTGCTCACGCGGTGGAGCCGGTGCAGGTGGGTGAACGCGCCTTCTTCGACCAGGCGTTGGGTGCCCGGGCCGGTCGTGCTCACTCCGTGGGGGCCATCAACGGTTTTGCCCCGGCACCTACCTCAGACCATGCGTCGACGACTCTCGTCGCGGTCGCAGTCCGGGCCGGACACCACCACATCCGGGTGGGCGAGCGGGGCCACTTCCGCTTGCCCACCCGGCGGTATCGCCTCAGCTTCGCCCTGCCGGGGATCTTGGACGGTCGAGGTCACGGGCCGAGGTGTGCCAGGTGGCTGCGCAGGCGAGACCGCAGAGCGCTTGTAGACGGCTTCGGAGCGCTGTCCGGGCTCTGGGCCCCGCCACCGCGTGCAGGGACGGCCGCCGGGAGCCGAGGCCGCTCGTGTGCAACCGGGTGTGACACCGGTTCATAATCGGTCGCGTGATGCGTCTTGCAATTCTCGGTCCTGTCCGTGCATGGCGGCGGGACGAGGAGGTCGACCTCGGATCCCCACAGCAACGCGGACTGCTCGCGCTGCTCCTTCTGCGCGAAGGGCGCCCGGTGGAGACCGAAGCGATCCTCGACGCCCTGTGGGGCGAGGAAGGGCCGCGAGGCGCTCGGGGCACCGTCCGCACGTACGTCTATCGTCTGCGGCCGATCCTCGGCGACGTCGCGACCATCGAATCGACCGGGAGCGGTTACCGTCTCACGGTTCGTGACGGGCAGGTCGACCTGAGCAGGTTCCGCGAGCTGATCGCACAGGCTCACACGGCGCGCGGCGCCGGCGCCTCGGCGCGTGCCGCCGATCTCCTGCGCCAGGCCCTCCGCACCTGGCAGGGACCGGCACTGTCGGGTGTCCGGGGCCGCTTCTTCGAGCTGGAGCGTGACCGGCTGGAGGAGCTGAGGCTGGCCGCCCTGGAGGAAGTGTTCGACCTTGAGCTGGAGGCCGGAGGGCACCCAGGTCTGACGTCCGAGATCCGGGCAGCCGTCATGGAGCACCCACTGCGGGAGCGCCTGCACGAACAGCTCATGCTGTCGTTGTTCCAGGCCGGCCGCCGAGCCGAGGCTCTGGCCGCCTATCAGCACACACGGCAGCTTCTGCGCGAGGAACTGGGCGTGGATCCCGGGCCCGGCCTTCGCTCCCTGCACAGCCGTGTCCTGCACGAGGACGACGAGTCGCCCGCCCCCGCAGACCGTGAGCCGGCCTCGGCCGTCGCGCCGGTTCCGGCCCAACTCCCGCCGGATTCAGCAGTGTTCACCGGGCGCCGGGCAGAGATCGGGGAACTGAGCTCAGTGCTGCGTGATGCTGCGCATGCTCCGGTCGTCGGCATCACCGGCCTGGGCGGGATGGGCAAGACCGCGCTCGCCGTGCACCTCGCGCACACCCAGCGCCACCTGTTTCCCGACGGGCAGGTTTTCGCCGACCTCGGCGGTTTCAGGGAGCCGGTCGGCCCGCTGGAGGTGCTCGGCCAGTTCCTGCGCGCGATCGGGGTGTCGCGGCTGCCGGGGTCCCTGGACGAACGTGCCGCGCTGTGGCGTACGTCGGTGTCCGGGCGCCGCCTGCTGATCGTCCTGGACGCGGCAACCAGCGGTGAGCAGGTGCGTCCCCTGCTGCCGGCCGCCCCGGGCTGTGCCGTCATCATGACCAGCCCGCGTCGCATCATCGACCTGCCTGGCATTCCCTGGTTGCGTCTGGGCGTTCTGCAGCCCGAGGACGCGTTGCAGCTGCTCGCCGCCATCTCCGGGACCCGGCGGGTGTTCGCGGAGCGGGAAGCGGCCAGTCGCCTGGTGCAGGCCTGCTCCTACCAGCCGCTCTCGGTGCATGTGGCGGCAGCCCGGTTGGATGCCCGGCCGTCGTGGACGATCGACCAGATCCTGGCCCAGCTCGAGGACGATCTGCGCCAGCCGGTCGTCATGCACGAGGACTGCAAGATCGTCGACAAGCCGTTCCGTGACGCCCAGGCGCGCATGGACGCCTTCCACCGCGACGCCTTCCATCTCGCCGCTGTTCCCGACTGCGGCCGGCTGGACCCCGCCATGGCGGCAGCGGTGCTCGATCTGCCGGTCAACGAAGCCACAGCGGTCATGGAAGCCCTCGTCGACGCTCATGTGGTGGAGACCGGCGAGAACGGGGACTACCACTTCCTCGGGCTCGTCAAGGCGTTCGCGCGGCGCCAAGCCCTCAACGGGCTGGGACACGAGCGCTGCCAGCAAGCGCTGCACCGGCTGCTGGGACACTGCCTGGCCGGCGAGAGCACGGTCGGTGACGAGGACCTGCGCGCGGTACTGAACCAGATCACCGACCTTCCGGACACGGTCGCGGAGAAGGTGTCGCTCTCGCCGCGCTGATCGCCGCACCGCCGCGCGCGAGGCGACGCACCCGCACACACCCTGGCGTGGCCAGCGACGGTCGCGGGCGACCGGGTCTCGGTCACCGGCTTCGGTTCGCCCCGCGGCTACGTAGGCGAAACGGCTCGTCGACGCGCCGTCGACGCCACGTCGACACGCGTCCGATGCAATGCACGCATGCTCAATCCCCTCACGCGCGCCGAACTGGCAGCGCAGATCACCGGGCCCGTACTCGAGCCGGAAGACGAAGGCTTCGCCGCCGAGTGCGCCCCCTTCAACCTTGCCGTGACCCACCGCCCTCGCGTGGTTGTCGGGGCCGTGAACAGTGCCGACGTGCAGGCCGCCGTTCGCTTCGCCGCACAGCGGCGTCTGCCGGTCGCCGTCATGGCCACCGGCCATCAGGCGACCCTCACGGCCGACGATGCGGTACTCATCACCACGCACCGGATGACGCAGGTGAGCGTCGACCCCGCGTCCCGCACGGCCCGCGTGGCGGCGGGAGCCCGCTGGCAGCAAGTGATCGACGCCGCAACCCCGTTGGGGCTTGCCCCGCTCAACGGCTCCTCACCGCTCGTCGGCGTCATCGGCTACACCCTCGGCGGGGGCTTGAGCCCCACCATGGGCCGCGCTCTCGGATGGGCGGCCGATCACGTCACCTCCATGGAGGTCGTGACAGCCGACGGTGAGTTGCGTTCCGTGGACGCCGCGTCGGAACCCGACCTGTTCTGGGCGCTGCGCGGCGGCAAGAGCAACTTCGGCGTCGTCACCGGCATGGAGTTCGCTCTCTTCCCGGTGGAACAACTGTGGGCGGGTGGACTCTTCTTCGACGGTGCCGACGCGGAAGCCGTCCTGCACGCCTATGCCGAGGTCACGGCGGGGGCCCCGGACGATCTGAGCTCCTCGATCGCCCTGCTGCGGCTGCCGGCACTGCCCGGTGTGCCGGAGTTCCTCGCCGACCGGTTCGCCGTGCACGTACGCATCTCCTGTCTCGGCTCGCCGGACGAGGCCGCCCGGCTGGTCGCGCCGCTGCGGGCGGCCGCACCTGTCCTCGTGGACACTCTGGGCCCCATGCCGTACGCGTCCTTCGCCCAGATCCACAACGATCCGGCGGACCCGGCACCGTTCATGGAGCGCACCGCGATGCTGCACTCACTGACCGCCGAGGCCGTCGGGGAAATCCTGGCCGCAGCGGGCCCGGCGGCCGACTGTCCGGTGCACTTCGTCGAGTTGCGGCACCTCGGCGGCGCTCTGGGCCGGGCCGCGGACAACGCCGTCGGACACCGGGACGCCCGGTTCGCACTCTGGGTCGTGGGTGTCGGCGCACCCGACGCCTTCACCGCGATGAACGCCTACGCCGATGAACTGCTGCAACGGATGCACCCCTGGTCGACGGGCGGAAAGTACCTCAACTTCATGGCCGCCCAGGACACCGGCGCCTCCGACGTGAGCGCGGCCTACGACGAAGCCGCCTACCACCGGCTCCGCAGCATCAAGAGGCGCTTCGACCCGGACAACCTCTTCCGCCTGAACCACAACATTCCCCCCGAGGAGCGCCCGATGGCCGACGACAAACTGCAGCTTCTGATCGACCACGCCGCGATCGTCGACGCACTCCACCGCTACACGGCCGGGCTCGACCACGGTGACGCCGATCTGCTCGCCTCGTCACTGACCGAGGACGCCATGGTCGACCTGACACCGGCCACGAGCAAGATCGGTCTCGACTTCCCAGCACTCAAGCCGCGCGACACCGTGGTGGGCGTCCTCATCCCGGCGGTCGGCCCGCTCGACACCAGCCACGTGATCAGCAACGTCCGCGCCAGCGTGGACGGCGACAACGCCCACGTGAAGTGCTATGCGACGGCCCAGCACTACCTGCCCGGAGAGGGCCCCAAGCCGGACCGGACCCGCCACGCCCTGATGATGAACCGCTACGACGCAGAACTGACGCGTGACGGAAGCACCTGGCGCATCAGCCGGCTGACGATAGACAACGCCTGGTTCGAGGGCGACGAATCCGTGTTGCTTCCCGGCGACTGATCTCGGAACGCACCGTCCCACCGGGGTGGCGCCCGCAGCACACAGCCGCAGGGCGCCCCCTTGTACGCCGGCGGCCCGGCATCGCAGCCGTGGCCGCGGCCGCACATTCCTCACTCACGAAACCCCACGGCTGACCACCTCCATGCCTCCGATACCCGCACTCCGGAATCCGTTTGGGAGCGTTCCGCGTGTCCACCACCCCTGAGGTGCCCCACCCTCCTCAGCATGCACACCTCGACACCGTCCGGGGACGACTTGCAGCACTGATGCGGGACTTCCGTGAGGGCGCCTGGCAGCCGACCGACCTCGAACGTCGTCTGGCCGAACTGGTCGCGCAGTCGGCCGCCGGGACCGGATCGCTCGACGCGGCCGGCCTCCGGGCCGCGATACGGGAAGGCTCGATGACGGCCATCCATGAGAACGGCGGTCGCTTCGTCGGCCTGCTGGCCGACCTCCTGCCGTTGATCGAAGGGCCCGAACCGTCCGCACGGCACACTGCCGGCCTTGCCCACGCCTTCGCCGAGACGGTCGCGCGGACGGCACCGGATCGGCAGACGGCACCGGACCGGCAAACTGCCGCCCACTCACCGAGCGCTTGTCCCTGTCCCAGCGAGGCGGGCAACGATCAGAGGGAAGGAGCGCAGCCGCAGCGCCTGTCAGCACCTCGCGGCGAGGCCGGCAGACGTCTGCGCGCGGACGCGGCACTCAACCACACCCGGGTGCTGACCGCCGCGGCACAGATAGTGCGCGAGCGCGGACTGTCACACCTCACCATGGAAGCGGTCGCCTCCGAGGCAGGCGTCGGCAAGGGCACCGTCTTTCGGCGGTTCGGTGACCGCACAGGTCTGTTGCAGGCCCTGCTGCAACGCTCCGAGGAGACGTTCCAGGCCGCCCACCTCAGCGGCTCGGACCCGGCGGACACCCGGGACAGGGCGATCGAGCAGCTTCGCGCATTCGGCGTGGCCGCGATACAGCGCTATGCCACGGAGCCGGAACTCCAGATGGCCGCCGAGCCCTCCCCGGATCAGCGTTACCGACACGCACTCCGGCGCTCGTACCACGAGCGGGTCAGCCTGCTGTTCAGTCTGGCCGCGCCGGAAGCAGACGCAGAACTGCTCAGTCACGCGGCGCTGGGCTACCTCGATCCAGCCCTTCTCTGGCACCTGAGCGAACAGTGCAGGCTACCGCCGCACCGGCTGGAAGCCGGCTGGCTCGAACTGGTCTCCCGACTCACCCGGCAGTCACAGCCCCGCACGACGTGACCCGAGAACCCCGAACGCACGGGGTGGTGCAGGCCGGGTGGGCGGACCTCCCACGTCGAAGCTGTGTCGTCAGAACGCGTAGCGCACGCGCAGCCAGGGTGCATGGTCGGTGATGAGGCCGCGCAGCGAGCGCACCGCTTCCGCTTTGATGTGGTCGCGGTAGCGGACGTTGTGCGCTCCGTTCTGCGAGCGCTTGCCCTGTTGCAGCTCGGGCTGCCACAGGACGTCCTCGGCGCGGGGATGCCAGCCGAGGTTGACCTGGTGCAGGTCCTGGTTGTGGGTGAGCATGATGATCTCCGCGGCGGCCTGGCGCTTCACCCGGTGGGGCAGGACGTCGTCGAGCTGCCGCAGGACGTCGGCCCAGTCGTCCTGCCAGCCGGGCCGCAGGACGACGGGGGAGAGGTTGAAGTGGACCTCGTAGCCCGCGTCCACGAAGTCGGCCGCGGCGGCGATCCGGTCGGCCACCGCGGAGGTGCGCAGGTCCAGCAGTCGTGAGTCGGGCGCGGGCATTAGGGAGAAGCGGATCCGGGTACGGCCGCGGGGGTCCAGCGTCAGCAGATCGGGGTTGACGAACTTGGTGGCGAAGGATGCCTTGGCGGTGGGCCACCGGCGGAAGGCGGTGATCAGGTCCGCGGTGTTGTCGCAGATGAGCGCGTCCACGGAGCAGTCGCCGTTCTCGCCGATGTCGTACACCCAGGCGGTGTCGTCACACTGGTTGGGTTCCCGCTTACGGCCCTGGCGCGCGACGTGGCGCCCGAGGTGGCCGATGATCTGGTCGATGTTGGTGAAGACGGTGATCGGGTTGGCGTATCCCTTGCGGCGGGGCACGTAGCAGTAGGCGCAGGCCATCGCGCAGCCGTTGGTGGGGCCGGGGGCGATGAAGTCGGCGGAGCGTCCGTTGGGCCGGGTGGTCAGGGTCTTGCGCTCACCGAGGACCAGGGTCTCGCCCTTGACGCGGACCCAGCGCTCGACGTTGTCCTCGTTTCCGTGCAGGCCCGGGATGCGCCAGTGGGAGTCCACCTCGACGACCTGCGCGGCGGGGAAGCGTGCGAGGATCTCGCGGCCCCGGCGGGATGCGGCGGCCGCGGGTTCGGCGTAGACGGTGCGCACCGGCAGCATGGTCCGGGCTGCGGGGGAGTCGCGGAAGCCGGAGCCGGGCGGGGCTGTGCCGCCGACGGGTGCGCTGCCCGCCGCTGTCCCGGTCAGGGCGTCGAGGTCGAACAAGGCGTCGGAGCCGTGCTCGGGTTCGGCGAAGGGGGATGTCACGCGAAGCTTCCCTTCGTCCGATGCCGCGGTTCATACCAATTGTACGGAGTGTCGGGCAGGCCCTGGCCGGGAAGCCGGGGAATCGGGGGAGGGTTCGCCGGAGCGGCCCGGAGGCCGCACACAACGAGGCCCAGGTCTTCGCCGCGTGGTGTCGGTCAGTACTCGGCCGACGGGTTAGGTACGGGCGATCACGGGGCAGGACGTCGTAACCCCCCGGGGCGCAGATCTCCCTTTCGCACCTCCTTGACGAGAGACACAGGACATGTCTGCTGAAGAAAGCGCACAGCATCCTCCTCGCCGCGTCGGCGTCGTGGCCGAGTCCGGCTCCGGAGAGACACGGGTCGCGGCGACCCCGGCGACCGCCCGACTGCTGCTGGGCCTCGGTTACGAGGTCGTCGTCGAGTCCGGGGCCGGCGAGGCCTCGGGCTTCGACGACCAGGCGTACGCCGACGTCGGCGCCGCGATCGGCGAGGCATGGGAGGCGGACGTCGTCCTGAAGGTGAACGCCCCCACCGAGGCCGAGATCCGCCGGCTGCGGAGGGGTGCGGTCGTGGTCGCCCTGCTGGCCCCGGCGCAGAATCCCGGGTTGCTCCAGGCGCTCGCCGACGCCGGGGTGACGGCCCTGGCCCTCGACGCGGTGCCACGCATCTCGCGGGCCCAGTCGATGGACGTGCTGTCCTCGATGGCGAACATCGCGGGCTATCGCGCGGTCATCGAGGCCGCGCACGTCTTCGGACGGTTCTTCACCGGTCAGGTCACCGCGGCGGGCAAGGTGCCGCCGGCGAAGGTGCTGGTGGCCGGCGCGGGTGTGGCCGGTCTGGCGGCGATCGGCGCCGCCTCCAGCCTTGGGGCGATCGTGCGCGCCACCGACCCCCGCCCGGAGGTGGCGGACCAGGTGAAGTCGCTGGGCGGCGAGTACCTGACGGTGAACGCCGCCCAGGAGGCGAGTGCCGACGGCTACGCCAAGGCGACCTCCGCCGACTACGACCGCGCCGCCGCCGAGCTCTACCACGAGCAGGCCGGGGACGTGGACATCGTCATCACCACCGCCCTGATCCCCGGGCGGCCCGCGCCGCGGCTGCTGACCGCCGAGGACGTGGCCGTGATGAAGCCGGGAAGCGTCATCGTCGACATGGCCGCCGCGATGGGTGGCAACGTCGAGGGCACCGTGCCGGGCCGGATCGTGGTCACCGACAACGGCGTGACGCTCATCGGCTACACCGACCTGGCCTCCCGGCTCCCGGCCCAGGCCTCGCAGATGTTCGGCACCAACCTGGTGAACCTGCTGAAACTGCTGACCCCGGGCAAGGACGGCCGTCTGAACATCGACTTCGACGACGTCGTGCAGCGGGCGGTGACCGTGGTGCGGGACGGTGACGTCACCTGGCCGCCGCCCCCCGTCGCGGTCTCGGCCGCCCCTGCCGCACCGGCCACGGCCGCACCCGAGGCGCCCGCACCGGACCGGCCGGGGCTGTCGCCCGTCCGGCGCTTCGGCCTGATCGGGCTCGGAATGCTCGCGATGTTCCTGCTGGTGGCCTTCGCTCCGGCCCAACTCGCCGGAAACTTCACCGTGTTCGCGCTGGCGGTGGTGATCGGCTACTACGTCATCGGCAAGGTGCACCACGCGCTGCACACCCCGTTGATGTCGGTGACCAACGCGATCTCCGGGATCGTCGTGATCGGTGCCCTGCTGCAGATCGGGCACGAGAGCCGGATCGTCACCGCGCTGTCCTTCGTGGCGATCCTGCTGACGAGCGTGAACATCTTCGGAGGCTTCGCCGTCACCCGCCGCATGCTGTCCATGTTCTCGAAAGGCTGAGCCGAGATGACCTCCCTGACGGCCTCCCACGCGGCCGACCTGGTCGCCGCCCTGCTGTTCATCCTCAGCCTGGCCGGCCTGTCCCAGCACCGCACCTCCCGCGCCGGCGTCGTCTACGGCATCGCCGGCATGGGTCTCGCCCTGGTGGCCACCGTGGTGGTCGCGTCGCGGAGCATCAGCGCCGGCGCGGTCGCGCTGATCGTGCTGGCGATGGCGCTCGGCGCGGCCATGGGCCTGTGGCGGGCCCGGCGCGTCGAGATGACGCAGATGCCCGAACTCATCGCCGTGCTGCACAGCTTCGTCGGCCTGGCCGCGGTGCTGGTGGGCTGGAACAGCTACCTGGAGGTGGAGCACCACGGCGCGGCGCAGGACCGGATCGGTGCCGACCTGCTGGGCATCCACCACGTCGAGGTGTTCATCGGCATCTTCATCGGCGCGGTCACCTTCACCGGCTCGATCGTCGCGTTCCTGAAGCTGTCGGAGCGCATCAAGTCCCGGCCGCTGATGCTGCCGGGCAAGAACGGGCTGAACGTCGGGGCGCTCGCGGCGTTCGTCGCGCTGACCGTGTGGTTCACGATCAGTCCGAACCTGCCCCTGATGATCGCGGTGACCGCGCTGGCCATGGCCCTCGGCTGGCACCTGGTCGCCTCCATCGGCGGGGGCGACATGCCCGTCGTCGTCTCCATGCTGAACAGCTACTCGGGCTGGGCGGCGGCCGCGTCCGGCTTCCTTCTCGACAACAACCTGCTCATCGTCACCGGCGCGCTGGTGGGCTCCTCCGGTGCCTACCTGTCGTACATCATGTGCAAGGCGATGAACCGGTCCTTCCTGTCCGTCATCGCGGGCGGATTCGGCATCGAGGCGCCGTCCGGGGGCGCGGAGGAGCAGGGGGAGCACCGGGAGGTGCGGGCGGCGGAGGTGGCCGAGATGCTCGTCCAGGCCCGCTCGGTGATCATCGCTCCCGGCTACGGCATGGCCGTCGCGCAGGCCCAGCATCCCGTCGCCGAGCTGACGCGGCGGTTGCGCGAGCGGGGCGTCGAGGTGCGCTTCGGGGTCCATCCCGTCGCCGGACGCCTGCCCGGTCACATGAACGTGCTGCTGGCCGAGGCGAAGGTGCCCTACGACATCGTCCTGGAGATGGACGAGATCAACGACGACTTCGGCGCCACCTCGGTCGTGCTGGTCATCGGCGCGAACGACACGGTCAACCCGGCCGCGACCGACGACCCGGCGAGCCCGATCGCCGGGATGCCGGTGTTGCGGGTCTGGGAGGCGGAGCAGGTCGTCGTCTTCAAGCGCTCCATGGCCTCCGGTTATGCGGGCGTGCAGAACCCCCTGTTCTTCCGGGAGAACAGCAGCATGCTGTTCGGCGACGCCAGACAGAGCGTGGAGGAGATCCTGCGCGCACTGGGCACCGAAAGCCGGCACGACGAGGCGTCGGCGGCGCGACAGCCGACGGTGCCCAGTCGCTGACGGCTTGGTTCCTTCGTGTTCGCTGGCGGGCGGAGGTGCGGGAATCGGTCGGCGAGGCCTCGGTGCCGCGGATCCGGGCCCTGCCGCATCTCCCGTGCCGCCGCCGTCGCCCCACGCCGGTGACCCCGCTCAGGTGGACCGGGCGGGGCGGTCACTGAGGAGGGCGCCGCGGATCGCTCTGCGCTGGCTCGCGGTCGTATCGCCCCAGACGCCGTCCGCCTCGCCGTGGCGGACGGCCCAGTCGCGGCAGGCGGCCAGCACCGGGCAGCGACGGCACACGGCCCGGGCGGGTGCCGTCGCGACGTCCGTCTCCACCAGGGGAAAGAACAGTTCGGGGTCCTCGCCCACGCACAGCGCCCGGAAGCGCCAGCCGGAGTGATGATTGTCGATCGAGGGTGTACGAGCCATACCGCACCTCCGCGGTCCGACCAGGGCACAGGTGTGAACGCGGCTTGGGAGCCACGGTCCCGGCAGAGGTGCTCAGCATCTTATGCCGCACGACCGACAGAAGGCCATAGGGGATATTCACGGCATAGTGGCCGCGGATGTCGGAGTCGTCGTAAGGGACGGTGTGCTCCCTGAGGCCGTGATCCGTCGGTCGATCGCTGCTCTTAAGTGTTCATGTCACTCCAGGTCGAGGCCCGGCTCGAAACTTGGCCGAAAAGATGCCCTGCCGGTACGGCGTGTGCCCCTTGCGGCGGGGCGGTGTGCCTGTCTCGTGTCCCGGATCGCTGAACTCCGCATGTGCGGGATCCACCCGCACCGGGCAAAGGTGCATACCACACGCACCAATGGCGAAGGCTGTTTCCCGACTAAGTGAACTCGTGTGCAGGATGGGGGCGTTGGTGTGCTTCCGCCACTCGAAAGGGTGACTAGCATGAGCGGCACGCGTGAGCCGGAAGCGCACCGTCCGTGAGCGGTCGCCCTTCGGAACGCCGACGACGCGCAGTCGTCCACCTTCTGCTCGTACGAACCGAGGGACCGCGGAATGCCAGTGCCTGCTCGCTCCCGTCAGCGTCGACGTGGGAAAGGGGCGAGTTCCTCTCCGGCCGTGTTCCCGGCGGTTCTGCTCGTGGCGGCGGGTGCCGCCGCTGCCGCCGCCGTTCTCGCTCCCGCGGCGGCCCGTTCCTGGGTGCTGGGCACGGTGATCGCCGCCTGGTGCTGTCTCGCCCTCGTCACCGGCATCGCCGTCTACCTCCTGCGTCGTGTCCGTCGGCAGGCGGCCGCCCGGGACAGCGAGCTCGGGATGACCAAGGACAACTGGAAGAAGCAGGGCACCGAGGTCGCCCAGCTCGTCAACGTGGGTCTGCCAGGGGTCGCGCGGCATCTGAACGGCGGTGCGAGCGCCGAGGAAGCCGTCTCCCGGGTCGCCACCCCGTCCGACCCGCAACTGCGCCAGATACTGGACACCTTCGCCGCGGAGTTGGGCGCGGCGGTGACGCGGGCCGTCACCGCCGAGACCGAGCTGCGCGGGATGCGTAGCGAACTGGCGAGGGGCAGGGCGGAACTCGAGAGGCTGACCGAGGAGACCCTGCCTGCCGCGGTGGCCCTGCTGCGGGAGGGCAGTTCCGGCAACACCGTCCTCACCAAGTTCGACTGGCCGCAGAATGCCCTGGTCCGGGAAACGGCCGAGTGGTTCGTCCGTGAACTCGCCTACAGCGAACGGCGCTCCGCCGCCGCCCAGGCGGCCTCCGCCAAGGCGCTCAGCCGGGTCCAGTCCAAGACCGTCGCGATGCTGGCCGATCTGCGGGAGATGCAGGACCGGCACGGCCAGGACGTCCTCGGCGACCTGCTGCGGCTGGATCACAGCACCTCCCAGCTCGGTCTCATGACGGACCGGCTGGCCCTGCTGATGGGCGGCCGCTCCAGCCGGGTCTGGAACAAGCCGATCGTGATGGAGAGCATCCTGCGCGGAGCCGTCGGCCGTATCGCCGCCTACCGCCGGGTGCGCCTGCACTCCTCCAGCAAGGCGTCGATCGCGGGCTTCGCGGCCGAGGGCGTGATGCACCTGCTCGCCGAACTCATGGACAACGCCGCGAACTTCTCGCCGCCCATCGACGAGGTGCACGTCTACGTCGAGGAACGCAGCGCGGGTCTCGTCGTCACCATCGAGGACAGCGGCCTGAAGATGTCGGACGCCGCCATGCGCCGTGCCGAGGAGTCCGTGTCGGGCCGGGTCACCGACCTCGCCTCGCTGCAGGGCACCCGGCTCGGTCTGACCGTGGTGGGACGGCTCGCCGAGCGGTACGGCATCAGCGTCAACTACCGGCCCTCCTCACGTGGCGGCACCGGCGTCGTCGTCCTGCTGCCCCAGCAGCTCCTGGCCCAGCAGCGCGAGCCCGTCGCCGAGCGTCCGCGGCGTACCGCGGAAACTCCCGCCGTGCCCGCACCCGCCGTTGGAGCCGACAGGACGCCGGCCCCGCGCACCCCGCCGACCGCGTCCGTGGAACCGACCGCGTCCGTGGATCCGGTCACGTCCGTGGAACCGGTCGCGTCCGAGGAGGCGGCGCCCGGCGCCGATGCCCCGGCCGCCCGTGGCGCGGCCACCGGCAACGCACTGCCCGTGCGTGCCCCCGGCCGGACGATGGCCGCCGCCGAGCGCGCACGGCAGAAGCAGGCGGCCACCCCGACGACCTCGGCCGAGCCGGGTGAACCGTCGCCCGCCCGCGATGCCGGAAGCAGGTTCGGCGCCTTCCACCGTGCCCGTCACGGCGGCGGCGTACCCGGCGACTCCGTCAGCCCGCCCGACGACGGGCACGACCCCGCGGCCGACTGAGCCGCGCACCCCCGCACCTCTCGGCCTGCGCACACCGCACGGGCAGCACCCCACACCCAGAACCTCGCCGCCGTATTCGATGGATTGGAGGAACGGGCCGGGTGACCGTCGACCGGTCGCAACCCGTCCCGATCGCCATGGAGACCACTGACAACAGCCTCACCTGGCTCCTGATGAACCTCTTGGAGCGCACCCCGGGCACGCGCCACGCGCTCGTCCTGTCGCGGGACGGCCTGAAGCTGTGCTGGACGGAGCACATGACGCTCGACCAGGCCGACCAGCTCGCGGCCATCTGCTCCGGCATCCAGGCCCTCGCGCAGGGCGCCTCCGTCGAGTTCGGGGACGGATCGGGGGGCGTGCGGCACTCCATGACCGAGTTCCACGGCGGCCTGCTGTTCATCGTGGAGGCGGGCGAGGGCGCGCACCTTGCCGTCGTCGCCCAGGAGGACGCCGATCCGGGAGTCGTCGGCCACCAGATGACGGAACTCGTCGAACAGATCGGGGAGCATCTGCGGGCCGAGCCGCGCACGCCCGCCGGCCGGGGTGCCCGCGCGTGATCCGTAAACCAGTGGACGTCGGGGATCCCGACCGGCTCTACACGGTCACCGGTGGGCGCAGCACGGCCGACGACTCGTTCGACCTGGTGACGCTCATCGTCAGCGAGAGCGAACCGAGCACCGGCATGCAGTCGGAGCACGTGAGGATCCTCGAGCTGTGCCGGCACCCCACGGCACTGGTGGAGATCTCCGCCGAGCTGAAGCTGCCCGTCACGGTCGCCCGCATCCTCGTCGGCGACCTGCACGACATGGGCAAGGTCAGCGCCCGTCATCCCCGCGCCGCCGACTCCGTCGCGTCGCTTCCCGAAACCGCCCTGCTCCAGGAGGTCCTCAATGGGCTCCGCAACCTCTGAGCTTCCCTCCCAGCGCACGCCGCTGGCCGATGCCGCCGAGACCGGTCTGAAGATCGTCGTGGTGGGCGGGTTCGGGGCCGGCAAGACCACCCTGGTCCGTTCGGTGAGCGAGATCCGCCCGCTGAACACCGAGGAGCTGATGACTCAGGCGGGGCAGGGCGTCGACGAGACGGCCGGTGTCGAGGGCAAGACGACCACGACGGTCGCCTTCGACTTCGGCCGGATCAGTCTCAACGAGCGCATGGTCCTCTATCTGTTCGGGGCACCGGGCCAGGAGCGGTTCTGGTTCCTGTGGGACCGCCTGTTCTCCGGGACGCTGGGCGCCGTCGTCCTCGTCGACACGCGCCGCATGGAGGACTGCTGGTACGCGATAGACAGGCTCGAACACCACAGGACCCCGTTCGTGGTGGCCGTGAACCGCTTCGACGGCGACGAGAACCGGTACTCGCTCGAGGAGATCCGCACGGCCCTCGCACTCGGCGCGCATGTGCCGATGGTCGACTGCGACGCACGGGTCAGATCCTCGGGCAAGGAGGTCCTCATCGCCCTCGTGGACCACCTCTACTCCATCGCACTGTCCCAGGAGAGCACACCGTGAGCGATCCCACCGGCTCCCCGTCCGCGGCCACTCCGCCTCCCGGCTGCCCCGCACACGACGCCGCGGTGCACCTGAGCGGCCTGGAGTACCAGCAGACGCCCTCCCAGATGTACCGCTCGATGCGCCGGGAACACGGGCCGGTCGCGCCGGTGCTGCTCGACAACGACATCCCCGCCTGGCTCGTCCTCGGCTATCCCGAGGTCTGCTACGTGACCAGTCACGACGAACTGTTCGCGCGGGACTCGCGGCGCTGGAACCAGTGGGACCGCATTCCGGCGGACTGGCCGCTCCTGCCGTTCGTCGGCTACCAGCCGTCCGTCCTGTTCACCGAGGGCGCGGAGCACCAGCGCCGGGCGGGTGTGATCACCCAGGCGCTGGAGGGCGTCGACCAGTTCGAGCTGGCCCGCGAGTGCGAGCTGATCGCCGGTCAGCTGATCTCCTCGTTCTCCGGCAGCGGCCAGGCCGAGCTGATGAGCGCGTACGCGCACGCGTTGCCGGCCCGTGCCGTGCTGTGGATGTGCGGCATGCCGCAGGACAGCACCGACACCGAGCAGCTCGTCGACGACCTGCGGATCTCGCTCGACGCCGGTGAGGGGGACGACCCGGTGGCGGCTTACACGCGGGTCGGCGAGCGGATCGTGCATCTGGTGAAGGAGAAGCGGGAGCGGCCCGGGCCGGACGTCACGTCCCGGATGGTGCTGGACCCGGCCGGGCTCAGCGACGAGGAGATCGTGCAGGACCTGATCTCCGTCATCGCGGCGGCACAGCAGCCGACGGCCAACTGGATCTGCAACACCCTGCGACTGCTGCTGACCGACGAGCGCTTCGCGCTGAACGTCTCCGGGGGGCGGGTCAGCGTCGGTGACGCGCTGAACGAGGTGCTGTGGCTGGACACACCCACGCAGAACTTCATCGGCCGCTGGGCCGTGCGCGACACCCAGCTCGGCGGGCGTCTCATCCGCGAGGGAGACTGCCTCGTGCTGGGCCTCGCGGCCGCCAACACCGACCCGCAGATCTGGCCCGAGTCGCACGTCGGCGCGGAGAACTCGGCGCACCTGTCCTTCAGCAACGGCGAGCACCGCTGCCCCTATCCCGCGCCCCTGCTGGCGGATGTGATGGCGCGTACGGCGGTGGAGACGCTCCTGGAGCACCTCCCGGACCTGGTTCTGGCCGTCGAGCCCGAGGAACTGACGTGGCGTCCGTCGATCTGGATGCGCGGACTGACCTCCCTGCCCGTGCAGTTCACGCCGGCGGTGCAGTAGCCGTCCCTCGCCGCCGCCCTCTCCGCGCGATCCGTGGGATCCGTCAGGGGCGGGCGGTGGCGGGAACGGCCGTGTGGGGGAGTGGCGTTCAGTTTCCGGCCGGGGTGAAGCGCACCGGCAGCGCCTGCGGGCCGCGGGTGAACACGCCCTGCTCGACCGGCTCGAACCCGTCGGCGAGACGAAGGTCGGGCATCGCGTCGAGCAGGTGGTTCACGCCGGTCTCGACCTCCGCCTTGGCGAGGAGCGCGCCGACGCAGAAGTGGCGGCCGAGCGCGAAGGCCAGGTGGTCGGCGGCGGCCGAGAAGGCCGACGTGGTGGTGAGGTCGTCGCGGAAGATGTCGAACCGGTCGGGCTCGCGGTAGCGCAGTTCGTCCCGGTTGGCGGCGCCGATGAGGCACGTGACGGTCGCGCCGGCCGGGATGGTGCCCCCGCTGACCTCGACCTCGGTGGCCGACTGCCGCATGATCATGTGCACGGGCGGGGTGTAGCGCAAAGTCTCGGCGAAGGCCGCGGGTATCAGGGAGCGGTCCTCGCGGACCGCCGCCAACTGTTCCGGATGCCGGAGCAGGTTGGCCAGGATGCTGGCGATCGCCTTGTCGGTGGTCTCCCCGCCGGCCGCGAGCAGCAGGCTGCAGAACGCCTTGATGTCCTCGTCGCTCATACGCACGCCGTCCACCTCCGCGGCGCACAGCGAGGACAGCAGGTCGTCTCCCGGACGCTCACGCCGCTCGCGGATGATGGGGATCATGTACTCGGCGAACTCGACCCGGGTGCGCTCGCCCGCCGCGGTCACCTCCGGGTCACCGGCGAGGTTGCCGAGGAAGGCGATCACGGTGGTGTACCAGCCGTGGAAGCGGGCGTGGTCGGCCTTGTCGAGGCCCAGCATGTCCGCGATGACGTTGACCGGAAAGCGAGTGGCGTAGTCGCTGACGATGTCGGCGGAACCGGTGTGTCTGAAGGCGTCGATGAGTTCGCGGGAGTTGCGCTCGATGACCGGCATGAACTTCTCCTGCAGGTCGCTGCCGCGGAAGGCGGGTGCGACCAGCGCCCGGCGCACGGCGTGCTCGCGACCACTGAGCTGGAGGATCGTCTTGCCGTGGACCGGCTCGAGCTGCCAGTTGTAGTTGTCGGTCGTGAACTCCGCCTTCTTGTCCTTGAAGACGCGCTCCACGTCCTCGTAGCGGGAGATGATGTAGCTCTGGGTGGCCTCGTGCCAGATCAGAGGCTCTTTCTCCCGCATCTCCGCGTAGGCGGGGTAGGGATTCTCGGCGAACTCTGGCGACAGGATGTCAGGTACCTGCTGGGCGGTGGACACGCGACTCCTCAACGGTAGATGCCTGTGCTCTGCACCAGATTAATGATCTTCCAGTGGCTCAAACAGGCCAGTCCTGGCCGAAGTTGAGCGTACAAACAAGTCGGTTAGAGCGGCCCGCCGTCGTCCGGCGGGGTGCTCCGTCAAGCGTGTGCGGGAGACTGTCTTCTCGTGCCGGAGATGATGAGTGACTTGGAGGCGGCCTTGGCTGCGGCGTCGTCTCCTTCGTGGGAGCGACGTGCTCGTGCCGGGCGCGACCTTGCGTCCTTCGCTGAGGTTCCTGAGGCTGCCGAAGTGCTGGTGCGGCTGTTGCTGGACGACGAGGACACGGCGGTGACCCGGCGGACGGCGGAGGCCCTGGCCCGGGTGGGCACGGCGGCCGCTGTGCGGCTGATCGCCGTCGCGGTCGCCGGGGCTGACGGGAATCACGCCGACTGGCTGCAGACCGGGGTGCATGACGCGCTGGCGGAGGCGGACGGTGTGCCCGACGTTGCAGCGGTCTGCGCGAAGCTCGCCCAGGATCAGGAAGAAGCTGTGCGGCGGGGTGCCGCGGAGATCTCGGCGTGGACGGACGGCACGCGGTGCTGACGCGACCTGCCTGTGGGTGCCGTGCCTTGCGTCCGCCCGACAGCGCGGTGGTCATGGTCCCGCATTCCCGGGACGACACCGACGAAGACAACTGTCGAAACTCGTGCTGATTCCCGCGAGAGTGGTGAAGAAACCAGGTAGATCTGCTGCGTGTTCTCGCATTTGCCGGGCATCAGGAGCGACGGAGGTTGATAACTATGGTTCCCCTGCTGGTTGTTCTTCTGCTGGCCCTGCTTCTCTTCGGCGCTGGTTTCGCACTGAAGGCACTGTGGTGGCTCGCCGTCATCGTGCTGGTGATCTGGCTGCTCGGCTTCGTCATGCGTTCCGCGGACTCAGGCGGCCGAAAGGGACGCTGGTATCGCTGGTGACCCGCTGAGCAACAGCGTGTGTGGGCCCCTGACAGGTCAGGGGCCCACAAGCATCTCCGGGATCAGAGAGACTTTTCATAGGCAAGCTATGGCAATGGCGGCATTGTCGAAGCCGGGCCCCGAAGGCGGGGCCCGGCTTGTTCGAATTTCCGTGATGTGAGCTCACCGGTGCGCGGTGAGTCGGAGGTCACGGCCGGGTGCGTCCCGGTGCCGATCATCCGAGGGCGTGACTGTTCAAGCGGTCAGGAGCCGACGATCTGGCGCACGTTGTCGACCGAACCGCAGCCTGACTTCAGCTGACGCTCACGCTCTTCCATGAACGCCTCGCCCAGTTCCTCGCGGCGCTCCATGGCCACGTTCTCCCGAGCCCCGTTCAGGATGGTGCGTTCCTCCTCGTCGGCGTGGTGTGTGACGGCCTGCACGAGCTCTTCCAGCTTCTCGTCCCACTCCTCGGAGCCGACCTCATCGACTTCCAGGAGTTCCAGGAGCGCCTTGTTGCCCTCCTCGTGCTCCTCCTCGCCGTGTTCCACCTCATCGTCGTCGATCTTGTTGTAGCGCTTCAGGGCGGGATACACCTTCGCCTCTTCCGCCAGAGCGTGCGCGATCAGCAGATCCGAGAATTCCCGAAGGGCGGAAGCCCGGTCGGCTTCGACGCTGCGCATCTGGCGAAAGAGATCCTCCATCTTCCGGTGGTCCTGGAGAATGAGTTCAACGACGTCTCGTGTCTGCGCCATGGGGGTAGGCATCACTTTCGTGCGAGGGACCTTGCAGGAATCCGGTTACCCCGTCTTGCGGTCTTCACCACGGCCCGATCGGATGACGAGGAGTTGCGAGGCGATCACGATAAGTTCGCCGCATCCGCCCGCGGGCTTCGGTGACGTACCGGGACACGTGGAAATGCCGCGCCTGTGCGGCCGGCCGTGAGGCGGGTACGAGAACCCGTCATATCAGGAGAGTGGCGAGACGGCGCAGGGCGGATCGTGGAGACGATACGACGCCAGAATTCCGGTCCCGCTCGAAATGTCCGGCACCCGTCATCCGTCACCGGCGATCTGATGGCGTAAACGACCGTCCAAAGCAGAACCGTCCAGTCCTCTTGGTCGTCTTGAGGGTGAAGCGGGGTCGAGACGTGAGTCAACTCCCGGCTCCGCTGTTGCAGTTGAGAGTACAGAGAGAGGCTGTTGAAGTGGTGTTAGTGGATCAGAGGACGAGACGGGTCGGTGCGATCGCGGGAGCTGTGGTCGCGGCGGTCGTGGGTCTTTCCGGCTGCTCGGACGACCCGAAGCCGGCCGAGGGCAAGAAGCCGTCCGCGAGCGGTTCCCCCGTCGACGACTCGAGCGAGCCGGCAGACGCCGTCTCGTCACCGGCATCGGGCGTGGACCGGTCCTCTGCCGAGAAGGCCGTCGCCGGCTGGGTCGCGGCGTTGATCAAGGGTGACATCGAGCAGGCGTGCCTGCTGATGGCGGAACCGGCGGACGGTTCCGAACCCGCGCGGGTCGGCAGCGAGAAGACGTGCGGCGCCGACGCGCCCGAGCGCGAGCGGATGGAGTCGGCGCTGGGGAAGTTCAAGGAGTCGTTCACTCCCGACCCGCCCTCGGACGACCCGAAGGTCGAGGTCACACAGGCTCCCGGCACGGGTGACAAGGTCACGGTCCCCGCCGCCGAGATCAACGTCGACGGCCAGGCCCTCGACAAGGTCGTCCTGTCCCATTCCACCGGGGTGACGCAGGACCAACTCGACATCAACGTCGAGTCCAGCAGGATCCAGGGCTCCTGGTACGTGACCAACCTCGACTTCAACCTGGGCTGAGGTCAGTCAGGCCGTACGACGCGGCCGCGGTGACCCGCACCAAGGGCAGGCCGAGCGTGTTCCCGTGCGGGACGCCAACCGGCGGTCGGCTTCATCCCGCCGAACACGTCACATCCCGCGTCGGCCGCACCCCGGACGATCCTCGGGTGGCGCGCGGATACGCCCGGCCGCCCCGTTCCCTCCTCCCGGGCCTGTTCCGGGAGGAGGGAACGGACCGGTGTTCACGCGGCCACCGCGCAGACACCGCAGGCAGTCAGGCTGGGCAACCCCCTCGCCTCGGACGGTCCGAGCGAGGGCGACCGGTGCGGATCAGGGCTGCCATGTCGCCTCCACCAGGGCCCGCTCGGTGCCGGACAGGTACACGGCCGCGCTCAGCCACACCCGCGCGTATGCGTCCGGATCGGCCTGCTGGGTGCGGCCGAACACGTCACGGCCGCGCCGGTCCGCCTCCGCGGCGAGGGCCTCCGCCAGATCCGCTGCCGTCTGGAAACCGCTGCGGCGCAGCGCTACGGCGCCCGACGCGCGGGCACCGTCCCGTGCGGGCTCGGCGGCTGCCCGGCGGCCACCGGACACCGCGACCTCGACCAGTCGCCGCAGCCGCCACAGGGGTGCCTCGGACACCGGGTCCGGCGGCAGCGCGGACGGACCTTCCACCGGAGGGAGTTCGGCAGCCGTCGGGAAGTGCGCGCCCTCGAGCCGGTCGTACCCCAGATCGGCGTGGCCCGCCCACTCGGGCGGCAGCCGCAGCGTGGCCGTACCGTCCGGCACGGGGCCGACTGCCAGTGGCCGCAGTGTCGCGGCGCGGTCGGGATCGAGGCGGCCCACGAGGCGCAGCCGCAGTCCCGGACGCGCGGCGAGCTTGCGGAAGTTGGCCGCATGGGCCAACTCCGGGTGGCCGTTGGCCGGCAGCAGGCGGATCAGCAGCCCCTCGCGGTCGGCTCCGTCGGGAACCAGTTCCCGCGCGAGCAGGTGGTCCCCGGCCGCCCCCACGACGACGACGTCACAGCCGATCAGTTCAGCGGCCTGCGCCTCGGACCGTTCCGGGGCGTCGCCCGGGGCGAGTCCGGCCGCGGCGGCCTGGGCGAGCGGGCGGGCGAACAGAGGGGCGAGCTGTCCCGACGTCCAGGACAGGCCCGTGACCGGGGTGGCCCGTACTCCCTTGCCGGCGCCGAGACGGCCGTCCGGGGAGAGCGTCGCGCCGGAGATCAGCAGGCCGCTCCGGGAGAGCTGCGCGTGATCGAGGCTGCCGGCGCCGAGCGCGACCGTGGCGGTGGCCGCGCCGCGCGCCCGTGCCGGACCGCCGGGCTTGACGTCCGACACGGAGAACCAGCGCCCGTCCTCTGCGAGGACATGGGTGACGACCCCGCCGTATCCGGTGGCGGAGATCACCGGCTCCCGGCACACCCCGTGCACCTTGAGGCCGCCGCCGGGGCGGTAGCCGCGCCGGGCGGTGCCGACCAGGGCCGGGTCGGGGTCGGACGCGGCGAGCAGGCCGCTGGTGAGCAGCAGTTCCCGCAGTCCGGCGACCAGGTCGGCCAGCCGGTGGCCGTCATGGCGGGCCCGGGCGGCGCGCAGCGCGCGGACCACCCGCAGGGCGGCCGCCTCGGCCCGGTGCAGACCGGCGAGGCGGGCGGTGTGCGCGGCCCGCAGCACCTCCGCCTGCGGTACGGCGCCCGCACCGGGCACTCCTGCGGCCAGCACCGCCGCCGCCGCGGCCCACAGCCCGGCCGCGGCGGCGACCTGTGCCGCGCTCGGGCCCGCCGGGCCGGGCGGCGCTGCGGCGGTCGCGTCGGTGTCCGGCGTCCCGGACTCCTGCTCGCCGCCGACCCGTTCGGCTTGCTCGCCGCCGACTGGTCCGGCCTGCTCGGTGCCGCGCCCCGACGGCTGGTCCGCGGCCTCGGCCACCACGTCGGCGTCGGCCACCGGCGCGGCTCCCAGGACCGCCGCGCGATGCAGGCACCGCGGTGCCAGCAGACAACTGCACTGCGCCTGGTCGGCGTGCGTGACCGCCCCCGACGGGCCGGGAGTGAGGGTGACCTCGGCATCCTCGCCGCACCGCACGCGCCGTACCGTGCCGTCCGCGGTGACGGGCAGCGCCGTGTACGTCTCGATGGCGGCGTCCAGTTTCTTGCGCAGCCGGGAGGTCAGGTGCTCCACGGCGGCGGCGACCACCTCGGGCGCCACGGGGGGCAGTTCGGTGTTCATCGGTTCTCTCCGCGGAGGCGGTCGCCCACCCAGCGGGCCAGGGCGAGAGGGCTGAGGGCGGCGACCGGCATGCCGGCCGCGACGAGCTGCTGGGCGACCGGGACCGAATAGCGCGGGGTGCCGGTGTCGTCCAGGGCGGCGCAGCCCATCAGATGCACCCCGGAGCCCGCCAGGGCCCGCACCTCGCCGAGGAGTCCGCCGAGCGGATACCCCTCCTCGAAGTCGCTGACCACCACCACGAGGGTGCGACTGGGCACGGTCACCAGCGACCGGGCGTGGGCGAGGCCCGCGGCGATGTGGGTGCCCCCGCCGACCCGTACCTCCAGCAGCAGCGACAGCGGGTCGTCGACCCGGTCGGTCAGGTCGATCACCTCGGTGGAGAAGGCGAGGAAGTGCGTGCTCAGCGTGGGCACTCCGCCCAGGACGGCCGCGGTCAGCGCCGACCAGACGACGGACGCCTCCATCGATCCGGACACGTCGACCACCAGGATCAGCCGCCAGTCCGCCTCCCGGCGGGAACGGGTGCTGAACACCGGCCGCTCCGGGACGATCAGGGTGCGGCCGTCGTCGGCGCGGCGCGTGCGGGCGAGGTTGGCCCGCAGGGTGCGCGGCAGGTCGATCCGTCCTCCGGGGCGGTGGGTGGGACGCGGGGTGGCCAGTCCGGTCAGGGCCGGGCGCAGCCGGGTGGCCAGTTCCTTGGCCAGTTCGTCGACCAGGCGGCGCACCAGCGGGCGCAGCTTGGCGAGTTGCTGCTCGGGCATCCCGCCGGCCAGGGACAGCACGGAGGTCAGCAGGTCGACCGAGGGGCGTACCGCCTTGGGGTCCAGCTCGGCCAGGACGTCGGTGCGGCCCAGGTCGGCTGCCCGCGCCAGGACCTCTTCGCGGACGTCGGCGCCGAACAGCGCGTCCAGTTCCTCCGCCCATTCACGGGCCGTCGGGAAGGACGCGTCCTGGCTGCCGCCCTGGCCCCCCTCCCGGCCGAGGTCCGAGGAGCCCTCGCCGCGGCCGGTGCCGTACAGCTCGTCGAGCGCGTGGGCGAGACGGCGGGCGTTGTGCGGCAGCTTCTCGCTCTCGCGGCCGAGCAGCAGGCGCCAGCGGTCGGCCGGCGTCAGGTAGAGGGCGGGACCGGCCGGTGCCTCGGCGGGTGGCCCGGGTTCGTCCCGCGCGGGGTCCTCGGTGCCCGCGGTGCCGTCCAGTCCCGTCCCCAGCGGCGGGCGCAGGGACGTCACCGCAGCCCGGCCCGCCGCGTCGGCGGCCGTCCACAGCGCCAGCAACTGCGGCGAGGCGCTCAGCGACAGGTCGAGACGGTCCCCGAGGCGTTCGGTCACCGTGGACAGCAACCGGTCGCGGCCGGCGGGGCTCAGGGTGTCGAAGCCGCCGCGCAGGGCGGGCAGCCGATGGAGGAACCCCTGGTCGGTGAGCGTGTCGATCCGGTCCAGCAGCGGGTCAAGGGCGGCCGGCGCCGACTGGAGCAGCGGAGCGGCGGCGCTGACCAGTCCCGTGAGCCGGCGGCTCATCGCCTGCCGGGCCTCCGGACCGGTCGCGTTGTCGATCCAGCTCGCGGCCCGGCGGCCGAGGGTGTCGGCGTCGTCCAGGTCGAGCATGACCCGGGCGGCGAGCGCGGCTCCCTGCATGAGCGGGGACCCGTGGCGCGCGAGGTCGTCCAGGGCGTCGTCCATCCGCAGGCCCAGGCGGTGTTCGCCCGCCCGGGAGGCCAGCGCCACGAGGGCGTCCGCGTCCTGCGGGTCGTCACTGCCCGCCAGGCCCGGCAGAGACCGCACGGCCGATTCCATCAGCTCCGTGGCCAGTTCTGCGGCGCTCTGCCGGCTCTCGGGGGTGGTACCGGGCAGATGGCCGCGCTGGAGGGCCTCCAACAGGTCCAGGGCGGCGAGGAGTTCGGGCAGGGTGGCACAGGTGGGAAGGACCTCGGCGGCGTCGGCGAGCCGCTCGGACACCAGCGCGGGCAGATCGCAGCGGGCCGCGTCGCGCAGACCCGCGAGGACCAGGGCGCTGGTGGCTCCGCCGTCCGCGGCCTCCCTGCGGAAGGTCTCCCGCAGGGTGCCCTCGGCGGCCAGGGCCGCGGTGACGCCGCGGATGCCGGCCAGGTCCAGGCGGACCGGCACCGCCGGCGTCCAGGCCAGCCGCCATCGGGTGGTCAGGGCGGCCGTGTCGCCGGTGCCCGCCACCTGGATCGGTTCGCCGTACCCGGCGCCGCACACCGCCAGCCGCTGGAGGAGGACCTCGCGTCGGCCGTCGAGGGCCGAGCGCAGGGGGTCGAGCCGCAGCTCACGCGGTGCGGGGTCGTCCGGTCCGGGCAGGCGCAGTGCGGTGAGTTCGGCCTCGACGGAGGGGCCGAGACCGGAGCGGGGGGTGCCGGGGGCGACACGGCCCCGGGCGGTGCCGACCAGGACGGTCTCCAGCGCCCGGGCCAGTGCCCGGCCGCGGCCCAGCGGTTCGCCCTGGCCCATGACGGTGGTGAGCGCCTCCAGCACCTCGCCGCGGCCGGGCGCCGCCAGTCCGCGCAGCCGGGCCAGGTCACACGCGACGCGCAGGGTCTCCCGGGCCTCGCCCGTGCCGGCGACGTGTCCGGCCGCCCGCAGCTCGCGGCACACGTCGGTGACCGCCCGCGCGGCCGCGTCGTGCAGTCGCTCGGGGTCGCCGCCCGCGGTGAACACCGCCTGCTGCCAGCGCGGGTCGCGGATGCCCGCCGGATAGCCGGAACGCGAGTCCAGCAGGTCGAACGCGTACGGCACGAGAGAGGTGACCACGGCCGGGGCGTCACCGATATCGGCCGGCCCAGCGGGCTCGGCCGCTTCCCCCACGGTCAGTGCGGGGGCGTGGAAGGCTCCGACGACGGCTGCGATCCGGCGGCCGTCGGCCGAGGCGCGGGCGAGCACCGCGCGCATGTGGGCCTCACGCGCCAGATCGACCGCGGGCACACCGCCCCCCGACTCGGCGTCACGGCGCAGCGCCCAGCCGACGCCCAGTGCGGCCCGGCGGATCGCTTCCGGGGTGCAGCCGGGGGCGAGGACCTCCACGCTGCGGTCCCACATGTCGTCGTCGTCGCGGCCGGTTCCGGACGCGGTCAGCGCCGCCGCGAACGCGGTGGGCGCCCCGGCGGAAGGACCCCGGCCGTCCGCGGCCGCGGCGGGCCCCTCGGTGCCCCACCGCGGGTCGGACATCGGCAGGTCGCAGCAGACGACCTCCGCCCCGCGCTCCCGTGCCCAGCGGACCGCGGCGAGCTCGGGCGAGAAGTCGGCGAAGGGGTAGAAGCCGAGTCGGCCGCCCTCGCCGGCCCCGGCCAGCGCGACCGGGGCGTGGGTGCCCGGCGCGGCGAGATGGGGCAGCCACGACTGGAAGTCGACGGGCAGTTCCACGCAGACGACCTCGGCACCGGCGGCGTCCAGCAGCGCGGGCACCGCGGCGGCGAGCGCGGGGCTGTGGTGCCGTACGCCCAGCAGGTACGGGGCGGTGCAGTCGGCGAGGGCGGTGAGGGCCGCCCTCGGTTCCAGGGCGAGGGTCACCGGAGGTTCTCCCGCAGGTCCCACAGGCGCCGCCAGGTCGCCGAGCCGTCCTCGGCGCGGCGGCGCACCGGCCCGTCCCAGTAGCCGAGCAGTCGCGCATGGTCGGACGGGTCGTCCTTGCGGACCACGCCCAGCAGATGGCCAGGTACCAGGTCGAGCGTGTCCCCGCCGGGGAGATAGGCGGCGGCCACCCCCAGGGAGACGGCGACCTGCACCGCCTCCGCGGTGGACATCACCGTGCCGGGGCGCTCGACGTCCCAGCCCTCGGCGGAGCGTCCGGCCCGCAGGTCGCGGAAGACGGTGACCAGGACGTCGAGGACCGCGTCGTCGACGCCGAAGGCCGCGCCGGCCCGTGCGACGGCCGCCTTGGCCTGCCGCTTGACGAGTTCGGTCTCGGCCTCGACGTCCGCGATCGGGTGCACCGTCTCGAAGTTGAAGCGGCGTTTGAGGGCGGCGGACATCTCCGACACCCCGCGGTCGCGGAGGTTGGCGGTGGCGATGACGGTGAAGCCGGGAACGGCGGCGACCTGGGCGTCCTCGGTGCCGGACAGCTCCGGGACGCTCATCCGCCGGTCCGAGAGGATCGACACCAGGGCGTCCTGCACCTCGGGCAGGCAGCGGGTGATCTCCTCGATACGGGCCACTTTCCCGGCGCGCATCGCGGCGAGCACCGGTGAGTCCACCAGGGCCTGCGGGGTCGGGCCCTGGGCGAGGAGCAGCGCGTAGTTCCAGCCGTAGCGCAGGGCGTCCTCGGTGGTGCCCGCGGTGCCCTGCACGGTGAGCGCGCTGGTGCCGCAGACGGCCGCCGACAGCAGTTCCGACAGCATGGACTTGGCGGTGCCCGGCTCGCCGACGAGCAGCAGCCCGCGCTCGCCGGCGAGGGTGACCACGCACCGCTCCACCAGGGCGCGTTCACCGACGAACTTCGGGGCGATCACGAGTTCGTCCGGCACTCCCTCGGTCGCCTCGGGCAGCTTGAGGGCTTCGCCGCCGCTGCCGCAGACGAAGGTGATCACCGCGCGGGGCGTCAGCAGCCAGCCGGGCGGGCGAGGGCCGTCGTCGTGGGCGGCGAGGAAGGCGAGTTCGGTGGCGAAGCGCTCTTCGGCGGGCAGGGTCTGCCGGGCCGGAAGGGCCGTCACCGTGTCGGTCAGGGGCATGGAGGTCCTTGCTCGGTAGATCGGTCGGTGTCGATGTGTGGGGGAGTGCAGGTGGGGGGAGGGGCGCCGTCGGCGGGCGGCGCCCCGAGCCGGTGATACGTCAGCGGCGCCGACCCCGCCGGACCTTCAGCTCCTCGAACCGGGGAGCGTCGCCGTCCTGGACCCGCTGCCACGCCCTGCGGAACAGGTCCGCGACCGGTTCGAACGGGACGATGACGCCGAACGGGACGTGATCGTCGCTCATCTCGCCGAACAGCGGCAGCTTCCAGCGCTCCAGCGGCACCCGCGGGGCCGACTGCTCCACCCAGCCACCGGGCAGGAACAGCGAGCGGCCCGCCCGGGTCCGGCTGGCCTCCACTACGAGACCGGTCGCGGCCAGCTCGGCGCGCGCCGCCTTCAGCCGTGCCGGCTTCCAGCCCGTCCACCGGGCCGTCATGCGGTCGGTCGGGTCAGGCATCGCCAGCAGCATCAGATAGAGCGTGGCGGCGTCCTCACCCAGTCCGTGCTCCTTGGCCACCTCGGTGACCAGATCGGGAACCGAACGACTGGGGTCCTGCGGCCACCAGGTGCCGTCCTTGCCGCGGCCCCCAGCGATCGGCTCCCCGGGATCGGCGAGCAGGGCAGCGAGCCTCTGGTCGCGGACCAGACGCAGCGCCACCTCGACGCCGTAGGGCTGCTGGCTGTCGACGCGCACCGCCGGCAGATAGGGGTCCTGGCCCGCCTCGTCGAGGAGGTCGACGCGGACGGCCGGGGCGGGCCGGTCGTCGTGGGTGGCCAGGACGACGGCGCCGTACCGCTCGAAGCCCGGGCCGATCTCGGTGGGCGTGCCGGCGGTCTTCCGGAAGTCGGGGAGGCTGATGTAACGCCCGAGGTCGAGCATCAGTCCGGGGTGGGCAAGCCGTTCGCGGACGACGGTGAGAGCCGGGGGCAGTGCGGCGCGGACCGGGTCGCCGGCGGGCAGCCGGTGGGCGAGCCAGGCGAGCAGACCGACCGCGCCGACCAGCGTGTCCGCGGTGAACCCTTCCGTGTCGTCGCCGACGGGCTTGGCCCGGTCCCCGCTGACCGCCCAGGTGAGGTCCCGGCTGAGCCGGGGGGAGGCGGCCGGGTCCAGCAGGGCGGGCAGCGCCTGCCGGATCGGCCAGGAGGGGTACCGGAAGGCACGGATCGCGTCACCGAGCAGTGCCTCCGGGACGGCCACCCGCTTGCCCACCTTGGCGTTCCACACCGCGGCGGCGGCCGCCACGTCCGGGCCCTCGGTCCACAGCCGGGCGGGCTCGGCGGGCAGCAGGGCGCCCACGACCGCGGCCCGCACCGCGCCGTCGACGCCGCGCAGTTCGTCCTTGGCGACCGCCGCCGGGCCCACCTTCACCCCGATGAGGGCGCGGGTCTCGGCGCTGAGGAAGTTGCGCTCGTAGACGTCGATCCTCGGCATGCCGGCCACGACGAGCCGGGCCGTCGTCTCGGTCACGCCGGTGAGGCGGGCGAACTCCTCGGCGGCCTCCGGGAACCAGGGGGCCGGGCCGCGCTCGGCCAGTTCGGCGAGGAACGTCCGGATCCTGCCCGGGGCCGTGCTCTCGCCCAACGGCCGTGACTGGAGCGCCTTGTAGGGCAGGGGTGTCTCGAAGCGTCCGGCCGGGTCGTGGAAGTAGCCGGTGAAGCAGGCACGGTCGTCGTCGAGGGAGTTGCGGCCCGTCACGGCGATGAAGGAGCCGTCGGCGAGCGGGAGCACGCCGTTCCAGGAGCCTTCGCGCCATCCGCCCGCTGTGGTGCGCAGCGTCGCCGCCTCCAGGTGCAGGTGCACCTTCCGCCAGGCGGTGGAGTCGTCCGGTGTCAGACCCAGGCGGTCGAACTCGGCGAGGAGGGTGCACAGGACCTCGCGGTGGTCCTGGGCGGTGGTGCCGCCGACGGCCCGGTAGGCCAGTGCGGTCGTCCTCTCCAGCAGGGACTCCAGGTCGGGCTGTCCGGAGGGCAGGGGGTGACCGTCGAGGTGGAGACGCACCTCCGTGAGGTCGGGCAGGGCGGTGTCGGCGAGTCCGGTGGCCCGGGCCAGGACGCGCAGGGTGCGGAAGACGGTGTCGGACTCGTCGTCGCGGTTCCACCAGTAGCCGTGGGAGCAGCCGAGCCCGTTCGTCGCCGCCATGAGCTTGACGTCCGCCGGTCCGCCCGGCCCTTCCTCCTCCAGGCCGCCTTCCAGGGCGCGGGTCAGCCGGGTGGCCGCCGCGTCCAGCACGGCCTGCTGGGCGGCGGCGTAGCGGGCGACTCCGGCGATGCCCTTCACGAGCCCGTCATGGCTGACGGGGAGGAGGGCTCGGACGGTGTCGGTCAGCGCCTGCTCGTCCTGGTCGGCCGCTGCCGTAAGCAGGGCGGCGGCCGTGTCGCGGTCGATGGTCCGCAGTGCCTTCGACCCTTCGGGGTCACGGGCCGTCAGGCACTCCCAGAACTGCACGGGAGGAAGCAGCAGGGTGCCCTCGCCGAAGTTGCCGGGGGTGCGGTCGGTCTTGGCCCAGGCGGTGTGCACGCCGTCGGCGTCGACCAGGCGGAGCTGCCAGTTGTCGCGGACGACGGCGGTGGCCCGGTCCGCGCCGGGGAAGACGATGAGCTCGTAGGGCACACCGGCTCCGGCGGGCAGGGTGACGCGGTGTCCGGCGAGGTCCTCGGCGCGATGCGAACCGCCGGGCAGCTCGATCACCCGCAGGCCGACCAGACCGTCCACGGGAGCGCAGCTGGGGCTGGCTTCGGCGGTGGGGGACGGGCGCAGTCTGCCGCCCACGTAACTGCTGCCCTCGGGGGCGTCACGCAGGGCGTCGGCGAGGAAGGCGGGCTTGCTCATCCGCCCGCGCTCGTTGGTGGCCGGGTCGTACTCGTACCAGCCGTGCGCCGCGCGGTCCTCGGAGTCCGCGTGCCACACCCAGTAGGACGATCCGTCGAAGAGCAGCGGCCGTTCGTCGGGCAGGGTGGTGTCCCCGGCGTGCACCACTCCGCGACCGGTGGTCCGGCCACCGCCCGGCAGGGGCAGCGTGATCGGGAAGTCGCCGCGGTACCAGTCCATCTCGGTGCCCCGCGTGGCGTGCGCGCCCTTGAGGGACTCGACGCGGTCGGCGCGCGAGTGCCAGTAGCCGCGCAGACCGTCTCTGCGGGAGTTCCAGTACACGAGGAGTTCGCCGTCCACGTGGTGGAAACCCGGGTCACCCGAGACGTCGTTCGCCGGGAGCCGCAGGTCGTGCGTGAGTACGGTGCCGCCGGCGCCGATCACACGGGCCTGGGTCTTGCCGGCCACGACGAGGTGGGGCCAGGCGTCGGCGACCACGAGGTCCTCCACCCGGTCCTTGGCGACGAGCTCGGCCGTCGCCTCCTCCCAGGCGGGCCAGCCGAGTTCGTCGAAGAGTCCGGCTCGCAGGGTGCGGGCCAGTACCGGCGCGAGGTCGGTGCCGACGGCGGCGCGGGCGTCGTCCTCGGCCAGCGCCAGTGCCTCGGCGGGCAGCCACCCGAGCCGGTTCAGCGCATGGGGCAGTCCGGGCAGACCGACGGCGGTGAAGCCTCGCACCACGCTGCGGACCCACTCCGTCAGCCACGGGCGACCGCCGGGCGAGGCCGCCAGCAGACGGATGGCGCGCAGTGCCTGGTCGCCCTGGTGGAAACGGTCGGCTCCGAGCAGGAAGGCGTCACGGAACCGCGGATCGGCGCCCAGGAGGGTCAGCTCACGCTGTCCGTCCCCGATGGCCCATGCCGTCAGCGGCAGGTCCTGGTCCTTGGCGGGAGCGGCGACCGGCACGTCCAGGGACAGCAGCAGGTCGATCAGGTCGATGTCGTGCGTGACCCTCAACCCCCGCTCCGACGCGGTGAGTTCGGTGCGCAGCCGGGTCGCCGCCCGCTCCACCAGCGGGTAGAGCTCCGGCATCCGGGTGGAGCCGCGCCAGGACCGGGCCCGCTCCCGGAACGTCAGGAAGCGCTCCAGCCAGCCCGCGGTGCCGTCGCTCGGCCGCTGGTGCGCGGGCAGAGTGTCGTCCCACAGTCCCGTCGTGGCGCCGGACGTCTCCAGGACCTCGAGCCACATGGCGGGCATGTCCGTGTCACCGCCGGCCGGGATCATGTCCAGCAGGGCGCCGCGTACCTGCGGTTCCCGCTCGGCCAGCGCCACCAGCGCGGCCCGGTGGCCCTTCCACCAGCCGCCCGCGGCGCGCAGCGTGGCCGGCAGCCCGAGCAGCTCGGCCAGGTAGTCCTGCTCGGCCCGGTCGGCGTCCTGGCCGGCGCCACGGGCCAGCTTGCGCAGGTCGTTGGCCATCTGGGCGGACGGCGGCAGACCGCCCGCGGTGCGGCGCAGGCACAGCCGGGTGAAGCGCTCCAGTGCCTCCCCGGCGGAGACCCGGGCGGCGAGCTCCCTGCCGTAGGCGGAGAGCACCTTCACGGGCAGCGCCCCGGCCAGCGCGAACTCCAGGAACACCGCGTCCAGGCGGTCCTCCTCCACCGTCAGTCCGTGCTCCGCCTCCGCCTTGCGGGCGCGGGTGAACAACTGGGCCGCATAGGTGGCGTTCTCCTCGGCGAGGAACACCCGGCCGGCCTGCTCGTAGAAGGTCGGCAGGAAGTGCGGCACCGACGCGGCAAGCCGCCGGCCGAGTTCCAGGTAGGCGTCCAGCGCGGCCTTCGGGCGGGACTTGACCTGCCGGGCCGCTCGCTCCAGGTCGGGGACGACCCCCAGGGCGTGGTGGCCGTCCTCGGGGTGGTGCACCAGCACCCACTCGGGAAAGCCCAGCGACTGGCGCAGTCCGAGGCCCACGACGGCGGGCTCGGCGGCCGGTTCCAGGCCGAGGAAGCCGGCCGCCAGGTCCTCGGCGGCGCCCAGCTCGCCTGCGACCAGCCGCACCACCACCCGGTCGTCGAGGCCCGGGTGGTGGTACGCGCGTGCCGTCAGAGGCACCGCCCGCTCGCCGGCCTCCTCGGTGTCCGGCGGCAGGACCGCACCCGCCGTCAGCAGTTCCTCGTACGACACCTGCGTCCCCCCGCTCATGCGTCCTTGCCTTCCTCGATCGTTCGCCCGGCGTACAGCGCCGCGGCCATCCGCATCCCCTCCGACCAGGCCACCGGGCCCACCTCCCGCAGCGGCAGGGCGCGGCCGTCGAGGTCCTGCCAGGTGAGGCCGCCGGTCTCCACCGTGTCCTCCCAGTACGGTTCGCCGATCCACACGGCGGCCTCCACGGTGCGGTCGCCGTCGCGGACCCGGGCCGTGGCGTAGCCCCCCGAGACGCGGTAGCCGAGCGAACTCGCCCGCGCGGCCAGGGCGAAGCGGGAACGGAAGGACCCTCCGGCGAACTCCCGTATCTCCCGGGCCTTCGGGTCGAGGTCCTCGGGGCGCTGCCAGGTCGCGCGGTGGATCTGCTCCACGCGCTGCACGATGCCCAGCTCCGCCGCGAACTCGCGGATGTCGTCGAGGTCCGGGAGCAGCACCGGGTGCGGCAGCGTGACCGTACGCGGGGACAGCCGTACCGTCTCGCCGTCGAGGTTCACCACGCGCAGTTCGCCGTCTTCCGTGGCACCGCGCAGGAAACCGACCTCGTCGGGATCGTCACCCACCACGGCGAGGTCGCGCAGCGCCGACTGCCAGGCCTCGTCCGGCCACACCCGGGCCAGCAGACCGGTGGGGACGGGAAGCGACGACACCATCCAGGAGTCGACCTGGGCGACGCATGCGGTGGCGTGCCGATCCAGCCATTCGGCGAACCGTCGCAGCCGGTCCACCTCGGGATGGTCGCGCAGCGCGCGCGGCAGCGATTTCAGCTGCCGCCCCGCAGCCCGGCCCGAGGTGGCACGCGCCGCCACCCGCCCGTCCACCAGGGCGACTTCATACCCGTCACCCGCCGAGAGCCAACCCACGAGTCCCCGCCTTCCACAACAAGTCAGCAAGAAGAAAGCACAGTTCAGCCGGGTACGCCCCGGCGTCAGTGCGACGATGTGAGGAACGTTAGCGGCGATCACTGACAATCGGTGGCGGAAGCGGGTCACACAGCTGTCGCGGTCCGGCGCCGCGGGTGTGCGGGGTGGGTGAGTCCACTGTTGCGCGTGGCGCGGGAAGGCATGCGGAGGGGTGTCCGACCGTGCGGTTTCGGCCAGGTGGGGGTGGTCGCCGGAAGGATGGACAGCCTGCCGTCGACACGTACTTGTGCCGGTCAGCTGTTCCGGCAGCGGTCCAGGGCGCGCAACGCCTCGGCAGCCGCCTCGCGTACGAAGTCGGACGGGTCCGCGTCCAGGGCGGTGAGCCGGTCGCGCAGATGCTCCTCGCCCGGCGGGAGCGTGCCGGTCTCCTCCACCCAGTGGGCGATTCCTTCCGCGGCGACTTTGCGCACCCACATATCGACGTCGTCCAAGTGCCGCACGAAGAGCGGCAGATCATGCCGGGTGTCGGCGTCCGTCGCATTGTGCGGGTCGAGGAGCGACAGCGCGGCGGATCGGACAAGGGGGGACGGGGCCCGGTCCACCAGTTCCCGCAGCCCGGGCAGGGCTTCCGGCAGGCCCGTGAGAACCCTCTCCGCCACTCCGACCAAAGTGGGTCGGACGTCAAGACGGGCCACCACAGCCCGGGCGACCGCCGCGCGTTCCCAGGGCCGGAATCCCGTGTCGGCCATGGCGTCCAGGCCGCGCAGCGCACCTTCGTACACCTCGGGCTCGGCATGGTTCAGCAGGGGCAGCAGCAGCCATACGGCGTCCCATCGCCCCATGTCTCCGTAAGCCGTTGCCGCTGCGGCCAGCGTGCGTGGGGTCGTCGCCGGGTCGGTGAGAAGGGCCCGCAGGAGCCGCGCGGCGACCTTGCCGCCGACGGACCCCAGGGCAGCGGCGGCCGATGGACCCACCCGCTCGTCGCTCAGCCATCGGGAGGCCGGGGCCAACAGCCGTTCGTCCCCCGATCGGTCAAGTAGGAACAGCAGTTGTGAGGCCACGGCCGGCTCCCGCTCCGCCTTCAGGGCGGCGAACAGCGCGTCCCGCGTCTCCGGGCGGCTCCTGAACGTGAGTCGGAAAGCCACGGCGCGGCGCACCTCGGTGGAAGGGTCGTCCGTGAGATTTCGCAGCAGCGACGGGAGCAGCCGGTCGACGTGCTGGTCCGGCAGCATGCACAGGGCGAGCACCCGGGCGGAGTCCGCCCCCCACTGGGCCGTGCGGACCACCTCCGCCTCGACGTCCGGGTTTTCCCGGAACTCGAAAACCATGGCCCGCGCCCGACCCCAGATAGCGTCCAAGGGGTCACCCAGCAGCCGGACCAGCGCGGGAACGTCACCGGGTACGCCCAACTCCTGCAACGCGTCCAACGCGTTGATCCGCAGGTGATGGTCAGGATCGCCGAGCAGTCGCCCATAGGCGTCCACGACTTGGCGATCGCGCAGCCCGAGCCGGCGGGACGCCAGAGAAGCCTGTCTGCGCACCCGGGGATCGTCGTCGTCCATCAGAGTGCACAGGGTCTCCGCCATGCCCGCCGCGACCCCCAGCCTGCCCAGGCCCACCGCCGCGCCTTCCCGGACCTCGGGCGAGGGGTCGGCGGCCGCCCGTACGAGCACCGCGGCGTGCTCGGCGGTGCCGAGTGCGCCGAGCCCTTTTGCCGCTGCTGCGCGTCGCCAGGTGTCGCCCGTCTCCAGTTCCCTCAGGAAGAAGGCAATCTGGTGTTCTGCCGTCATGTGCACCCCCGGCAAGTAAGACCACTGAACCCGCGGGAGGTTGCACTGCGTCTCTGCGGCTCCGCATACGGCTTTTACGGCGGGTACAGCAACGTCGGCCTCCAAGGCCACGATCAGGCTTGGAGGCCGACGTCATGCGAGCCCGGCCCTGGAAGTCGCTGTCAGCGACTCCCTCCCCCCAGGAGCGCGAACCCGCTGCTGTCACCCTCGGTAGGAGCGAGGGGCGTCTACCACCACACACCCGAGCGCAGCTTCGCCCAGGTCTTCGTGCCGACCTGGCCGTCCCACTGGCTGGAGTCGTTCGGGAAGGCGTGCTTCTGCACGCTCACCACGGCGTTGTACGTCTTGGTGCCGAACTTGCCGTCCACGTCCAGCAGGGTCGGATAGGACGTGTTGATGTTGATCAGGCACTGGACTTCCCTGATCCGCTTCGCCGCGGCGGATCCGGTCTGCCCCGCCTTCGTCAGCTTGGTCCCGCTGTAGTGGTTGCACGAGGCCTTCACGGCCGCCTGCTGGACGGAGTGCGCCGGCGCGGCGTGTGCCGCGGGAGCGACGGCCAGTCCGGTGCCGAGGGCGGTGACCGCCGCGGCGAGGGCGATGCGCTTGCGTATGTTCATGAGTGCCGATTCCCCTTTCGGTGCGGTGCCGGTGGTCGGCCGGCTCCGTGGTGTCACCGAACGTACGGCGGCCCGCCGGCCGCCCGCGTCCCACAGCGGTTGGAACTCATGGCCCATCGGGCGCGGTAGCCGCTGTGGTCGTACAACTCGCGTGGTACCGCGACCGGTTGACCCGTCCACTCGTACCGCGGCGCTACGCTGCCGCGATGCGCTCGTACGTCGTCGACTCGCTGATCGCCGTCGCCATGCTCGGGGTCGCCGTGCTGCTGGGGCGGGAATCGGTGGCACAGGGCTGGCCGGAACTCGACGCGCGCGCCTACCTCCTGGTCGCGCTGGCGCACCTGCCGGTGGCACTGCGCGGCAGGTGGCCCCTGGGTGCCTTCGTGGTCGTGCAGGCCGCGAGCGTCGCCTATGTCACGCTCGGCTACTGGCCGGTCGTGTCCACCTTCGGTTCCATGCTCGCCCTGTACACGGTGGCGTCCGTGCGCACGCCCCGGGTCGCGGCCGGCTGTGCGGCCGTGATGGCCACGGTGTGGGTGTACGCCGGTCTGATCACCGACGGCTCGTCCATGCCGTCGGTCGTCGGCCAGGCGCTGCTGTACTGCTCGGTGCTGGTGTGGTTCGGCATACTCGCCCGCCGCTCCGCCGAACTCACCCGGCGGCTGCGTGCCGAGCAGGCCGAGCGGGCCCGGCGGGCCGTCGCCGAGGAACGCGGCCGGATCGCGCGTGAGCTGCACGACGTCGTCGCCCACCACATGTCGGTGATATCCGTGCAGGCCGGTCTCGCCCGGTTCGTCTTCGACTCCGATCCGGCCAAGGCGCGCGGCGCGCTCGGCACCATCGCGGGCACCAGCGGGGAAGCACTGGAGGAACTGCGGCGCATGCTCCAGGTGCTGAGGGAGGAGGACTCCTCGGTCCCGGAGGGCGCCCCCATGCCCACCCTCGCCCGGCTCGGCGAGCTGGTCGAGCGCGTCCGCGCCGGTGGCCTCCCCGTTGAGCTGGCCGTCGAGGGCACCCGGCGTCCGCTCCCGCCGGGTGTCGAGCTGTGCGCCTACCGAGTCGTGCAGGAGGCGCTCACCAACGTCCTCAAGCATGCCCGTGACGCCCACGCGCGCGTGGAACTCCGCTACCGGCGCCACGACCTGACGGTGTGCGTCACCAACGACGGGCAGCGTGTGGATCCGGACAGAGTCCCGCCGGGGGCCGGACACGGCTTGATTGGGATGCGGGAGCGGGCCAAGCTCTACGGCGGGACGCTCAGCGTCGGCCCACGCACCGGAGGCGGGTTCGCGGTGCGGCTGACCCTGCCGACCTCGGCCACTGACGGACGACGGGGAGACGACCGTACGGGATGACCAGAGTGCTCGTCGTCGACGACCAGTTCCTCATCCGTGCCGGTCTCGTCGGGTTGCTCGACGCCGCGCCGGGCTTCGAGGTCGTGGGGGAGGCCGGGGACGGGGAGGAGGCGGTGCGACTGGCCGCCGAGTCCCGGCCCGACGTGATCCTCATGGACATCCGGATGCCCGGCGTCAACGGCATCGAGGCCACCGAGCGCATCCTCGCCCAGGCTGACGGTTGCGGCCCCCGCATCCTGATCCTCACCACGTTCGATCTCGACGAGTACGTCTACGGGGCGTTGCGCGCCGGGGCTTCCGGGTTCTTGCTCAAGGACTCCGGGCCCGAGCGGCTGCTGACCGCCGTACGCGCCGTGGAGGTCGGCGATGCGCTGTTCGCGCCCAGCGTCACCCGCCGCCTGGTCGAGGCCTTCGCCCGGCAGCAAGGTGTGGCGGAGGAGTCGGAGAGCCCGCCTGACCTGGACGTGCTGACCTCGCGCGAGGTGAAGGTTCTGAAGCTGACGGCCGGTGGGCTGTCCAATCTGGAGATCGCCGACCGCCTCTACATCAGCGAGGCCACCGTCAAGACGCACCTCAACCGCACGATGACCAAGCTCGACCTGGACAGCCGGGCCCAGGCGGTGGTGGTCGCGTACGAGACCGGTCTGGTGAAACCCGGGGGCGGTTCCGGACGACAGGTCGTTCCGTCCACCGAGTAGAACCCGGAGGGCGGATTCGGCGTCGAGCCGATCACGCAGGCCCGATTCCCCGGCGGGCGGGGCGCCTGTCGCACGAAGCCGTCACCAGAGGCGACTCCTGATCATCTTGATCCGGGGCAAGTGGGGCCGGCCCGGAGGAACGCTCCGGGCCGGCTGCCGTTCTGGAAGGGGCGAGGCTACGGCACCGTGTATCCCGCGGCGCGGAACAGTTCGTACCACTCGGACCGGGTGAGCGGGATGTCGGAACCGAGCGCGGCGGCCGTGACGCGTTCCGGCGTGGTCGTACCGAGCACGACCTGCATCTGCGCGGGATGGCGGGTGATCCAGGCGACCGCGATCGCCTCGGCGGGCACCCCGTACTTCTCGCTCAACCGGTCGACCACCGCGTTCAGCTCGGGGAAGCGGTCCGAGCCGAGGAACGGGCCGTCGAAGAATCCGGCCTGGAACGGCGACCATGCCTGGATGGTGATGTCGTGCAGGCGGCAGTAGTCGACGATTCCGTCGTCGCGTACGACCGACTGATCGAGGCCCTGCATGTTCGCCGCGACGCCCTGCGCGATCATCGGGGCGTGGGTGATCGACAACTGGAGCTGGTTTGCCACGATCGGCTGCGTCACGTGCTTGCGCAGCAGGTCGAGCTGTCGGGGGGTCTGGTTGGAGACGCCGAAGGCACGCACCTTGCCTGCCGCCGACAGTTCGTCGAAGGCGCGGGCCACCTCCTCCGGCTCGACAAGGGCGTCGGGACGGTGCAGCAGCAGGATGTCGAGGTAGTCCGTGTCCAGTGCCCGGAGCGAACCGTTCACCGACTCGATGATGTGGTCGTAGGAGAAGTCGAAGTACGGCCCGTCCTTGACGATGCCGGCCTTCGTCTGGATGACGAACTGCTCGCGCTCCGAGGAGCTGAGTTTCATGGCTTCAGCGAACCGGCGCTCGCAGCCGTGGTCGTCCGAGCCGTAGACGTCGGCGTGATCGAGGAACGTGATGCCGGCGTCGCGCGCAGTGTTCACGAGCGTGCGCACCGCCTCGTCGGTCATGTCCTGGATGCGCATCAGTCCGAGGACGACGTTCGGGACCACCATGTCGGTGCCGGGCAGGGTGAAGGTTTTCATGCGACTCTTTCAACGGGGCTGGAACGTGCCTGGTTCGAGTTCTCCCAGGAGGCCGGACGGATCGCGCACAGGTCCCGGTCGCCGCGGGGGCGACGCCGCATGAGTTTCCTCCTCCCGGACGCCTTGGCGAATGCGCGGCGCGGTGGGACGTCGCGTGCTCACTCTAGAAATGGCCGATCCAGAAATCCAACAGCTGTTGGTTCTGATATTGAGAACTGCCGGATGTGAATGAATCCGCGCCGGACGAGAAGGTGTCGGGGCGCCGATGTGCCACCGGCAGCCCGGCCCGCCCGTACGACCACCACCGAACACGTACGTCAGGTCAGGACACCCCCGGCACGTCCGGTACGGCAGGGGCTAGCAGTTCCTGATCCAGTAGACCCAGGCCCATGAGGCGACATCGTCGGAGCTGTGGGCACGCGGAGTCGTGTAGCCGAGACTCCCGTTGCCGTCGTACATCCGGGCTCGCGTGCCGGTCGTCTGGTTGTTGTCCCACGATCCGGTGACGCCCCACGGCATGTAGTAGTCGGCACAGTCGTACATCTCGATGTAACCGCCCCTGAAGTTCGGCTGGTCGTAAGCGCAGAACCAGCCGTAATCGGCTCCGCCCGTGCACGGGTCGTAAGAGGCGGCATCGGCGCCGGGGACGGACCTCAGGTCCCGCGGTGCGGCTTCTCCCGGCACGGCCACGTGCACGCTGTTCCTGCCGCCGAGGGCGATCGTGTTGAGGTTGACGCGCGTTCCGCCCATCTCGGCCTGGATACGTTCGACTTCGGCATTCAGCGCGGCGGTCTGCGCGCCGGTCAGATGGATCGCCCTCGCCTGCGCGGCGAAATCATGGCCGGTGTCGGTGGATGTGGTGGCGCTGGTGGCGGTCGTGGTGCCCATCACCGCGAACAGGGCGCCCGTGAGCGCGACGAGAAGCCGCCATCGCCCGCCGCCCGCAACGACGTGGTGCTTGGTCATTGAGTCACTTCCCTCTCAGTCCGGACCGAACTGGTGCGGTGGTCCCGGACTCGGCCAGTCGGTCACCCGTTTCGGGCCCGGCCGCCGTGCCCGCAGCCCGTTCGGCACGCTAAGCCCGCGCCCCGGGTGCCAGCCATCAATTCGAGGAGGGTCGAAAGGTGCGTCGCCGACGAAAGGACCCGTGGCCCGGTGGCTTCGTCGTGGCGGGCCTGTAGGCCGGTCAGTAACTCGGTGATCAGGCCGACGGGGACTCCAGGTGTTCCGGACGGCCGCCCGCCCGACCCCGTTGCCCTGCTCGGTGCCATCGATCACCATGCCCCCGAGCCAGTACGAGCCGTCCTCGTCACGACGCCACATGAAGCAGGTAGCGAGCCGCCAAGGCGGGTACGTATCGGCGCTGCTCGTCCAGCGGGGCGATGTCCGCGACAGCACGCCAGTTCCCATCGGTCACCTCACGCAGGATGACACGTCGATGTCTGCGTCGGCCGAACCGGCAACAGCTCTCTTTCTTGCTTGTGTACTCAGTGCTCCTGCGGCTGCTTCGTCCCGTCGTCGGCGTGGGCCGCCTCGGCGGTCTCCCGCTCCGTGGCGGACAGCGAGCCCAGCAGAGCGAGTGCGGCGGCCGAAGGAGTACCGGGTTCGGCGTGGTGTACGACGAGGAGCAGTCCGTCGGATCCGGTGACGGCCAGCTTCTCGCGGCGCAGATGCAGTTCACCGACCTGCGGGTGCCGCAAGCGGGTGAGGGCTCCTTCCCAGCGGCGGACATCGTGCCGGGCCCACAGTCGACGGAACCGTTCGCTCTTGAGGCTCAGCTCGCCGATGAGCTGCGTCAGGCGCGGGTCGTCCGTGTCGGCTCCGGCCGCGGCACGAAGCTGCGCGACCACACCGGCCGTGCCCCGCTCCCAGTCCATGTGCAGCTCCCGTGCGAAGGGATCGGTGAACAGCGCCCGCAGGCGGTTGACGCCCGGTGCCATGTGCGGCGACAGGGCGACGGCCAGCCGGTTGGCGGCGAGCACGTCCATGCACCGGTTCTGCACGAACGCGGGCACGGCGAGTGTGTCCAGCAGCATCGCGATGCCGTCGGGGACGCGTTCGGTGCGGGGGAGCGGCTGTGCGCGGCGCGACCTGGGCCGGGCGAGCTCGACGAGATGAGCGGCGCTGTCGGCGTCGAGCCGCAGCACCTCCGCGAGCGCGTCGAGCACCTGGATCGAGGGGTTGCGGTCCCGGCCGCGTTCCAGTCGCAGGTAGTAGTCGGCGCTGATGCCCGCGAGCATCGCGACCTCCTCACGGCGCAGCCCCGGCACCCGTCGGATCCCCGCGGCAGGTAGTCCCACTTCCTCGGGGCGGACGAGCCCGCGACGTGCCCGTAGGAACGCGCCCAGGGCGTTGCGGCCGTCTGCTGTGTCCATGCTCCGACGGTAACGCGCCGCTCCTCTGCCTGAGGGGGCCCTGTCACTACCCGGAACAGGGGGGCACTGCCTGACCCCACGACATCGGCCAAGGATCGAGGACGCGGCCCCGGGAACACCGCGGCGCACCGGAAACCCCCTCACCTGGGAGCAGGCCATGACACGTCGTACCTGGTTCATCACCGGCGTCAACAGCGGCTTCGGCCGGCACATGACCGAGCAGTTGCTCGAGAGAGGCGACAAGGTGGTCGGCACGATCCGCCGGCCCGGATCCGTGGACGATCTCGTCGCCGAGTACGGCGACCGGTTCCGGGTGGCGTCCCTCGACGTCACCGACACCCCCGCCGTCAAGGAGGTCGTCGGGCGGGCCTTCGCCGAGCTGGGGCGGATCGACGTCATCGTCAACAACGCGGGTTACGGCCTGTTCGGTGCCGCCGAGGAGGTCACGGACGAGCAGCTCCTCCGTGTCCTCGACACCAATCTGGTCGGTTCGATCCAGGTCACCCGGGCCGCACTGCCGTATCTGCGGGCGCAGGGCGGGGGACGCATCCTCCAGATGTCCACGTACGGCGGCCAGGCCACCCATCCCGGCGCCTGCATGTACCACGCCGGCAAGTGGGGCATCGAGGGCTTCATGGAGTCCACCGCCAAGGACGTCGCCCCGTTCGGCATCGGCGTCACCATCGTCGAGCCCGGCGGCGCGCGCACCGAGTTCCGCTACGGCAGCCTCCGGATGGCGACCCCGCTGCCGGAGTACGACGACACCCCGGCCGCCATGACCCGCGCGGCCCAGGACCGCAGCCGGCCTTCCCTCGGTGACCCCGCCCTGATGGCCACCCGCATCATCGACAGCGTGGAGCAGACCCCCGCCCCGCTGCGACTGGTCCTGGGCAGCGACTCCTACCGGTTCCTCCGGGCGGCGCTGTCCGAGCGGCTGGCCGAGATCGAGGCCCAGCGCGACACGGCAGCCCTCACGGACATCACCGACAGCGTGTGACCCATGGTGCCGCTGACCCGCCCTCGCAACGGCCGGCCGTCCTGGTCCCCACATCACCGGACGCAGTGCGGGATCCGCCCCGCGTGATCTCTCCCGCGGGGCGGCCCTGCCCGGACCGGATCAGCAGGTGGCGTTCAGGCCGGCCCAGTCGGCGCGGTCGTTGTAGCCACCGTCCCCGGCGTCGCCGACCACCAGGTCGAGGACGCGGACGCCGGTGAGGTCGACGTCGGCCTGGCGGGTGGTGTCACGGTCGACGACTCCGCTGTCGAACAGCACCTTGCCGTCACCGAGCACTCGGAAGGTGGAGGTGCCGCCTTCCGGGCCGACGTCGCGTACCGCGTCGTCGATGCCGACGGTGGTCGTCAGCCGGGTGCAGCGGTCGCCGAGGTAGTAGCGGACGGTGGAGGGGGAGGCGACGCCGAGCCCGGTCGGGTGCTCCTGGCCCAGCAGGCTGATCGGCGTCCAGCCGCCGACGCTCCGGTCGACGGTCGGGGACATCCAGCCGCTGGTGGCGCTGATCCAGTCGTGGTGGGACAGGGCGACGTCGCCGTGCGGCGGCGCGGGTGCCACCACGAGTGGCGTGGTGGTCTCCTGCCGCAGCCGCTTCCTGTCGATCGTCTCGTAGGCGGTGGTGGCGGCCAGGGTCGCGCTGCCCGGAGCGGCGGCGTCCGGCAGGGTGACCGTGAAGGCGAAGGTCGCGGAGCGGCCGGGCGTCAGCACTTGCGGAGCGGTGCCGGCCGAGCGGGCGGTCCACCCGGTGGGTACGGCCAGTGCGACGTGGGGGGCGAGGACGGGCCGCGGGCTGTCGTTGCGGACGTCGACCTCGACCTGCGCCTGGTCACCGCCGGCGACCACCGGTGCGACACCGGCCGGCACCGTGTCGCCGCCGACCTTCGTGACCTGCGGCAGCCCGGCGACGACGTGCGGAAGGCCGGGCTTGCCCGTTGCCCGGGCGACACGGAAGAGGGCCGCGCCGTGAGCCGGGACGGCGGCGCTGATCGTGCCCGCGCTCTCGGTGACGCGGTCGGTCCAGGCGTTCTTCAGGGTGAACCGGCTTCCGCTCAGGCCGACGGAGGACGCCTTGGTGGTCAGGGTCGCCGGGCTGTCGCCGCGGTTGAGCAGCACCACGGCCCGGTCGCCGTTCGCGAGCCGCTTGACCCAGGTCTCCGTCGTGCCGGCCGGGCCGACGCGGACGGCCTGGACTGCGGCGCTGTCCTGGTCGATGGCGAGGACGTCGGGGTCCGCGAGGATGTCGAGCGAGGTCCTGCTCAGCTTGCGGATGTCGCTGCCGATCACCAGCGGTGCGGCCGCGACCGACCAGAGCGTCATCTGGGTGCGGAACTCCTCGTCGGTCATGCCGAGTTCGGGGCCCAGGTAGTCCGGGTCGTTGAAGTGTCCCGGGCCGGCCGCCTCGGGATGCCGCGCGTTCGCGTCGTAGTTGCGCAGCACGTCCTTGAACTTGATCTCACCGACGAATCCGACGTCCGTGTACGTGCGCCAGGACTGGGCGATGGCCGGTGCGTAGGACCAGGAGTACGTCGACTGCTGCTCCTCGGGGTAGTCGCCCCAGTCCGGGGAGGTGACGGGGTTGCAGAGGTTGAAGACCATGGGGCGCCCAGCGGCGTTGTCGCGCAGCGCCTCGGCGAACTGGGTGTAGACGGTCTTCGGGTCGAGGTCGGCGGCGATGCCGCAGAGGAAGTCCACCTTGACGGCGTCGAACTCCCAGGCGGCGAACTGGTCGGCGTCGCGCTGGTAGTAGCCGTGGCTGCCCAGTCCGCACTTGCCGGGGATGTAGGGGCCGGCGTCGGTGTAGATGCCGGCCTTGAGGCCCTTGGAGTGGATGTAGTCGACGAGCGGCTTCAGCCCGTCGGGGAACTGGGCGGGGTTGGGCACCAGGTCCCCGGCCGCACTGCGCGGCGTGGGGGCGGCCCAGTTGCCGTCGATCCAGACGTACTTGTATCCCGCGTCGCGCAGACCGCTGCTGACCAGGAAGTCGGCGGTCGACTCGATCTCCGCCGCGGTGGGGTCACCGCCCAGTGCGTAGTAGGTGTTCCAGCCCATGTACGGGGTCGGGCTCAGGAGTTGTCCGGATGCCGACGCCGTGACGGTGGCGTCGGCGGGCGGGGGAGTGGCGTGGGCGGGGGCCTGTGCGACCAGCAGCGTGGTCAGGAGGGCCAGGAGGACGGTGAGATGTCGTTTCACGTCGGATCCTTCGTCGTCCGATCAGGCATGCAGGACCGTCCCGGTCGTGTGTCTGCTCGCCTGCGGGTGGTTGCGAGGATCTTCCAG
>NZ_LJBR01000229.1 GCF_001282115.1 Streptomyces sp. NRRL B-24085 | reverse complement strand
CCCCAGGGGCGCTGCCCCTTCGACCCCGTCCCAGGGGCTGCGCCCCCGGACCCCCACCGGCCCTGAAGGGGCCTTGTCCTCAAACGCCGGACGGGCTGGATGGCGCTGACGGGGCCTTGTCCTGAAAGGTCGGACGGGCTGGGGTGGCGGTGACGGGTTCTGTCTTCAGACGCCGGATGGCTGGATGGCGCTGACGGGGCCTTGTCCTGGAAGGTCGGACGGGCTGGGGTGGCGGTGACGGGTCCTGTCTTCAGAGGCCGGACGGCTCGGATGGCGCTGATGGGCCCCGTCCTCAAATGCCTGGACGGGCCTGGATAGTGTGGCCGTCTTCTAGGCGGGACGTCGGCCGTGGTTTGAACGGCCTTTTTTCGTGCGCCACTTGCGCTTGCGGGTTCTCTTCGACATGCCCCTTCTGCTTAGTCAGGAAGGGGCTTTCGTCGAGGGGTCACGCACGGGCGACGGGCGCCAGGACCGCGTTCGTGAGGTCGGCCAGGTCCTGCGGCGCGAGTTCCACCTCCAGGCCCCGGCGGCCGGCCGAGACGCAGATGGTCTCGTGGGCCGACGCGGAGGCGTCCAGGACCGTGGGGAGCTTCTTGCGCTGGCCCAGCGGGGAGATGCCGCCCCGGACGTAGCCCGTGGTGCGCTCCGCGAGGGCCGGGTCGGCCATCGCCGCCCGCTTGCCGCCCGTGGCCGCCGCCAGGGCCTTCAGGTCCAGGGAGCCCGCCACCGGCACCACCGCCACCGTCAGCGTGCCGTCCACGTCCGCCACCAGCGTCTTGAAGACGCGGTCCGGGGAGACTCCCATCGCCTCCGCCGCCTCCTCGCCGTAGGACGGGTGCGCGGGGTCGTGGTCGTAGGCGTGCACGGTGAAGGGCACGCCCGCCGACGTCAGGGCCACCGTCGCCGGGGTGCCTCCGGACTGCTGCTGCTTCTTCGACTTCTTCGCCATCTGACGGGTTCCGGCCTCAGTTCAGACTCGTCGGGCCGCGCGTCAGTTCCGACGCCGGCAACGACGGAAGACTACGGATGATCGCCGTCTCCGCGCGCAGGAGTTTCAGTTCGTCGCGGAGCCGGGACGCGGTGTCGGGGGCCTGGAGCAGGCGCTGCTTGGTGGGGGTGTCCAGCATCATCGCGGCCGCCACCAGGTACGAGACCACCGACGGTTCGTCAGGGAGGTCCGTCCCGGACGACAGGGAGCGCTCCCTGGCTCCCGCGAGGCGCTTCTGGTACTGCTGGAAGGCCCGCAGGACCCCTTCCGCCAGGGGTCCTGACTCGTCGCCCGCGTCCTCCGGCAGTTCCTCCAGTTCGGCCGTCAGATACGGGCCGGAGGCGTCGACGGACAGGAGCCGGACGCGGGTCGTCCCGGTCGCCAGGACCTCGAAGGTGCCGTCGGCCCGTTCCCGTACCGTCGCCGCGTCCGCGATGCAGCCGACGCCGTGGAACGCCTTGACGGGGTCGTCGCCGAAGCCGGCCGCGGGGCCGGAGTCCGGCACGGCCGTGGGGTCCGGCAGGCCGGGGGCGCTGGGCGCCACCTCGTGGCCGTCGCGGATCGCCACGACGGCGAACCGGCGCGGTTCCTCCTCGGGGGTCTTCAGCAGTTCGCGCATCATGGCGCGATAGCGCTCCTCGAAGACGTTGAGAGGAAGCACGAGCCCCGGGAACAGCACAGAGTTCAGGGGGAAGAGCGGGAGCCGCACGGTGGTCACGGCGCCAAAGCCTAATGGCCCCGGGAGCGGACCCGTCCCCCGTGCCCACTCCGTGGATGGATCAGGGCGTGCCGGCGGACCTCCTCACGCACCTCCAGGAAGCGGCTCAGCGGGTCCTCCGCCTCCCGGCTCCACGGGAACGACGTGGCGTAGGGGCCGAGCATGCGCAGTTGCTCCAGGGCGTCCGTCCAGCGGCCGAGGCGGACCAGGACGTACACCAGCTTGTTGCGGATCTCGGCCGGCCAGGGGTCGGCCGGCGCGAAGGTGGCCGACAGCTCGACCGCCCGGTCGGCCGCCGCGTCCAGCCGCTCGCGCGGCACCGCGTCGCCGCCGGGCCCGGTCAGACAGGCCAGGGCCGCCCGCGCGGGCAGGGCCTGCACGAGGGAGCCGGAGGGGGCGTCCTGGGCGGCCCGGTCGGCGAAGTCGAAGCACTCGCGGTACGAGCCGCGCCACGAGGTCGCCAGATAGCGCAGGGCGGCGACATGGCAGCCGTAGTGCAGCGGGGCGCGCCTGAGTGCCGCCTCCCACAGCTCCCCGAAGTAGGTGGGGCCGGCCTGCGAGCCGCGTGCGTGGTCCAGCGCGATCCGCCACGGCACCGGGTCGCGGTCCTCGCCGCGCGCCGCGGCCGTGATCAGCGGGCTCACCTCGCGCAGCAGCTCCGCGCGGGCCGGTGAGTCCCACGCGCGGTCCACCGCGAGCTGCGCGCCCAGCAGGAGCTGGTCGGGGTCGTACGGGAAGTCGGCGCGCCAGGCGTCGTACCACTCGGGGCGCGAGCGGGCGAAGGCGGACAGCCGCCGCACGTACCGGTCGCGCAGTTCCCAGGCAGCGCTCTCGCGGGTCGCGGCGAGCAGTTCGGCCGCGCGCCCGTACGTCCCCTGTCCGGCGGCGACGAGCGCGGGGCCGAGTCGCTCGTCGGGCGCGTCGAGCAGCACCTCGTCGTCGGCGGGCAGTCCGCCGGCGAGGTACGGGGGCACCCGCGAGGCGCGGATGAAGGGGGGCAGCAGAGCCATGGTGTCGACCATTGAAAGACTGAGGCTGAGCCTTGCGCCAGTGCGCACGTGCAACTCGCACAAAGTTGTACGGCAGAAGGTCAAGGCGCGGTAAAGACGTGACCGACGTTCACCTTCCGCCCCACGAACCTCCCTAATTCCGCCGCAACAACCGGGTGGCGCCCGCCGCCACGGTGGTCGCGAGGATCCAGCCCAGGAGGACCATCACCGCCGCCAGCCACTGCCAGCCGCCGTGCAACCGCCAGAACCCGACCTGGCCCAGGTCGATCACCGGAAGCAGCAGATCCAGGGCGAACAGGGCGGGGTTCCAGGCCGGATGGTCGCCGCCCTTGAGCGGCGGATGGCTCGCGTGTGCGAATGCCACCGAGCTCGCGGCCCACAACACCGCCATCCACACGGCGGCCCGGCCGGGCCGGTACCCGTAGGCGACCGTCCAGTCCTGGACGTACCCCCACAGCTTGGCGGCCGGCGGCAGGCTCTCGCGGCGCCGGCGCTGCTTCGCGAGCAGCACCTCGCGCGCGTCCTCGTCCTCCCCGCCGGCCCGCAGCACGGCGGCGAGCCTCTCGTACGGCTCCGGGTTGTACTCGGCGGTCGCGGCCGCCACCCACTCCAGCCGCTCGGCCAGCGGGAACGGGCCGTGCGGCACGAGGTTCTCGTAGGCGAAGCCGCCCATGTGCAGGTTGCCCGGCCCCGGCCAGGCGCTCGCCCGGTCCACCAGGTTGCCGACGCGCGCGCCCGACAGCACCACCTTGCCGCGCTGCGGTCTCTCGCCGAGGAAGCGCAGTTCGGGCGCCTGGATGCGGCGCAGTGACAGCTCCTGCTCGTCGGTGAAGGTGAAGCGGGCCCGCTCCAGGTCCAGCGCGTCCCCGAACCGCCCGTCGTCCAGCCGCACCCCGCCCTGGCACTCGAAGCGCTGGATGCGCGTCCCGCGCGCGGGAGTGGCCCCGCTCAGCATGGACGCGCCGACGCCCGCCGGGGTCAGGTACAGGGTGCGCTCGACGGTGAGCTGCGGGGCGTTCAGCGCGAGCCGGGTGTACGGGTTGTTCAGACGGGCGCCGCGCAGGCTCAGCGAGACACCGATGGTCGCGCTGCGCAGGCTCAGCTCGCCGTGCGACTCGAGCAGCTCGGCCTGGAGGTCCTGGCCCACGGTCATGCCGTCGGCGGCGATGGAACGGCCGCTGCGGTCGCGGTAGACGATCGCCTGGTTCATCAGCAGGTCCGTGCCGATGTGCGCGTCGGTCAGCCGGACGCCGTTGTGGAAGCGGCAGCGCGGCAGGTGCAGATCGCCCTCGGTGTGCACCCGGGCGGCCTCCAGACGCGGCACCGAGCAGTCCACGAACCGCACGGTGGCGAAGCGGGCCTCCGGCAGCAGGATCTCCCGCTCGAAGCGGCAGCCCTTCATCTCCACGTACGGCGTCACCGTGCCGCCCGCGAGGTCGAGGGTGCCGCTGATCTGCACGCCGGTGAGCTTCAGGGACGACACCCGGCCCGCGAGCGCGGGCGGACCGTCCAGGAGCAGCCAGCACACGATCCGCGCGCGCACCGTCCGCTCGGGGCCCCAGGGGTGCCCGCCGTGCGGATCGTCGACGACGGTGTCGCCGCTGCTCAGGTCGTACACGCTGCCGTTGCGGAAGGCCTGCCACATGCCGGCCTCGGCGGCGGTCAGATCGTCCGGCAGGTCTCCGTCCCGGATGCCGGCCCCCTCGGTCACGGTTCGTCCAGCTCCTTGCGATTCGTGGAGTTCGTGGGATTCGTACAACCGTTCATGCCCGCTGAGTAACCCCTCGAACGCTAGACGTGAAGGGGATCTTCCGGGTTGCGTATCAGCCATTGGAATGCGCGAACGGGCCCTGATGCGGGTCTGAGAGAATTGGGAACGTGATCTCCCGAATCGATCTGCGCGGCGACGCCCTCCCCGAGGGCCCCGCCCTGCGCGACCTGCTGCCCCGAGCCGACTTCGACGTCTCGGCCGCCCTGGAGAAGGTGCGTCCGATCTGCGAGGCCGTGCATCATCGGGGCGACGCGGCGCTGATCGACTTCGCAGAGAAGTTCGACGGCGTGCGGCTGGAGCGGGTGCGGGTGCCCGCGGACGCCCTCACGCGCGCGCTGGAGGAGCTCGACCCGGATGTGCGGGCGGCCCTGGAGGAGTCCATCCGCCGCGCCCGTCTCGTCCACCGCGAACAGCGCCGTACGACCCACACCACCCAGGTGGTGCCGGGCGGCAGCGTGACCGAGAAGTGGGTGCCGGTCGACCGGGTCGGGCTGTACGTGCCGGGCGGCCGGTCCGTGTACCCGTCCTCCGTGATCATGAACGCCGTGCCCGCCCAGGAGGCGGGAGTGGAGTCCGTCGCGCTCGCCTCGCCCGCCCAGGCCGACTTCGGCGGGCTTCCGCACCCGACGATCCTCGCCGCCTGCGCCCTGCTCGGCATCGACGAGGTCTACGCCGCCGGTGGCGCGACCGCCGTCGCGATGTTCGCGTACGGCACCGAGTCCTGCCCGCCCGCCAACATGGTCACCGGCCCCGGCAACATCTGGGTCGCCGCCGCCAAGCGCTACTTCACCGGCCGGATCGGCATCGACGCCGAGGCGGGCCCGACGGAGATCGCGGTCCTCGCGGACTCCACCGCCGACCCGGTGCACGTGGCGTCGGACCTGATCAGCCAGGCCGAGCACGACCCGCTGGCCGCCGCCGTCCTGGTCACCGACTCCGTCGAGCTCGCGGACGCCGTCGAGAAGGAGCTGGAGCCGCAGATCGCGGCCACCCGGCACATCGAGGACCGGATCGTGCCCGCCCTCAAGGGCAGGCAGTCCGCGATCGTCCTCGTCGACGGCATCGACGAGGGCCTCCGGGTCGTGGACGCGTACGGCGCCGAGCACCTGGAGATCCAGACGGCCGACGCCGCCGCGGTGGCCGACCGGGTGCGCAACGCCGGGGCGGTCTTCGTCGGCCCCTGGGCCCCCGTGTCCCTCGGCGACTACGCCGCGGGGTCCAACCACGTCCTGCCCACCGGCGGCTGCGCCTGCCACTCCTCGGGCCTGTCCGTCCAGTCCTTCCTGCGCGGCATCCACATCGTCGACTACACGAAGGACGCGCTCGCGGACGTGGCGCACCACGTGGTGACGCTGGCGGAGGCGGAGGACCTGCCGGCCCACGGGGCGGCGATCAAGGCCAGGTTCGGTTGGAAGGTGCCCGGCAAGTGACTTTCGGAATCGACGATCTCCCCGTACGGAACGAGCTGCGCGGCAAGTCCCCCTACGGCGCTCCCCAGCTGGACGTCCCCGTACGGCTGAACACCAACGAGAACCCCTACCCGCTGCCCGAGCCGCTGGTCGAGCGGATCGCCGAGCGCGTCCGCGAGGTTGCCCGCGACCTCAACCGCTACCCGGACCGGGACGCCGTCGAGCTGCGCACCCGGCTCGCCGAGTACCTGACGGACACCTCCGGCCACGAGGTCGGCCTCGCCAACGTCTGGGCGGCGAACGGCTCCAACGAGGTCATCCAGCAGCTCCTCCAGACCTTCGGCGGACCCGGCCGCACGGCGATCGGCTTCGAGCCGTCGTACTCGATGCACGCGCTCATCGCGCGCGGCACCGGCACGGGCTGGATCCCGGGTCCCCGGAACGAGGACTTCACCATCGACGTCGAGGAGGCCGTGCGCGCGATCGCCTCGCACCGGCCCGACGTCGTCTTCGTCACCACCCCCAACAACCCCACCGGCAACGCGGTCCCGCCCGAGACGGTCCTCGCCCTCTACGAGGCCGCGCAGGCCGCCAAGCCCTCCATGGTCGTGGTCGACGAGGCGTACATCGAGTTCAGCCACGGCGACTCGCTGCTGCCGCTCCTCGAAGGACGGCCGAATCTCGTCGTCTCCAGGACGATGTCGAAGGCGTTCGGGGCGGCGGGCCTGCGCCTCGGCTACCTCGCCGCGCACCCGGCGGTCGTGGACGCCGTACAGCTCGTACGGCTGCCCTACCACCTGTCGGCCGTCACCCAGGCGACCGCGCTGGCCGCCCTGGAGCACACCGACACGCTGCTCGGTTACGTCGAGCAGCTCAAGGCCGAGCGGGACCGGCTGGTGACCGAGCTGCGCGCGCTCGGCTTCGAGGTCGTGGAGTCGGACGCGAACTTCGTGCAGTTCGGGCGGTTCGACGGCGCGGGCGGCTCGCACGCGGCCTGGCAGAAGATCCTCGACCGGGGCGTCCTGGTCCGGGACAACGGCATCCCGGGGTGGCTGCGGGTCAGCGCCGGAACCCCGCAGGAGAACGACGCGTTCCTCGACGCGGTCCGTGAACTGAAGAAGGAGCAGAGCGCATGAGCCGCGTAGGAAGAATCGAACGGGTCACCAAGGAGACCTCGGTGCTCGTCGAGATCGATCTCGACGGCAGCGGGAAGGTCGAGGTGTCGACGGGCGTCGGCTTCTACGACCACATGCTCGACCAGCTCGGCCGGCACGGTCTGTTCGACCTCACCGTGAAGACCGAGGGCGACCTGCACATCGACTCCCACCACACCATCGAGGACACCGCCCTGGCGCTCGGCGCCGCCTTCAAGCAGGCCCTCGGCGACAAGGTGGGCATCTACCGCTTCGGCAACTGCACGGTCCCGCTGGACGAGTCCCTCGCCCAGGTCACCGTCGACCTGTCCGGCCGCCCGTACCTCGTGCACACCGAGCCCGAGAACATGGCGCCGATGATCGGCGAGTACGACACCACGATGACCCGGCACATCCTGGAGTCCTTCGTCGCCCAGGCCCAGATCGCCCTGCACGTGCACGTGCCCTACGGGCGCAACGCCCACCACATCGTGGAGTGCCAGTTCAAGGCGCTGGCCCGGGCCCTCAGGTACGCGAGCGAGCGCGACCCGCGCGCGGCCGGCATCCTCCCCTCCACGAAGGGCGCGCTGTGAACGGCCTGTCGACCCTCCTGATCGTCGTCGGCCTCTTCCTGGCCGGCGGCATCTACTCCTTCGTCAAGCAGCAGATGCCCAAGGGCCTGATCGTGCTGCTCTCCATCGCCGCCGGCATGTGTCTGGTCGCCGGTGTCCTGAGGCTGGAGGTGTGGAATTGAGCGCTTCTCCCGCGAAGAAGGTCGTCGTCTTCGACTACGGCTTCGGCAACGTCCGCTCCGCCGAGCGCGCCCTCGCGCGCGCGGGCGCCGACGTCGAGATAACCCGCGACTACGACAAGGCCATGAACGCCGACGGCCTGCTGGTGCCGGGCGTCGGAGCCTTCGCCGCCTGCATGAAGGGTCTGCACGAGGCCCGCGGTGACTGGATCATCGACCGCCGGCTGTCCGGCGGCCGCCCCGTCATGGGCATCTGCGTCGGCATGCAGATCCTCTTCGCGCGCGGCATCGAGCACGGCGTGGAGACCGAGGGACTCGACGAGTGGCCCGGCTCGGTCGAGCCGCTCCAGGCCGACGTCGTGCCCCACATGGGCTGGAACACCGTCGACGCGCCGGCCGACTCGCGGCTGTTCGCCGGCCTGGACGCCGACGCCCGCTTCTACTTCGTGCACTCCTACGCCGTCCACGACTGGACCCTGGAGACGCACAACAAGGCGATGACCGCCCCCAGGGTGACCTGGTCGACGCACGGCAAGCCCTTCGTGGCCGCCGTGGAGAACGGCGCCCTGTGGGCCACGCAGTTCCACCCCGAGAAGTCCGGCGACGCCGGTGCGCAGCTTCTGAACAACTGGATCGGAACCCTCTGATGCCTTCCAAGCTCGAACTCCTCCCCGCCGTGGACGTCCGCGACGGTCAGGCGGTCCGGCTCGTGCACGGCGAGTCCGGCACGGAGACCTCGTACGGCTCCCCGCTGGAGGCCGCCCTGTCCTGGCAGCGGTCGGGCGCCGAATGGCTGCACCTGGTCGACCTGGACGCGGCCTTCGGCACCGGCGACAACCGGGAACTGGTCCGCCAGGTCACCGAGGCCATGGACATCAAGGTCGAGCTGTCCGGCGGCATCCGCGACGACGCCTCCCTCGCGGCCGCCCTCGCCACCGGCTGCACGCGCGTGAACCTCGGCACGGCCGCCCTGGAGAGCCCGGAGTGGGTCGCCAAGGTCATCGCCGAGCACGGCGACCGGATCGCGGTGGGCCTGGACGTGCGCGGTACGACCCTCAAGGGCCGTGGCTGGACCAGCGAGGGCGGCGACCTCTACGAGGCACTGGAGCGCCTCGACAAGGAGGGCTGCGCCCGGTACGTCGTCACCGACATCGCCAAGGACGGCACGCTCCAGGGCCCCAACCTGGAGCTGCTGAGGAACGTCTGCGCGGCGACCGACCGCCCGGTGGTGGCCTCCGGCGGGGTGTCCTCGCTGGACGACCTGCGGGCCATCGCCGAGCTGGTCCCGCTCGGTGTCGAGGGCTCCATCGTCGGGAAGGCGCTCTACGCGAAGGCGTTCACCCTGGAAGAGGCCTTGGAGGCGGTGGCTCAGTGAGCGATCTGCGACGCGTCACGACCGGTGCGCCCTGGGAGGACACCTTCGGGTACTCCCGCGCGGTGGAACTCCCCAACGGCCTGGTGCTGGTCTCCGGCTGCACCTCGGTGGTCGACGGGGAGATCGTCGCGGGCGACCCGTACGAGCAGACGGTCAACTCCTTCAACGTCGCCTTCGGGGCGCTGAAGGAGCTGGGGCTCGGCCGGGACGACGTGGTGCGCACGCGCCTGTACATCACCCACGCCCGGGACGTGGAGGAGGTCGGACGCGCCCACAAGGAGCTGTTCGACACCGTCCGGCCCGCCGCATCCATGATCATCGTCTCCGGCTTCGTGGACCCCAGCCTGGTCGTCGAGGTCGAGGTGGAGGCGTTCCGAGGAGTGTCCACCGCATGACCCTCGCCGTACGAGTCATCCCCTGCCTGGACGTGGACAACGGCCGGGTCGTCAAGGGCGTCAACTTCCAGAACCTGCGCGACGCGGGCGACCCCGTCGAGATGGCCAAGGTGTACGACGCCGAGGGCGCCGACGAGTTGACGTTCCTGGACATCACCGCCTCCTCCGGCAACCGTGAGACGACCTACGACGTGGTGCGCCGCACCGCCGAGCAGGTGTTCATCCCGCTGACGGTCGGCGGCGGAGTGCGCACGGCCGAGGACGTGGACAAGCTGCTGCGGGCCGGGGCGGACAAGGTGGGCGTGAACACCGCGGCCATCGCCCGTCCCGACCTGATCCGCGAGATCGCCGAGCGCTTCGGCCGCCAGGTGCTGGTGCTGTCGGTGGACGCGCGGCGCACCGAGTCGGGTTCCTACGAGGTCACCACCCACGGCGGCCGCAAGGGCACCGGCATCGACGCCGTCGAGTGGGCGCACCGGGCCGCTGAGCTGGGCGCCGGCGAGATCCTTCTCAACTCGATGGACGCGGACGGCACCAAGGACGGCTACGACCTGGAGATGATCCAGGCCGTCCGCAAGCACGTCACCGTCCCGCTGATCGCCTCCGGCGGCGCGGGGAAGCTGGACCACTTCCCGCCGGCCGTCGGCGCGGGCGCGGACGCGGTGCTGGCGGCCTCGGTGTTCCACTTCGGCGATCTGCGGATCGGCGAGGTGAAGGAGACGCTGCGGGGGGCGGGGCACCCCGTCAGGTAGCAAGGCTCCCGAGCCCCGGTCACCGTCACCGGTGACCGGGGCTCCTCAGATCCCGAGCTCCTTCGCCTCGTGCAGCCTGGCGATCGCCTCCTTGTCG
>NZ_LJBR01000228.1 GCF_001282115.1 Streptomyces sp. NRRL B-24085 | reverse complement strand
CCTCCGGGCCGACCCCGGCCTCGCGGAGCCCTCCTCCCCGCAGCCCGAACCGGTCGCCGCCCCCGTCCGCCCCGCCCAGCTCCCGGCCACGGTCCCCGACTTCACCGGCCGCGCCTCCTTCGTCACCGAACTGAGCGAGGTGCTCGCCTCCGGCTCCGAGGGCCGGGTGATGGCGGTGTCCGCGCTGGCCGGCATCGGCGGCGTCGGCAAGACCACGCTGGCCGTTCACGTGGCCCACCAGGCCCGCTCCGCCTTCCCCGACGGGCAGCTCTACGTCGACCTCCAGGGTGCAGGCGCCCGGGCCGCCGACCCGGAGACGGTCCTCGGCGCCTTCCTCCGGGCCCTCGGCACCGCCGACTCGGCGATCCCGGACTCCCTGGAGGAACGGGCCGCCCTGTACCGCTCGGTCCTGGACGGCCGCCAGGTCCTCGTCCTGCTCGACAACGCCCGCGACGCGGCCCAGATACGGCCCCTGCTGCCGGGCACGGAGGGCTGCGCGGCCCTCGTCACCTCGCGGGTGCGGATGGTGGACCTCGCCGGCGCCCACCTGGTCGACCTGGACGTCATGTCCCCCGACGAGGCGCTCCAGCTCTTCACCAGGATCGTCGGCGAGGAGCGGGTCGCCTCGGAGCGCAAGGCCGCCCTGGACGTGGTCGCCGCCTGCGGCTTCCTCCCGCTCGCCATCCGCATCGCCGCCTCCCGTCTGGCGGCCCGCCGCACCTGGACGGTCTCCGTCCTCGCCGCGAAGCTCGCCGACGAACGCCGTCGCCTCGACGAGCTCCAGGCCGGCGACCTCGCCGTGAAAGCCACCTTCGAGCTCGGCTACGGCCAGCTGGAGCCCGCCCAGGCCCGCGCCTTCCGGCTGCTGGGCCTCGCCGACGGCCCGGACATCTCCCTGGCCGCGGCCGCCGCCGTACTGGACCTGCCCGTCGAGGACACCGAGGACCTGCTGGAGGCCCTCGTCGACACCTCGCTGCTGGAGTCGGCGGCGCCCGGCCGCTACCGGTTCCACGATCTCGTACGGCTCTACGCGCGTGCGTGCGCCGAACGCGACGAGCAGCCGCCCGGCGTGGGGGCACCTCCCACGCCTTTCGGGCAAGGGGGGAGGGAGGCGGCGCTGTCGCGGCTGCTGGACTTCTACCTCGCGACCGCGGCGGCCGTGTACGCCATCGAACGGCCCGGCGACCGGCTGGTGGAGCACCTGGAGGAGATCCGCCACCCGGGGCTGTCCTTCGAGGACCGCCACGCCGCCCAGGACTGGCTGTACGCCGAGGCCAACGCCCTGCTCGCCTTCGTCCAGCAGTGCGCGCACGGGACGCTGCTGCGGCGCGCGGTGGACCTGCTGTGGGTGGCGAAGGACCTGGCCGAGTCGGGGGCCAACGCCAAGCAGTACGAGGTCGCCGCCGTCGCCCTGCGGGACGCGGCCGACGCGGCGGACGACCCGCGCACCCGCGCGCGTGCCCTCACCACCCTCACCAACGTCCATCTCGCCGCCGGCCGCTTCGAACAGGCGGACGCGGAGGCCCGGCAGGCCATGGAGCTCGCCCGCGCGGCCGACGACCTGGTGGCCGGCTGCTGGGCCGCCAACGACCGCGGCATCATCGCGCTCTACCAGGGGCGGCACGCGGAGGGCGAGGCGTGCCTGAAGGAAGCCATCGAGAGCTTCCGGCGCGACCGGAACCTCGCGGGCGAGGCCAGCGCGCTGTGCAACCTCTCCCGTATCCACCTGGCCATGGGGCGCAGCACCAGCGCGGTGGAGCTCGCCCGGCAGGGCATCGTCATCTACGACGAGCTGGGGCACACGCTGCGCGGCGCGAACGGCCGGTACGCGCTGGGTCTGGCGCTCACCGGGCAGGGGCGGCTGGACACCGCCGTGGACCGGCTGACGGAGGCCCTGGAGGTCTTCCGGGACAGCCGGCAGCGGCTGTGGGAGGGCATGACGCTCTTCCGGCTCGCCGAGGCCCACCTCGCGGGTCGCCGGCCCGCGCAGGCCGCCGCCCTGACCGAGCAGGCCCTGGCCGTGCTGCGGGGCATCGGCGGGGAGTGGCGGCGCGGCAACGTCCTGACGGTCCTCGGCCGCGCCCTCAGCGGGCTCGGGCAGCCCGGCCGGGCGGAGGCGTGCTGGCAGGAGGCGCTCGGCATCTTCGAGCAACTCGGCTCGCCGGAGGCCGCCGAGGTGCGGCACCTGCTCACGCCGTCGGCCACGGTGTAGGCCGGGGTGCGGGCGCGGCGTTCATCGTTCGTTTATCGCCGCTCGGCAGACTCGTCCTGTCGATCCGTCGCGTCGGGGGGCAGACGGGTCAGCGGTGGTCGCCATCGCTAGGGTTACCGACCCTGACATGTCCGCCCGGCGACCCTCGGGGGAGTCGCCGGGCGGTCCGGCCCATCATCGAAACGGGAGAGGCACCACCCATGAGTGCAACCGAGAAGCAGGACGGCACCGTCAAGCCGCTCGACAACCACGCCACGGGGACCGAGGACGAGGTCACCACCCTCGACAACCACGCCACGGGCGCCGAGAAGGTCGTCACCCTGGCGGCCGGCACGACGGACGGCACCGTCAAGCCGCTCGACAACCACGCCACGGACGAGACGGTCTGACGAGGACCTTTCCGTACACACGGGGATCGGCCGCGGCGGCGCGGAGGGGGAGCCGTCGCGGCCGAGGCGTGTCCGGGGGCCGGTCCGTTCAGGACCGGCGCAGCTCCCCCTTGACCACCTTGCCGCTCGCGTTGCGGGGCAGTCGGGCCACGAACTCCACGGTCCGCGGCACCTTGTAGTTGGCCATCTCCCGGCGGGCCCAGGCGATCAGGTCGTCGGCGGTCAGGACCGAACCCGGGCGGCGGACCACGTACGCCCTGCCGACCTCGCCGAGCCGGGCGTCGGGCACGCCGACGACCGCCACGTCGGCCACCGCCGGGTGCAGGCCGATCAGTTGCTCGATCTCCGCCGGGTAGGCGTTGAAGCCGCCGACGATGAACATGTCCTTCAGCCGGTCGGTGATCCGCAGGTTGCCCCCGGCGTCCAGGACGCCGATGTCGCCGGTGCGCAGCCAGCCGTCCTCGGTCACCGCCTGAGCGGTGGCCGCCGCGTCCTCGTAGTAGCCGCGCATCACGTTGAAGCCGCGGACCAGGACCTCGCCGGGCTGCCCGGGCGGGGCCTCCACCCGCACCTCGGTGCCGGGGATGGCCCGTCCGGACGTGGACGCGATCACGGGCAGCGGGTCGCCGCGCCGGCACATCGTCACGATGCCGCTCGCCTCCGAGAGGCCGTACGCGGTCAGGACCGTCTCCACGCCCAGTTCGCCGCGCAGTTGCTCGACCAGCCTGAGCGGCACGACCGCGGCGCCGGTCACCACCAGGCGCAGGGCGGACAGGTCGTGGGAGGTGCGCGCCGGGTGGTCCAGGAGGGACTGGTGGAGGGTGGGCGGACCGGGCAGCACCGAGACGCGTTCCGCAGCGATGTTGGCGAGGACCGTGTCCACGTCGAACACCGGCTGCGGGATCATCGTCGCCCCGCGCATCAGACAGGCGATCACCCCGGCCTTGTAGCCGAAGGTGTGGAAGAAGGGGTTCACGATCAGGTAGCGGTCGCCGTGCCGCAGCCCGGCCAGCTCGCACCAGACGTCGTACGCCCGCAGGGTCTGCTCGTGGGTGATCACCGCGCCCTTGGGGCGGCCGGTGGTCCCGGAGGTGAAGACGATGTCCGAGGGCGACTCGGGGGTCACGGCGTCGGCGCGTTCCCGCACCCGCGCCTCCCCCACCCCGTCCCCGCTCGCCAGGAAGTCCTTCCAGGTGCGGTAGTCGGCGGGGGCGTCGTCGGACAGCACCACCACCTGCTCCAGGTCCGGCAGCCCGGGGCCCTCCGCCACCGCCCGGCGCAGGGACGCCACGTACGAGGTGCCGAGGAAGGTCCCGGTGACGAACAGCAGCCGGGTCCCGCTCCTGCGCAGCACGTCGGCCGCCTCGGCGCCCTTGAAGCGGGTGTTGAGGGGCACCAGGACCGCCCCTGCCGAGACCGCACCGAGCGCCGCGACCATCCAGTCCAGGGAGTTGGGGGCCCAGACGGCCGCCCGGTCACCGGGCCGCACGTCGTTCGCGAGACAGGCCGCCGCCGCACGCTCCACGCGGGCGCCCAACTCGCCGTAGGTGACCCGGTTCCGGCCCTCCACGACCGCCTCGGTGGCGGTGTACCGCCGCGCCGCCCACCGGACCAGCTCCGGGATGCTCCGCCACTCCACATCGGCCTCCCCGAAAGCGGAAACGCATTAGCTGACTACCCGTCAGATTAGCTGTAGCCTGACGGGCTGTCAGCAGGCTTCACAGCGTGCGGAGGTGCGTGCAGCGTGACCCTCAAGGACGCCACGGCGATCGTGGGCATCGGACGGACCCCCTTCGCGAAACACCTCGCCGAGGACGAGAGGACCCTGGCCTGCCGGGCCGTGCTCGCGGCCCTCGACGACGCGGGGATCGCCCCCGCCGAGGTCGACGCCCTGGCCTCGTACACCATGGAGGAGACGGACGAGGTCGAGCTGGCGAAGGCGGTCGGCCTCGGCGACCTCACCTTCTTCAGCAAGGTCGGCTACGGCGGCGGCGGTTCGTGCGCGACGGTCGCCCACCTCGCGGCGGCGATAGCGAGCGGGCAGGCCACGGTCGGGGTCGCCTGGCGGTCACGCAAGCGCGGATCCGGCCCCCGCCCGTGGACGAACACCACCGTCCAGCTCCCCACCCCCGCTCAGTGGACCAGACCCTTCGGACTGCTCCGGCCGGCCGACGAGATCGCCATGCTCACCCGCCGCTACATGCACGAGTACGGCGTGACCCGCGACCACCTCTTCAACGTCGCCCTCGCCTGCCGCAACCGCGCCAACCAGAACCCCGCCGCGATCATGTACGACCGCCCTCTGACCCGCGAGATGTACATGACCTCCCGCTGGATCAGCGAGCCCCTGTGCCTGTTCGACAACTGCCTGGAGACGGACGGGGCGTTGGCGTGCGTGCTGGTCGGCCGGGAGCGCGCCCGGGACTGCCCGAACACCCCGGTCTACGTCCACTCCGCCGCCCAGGGCCTGCCCGCCCAGCACCACGGCATGGTCAACTACTGGAACGACGACCCGCTCACCGGGCCCGCCTGGACGGCCGCCCGACACCTGTGGAAGCACGCCGACTTCACCCCGCAGGACGTCGACACGGCCCAGATCTACGACGCCTTCACCTCTCTCGTCCCGCTCTCCCTGGAGGGCTACGGCTTCTGCGGCCGCGGCGAGGGCGGCGCCTTCACCGAGGGCGGCGCCCTGGAGACCGGTGGACGGCTGCCGGTCAACACCGCGGGCGGCGGCCTGTCCGAGGCGTACGTGCACGGCTTCAACCTCATCGACGAGGGCGTCCGGCAACTGCGCGGCACCAGCACCGCGCAGGTCCCGGACGCCACCACCTGCCTCGTCACCGCCGGCGAGGGGGTCCCCACCTCCGCCCTGCTGCTGACCAACAGGAGCTGACATGCTCGAACCGGTGAAGGACGCCACGGGCGCCGCCTTCTGGCAGTACGCCGCCCGGGGCGAACTGCGCGTCCAGGCCTGCGCCGACTGCGGCGAACTCCGCTTCCCGCCCCGCCCCTGCTGCCCGCACTGCCAGTCCTTCGAGGCCGAGTGGCGGCAGGTCTCCGGGCACGGCCGCATCTGGTCCTGGGTCGTCCCCCACCCGCCCCTCCTGCCCGACTACGCGGCGCTGGCGCCGTACAACGTGATCGTGGTCGAGTTGGCGGAGGCCCCGCGGATACGGCTGGTCGGGAACCTGGTCAGCGCGGCCGGGGCGGCCCTGGACTCGTTCGACCCGGGCCGGATCCGCATCGGCGCCCGGGTGCAGGTGGTGTTCTCGGACGGGCTTCCGCAGTGGGTGCCGGCGTGACGGGCCTGCGGGTCACCGCCGACCAGGACACCAAAGTCGCGGTCGTCACCCTCGACCGGCCGCACCGGCTGAACGCCATCGACCTGGGTTTGCGGGACGAACTGGTCGCCGTCTGGCAGGAGTTGCGCTTCGACGACTCCGTCCGGGCCGTGGTCCTGACCGGTGCCGGGGAGCGGGCCTTCTGCACCGGCCTGGACCGGGACGCCGAGGTCCCGCAGCCGAACTCCCCCTACATGACCGACGATCCGCTGCTGCGCGTCGGACCGAAGTCCAACGACCTGTGGAAGCCGGTCGTCGCGGCGGTGAACGGGATGGCCTGCGGGGGCGCCTTCTACCTCCTGGGCGAATGCGACTTCCTCGTCGCCGACCCGGCCGCCACCTTCTTCGACCCGCACACCGCCTACGGGATGGTCAGCGCCTACGAGTCGGTGCTCATGGCCCAGTCCATGCCGCACGGGGAGGCCGCGCGGCTGGCACTGATGGGCACGGCGGAACGGCTCTCCGCCGAGCGCGCCCGCACCATCGGCCTGGTCACCGAAGTCACCGCTCCCGGTGGGGCGTTGGCGGCCGCCACCGCCGCCGCGCAGGTGATCGCCGGGTATCCGCCGGAAGGGGTGCAGGGCACGGTCCGCGCGCTCTGGGCCGCCAAGGAGGCCGCCGTGCAGCGGGGTTTCGCGCAGGCGCCGCACCTCGTCGCGCTCGGGAACCTGCCGCCGGACCAGCAGGCCGGCCTGTTCCGGTCCCGGCATCCCGGATTCAGGTTGCGTTAGCAATTTCGGTGCCCTGTACAGGCGTATGCTCACCGCATGGCGGAACATCGCATGGTCGACGTGAACGGCATACGGCTGCACATCGCGGAGGAGGGCGAGGGGCCGCTCGTCGTGCTGCTGCACGGCTTCCCGGAGTCCTGGCACTCCTGGCGCCACCAGTTCGGCCCGCTGGCCGCGGCCGGCTTCCGCGTGGTCGCACCGGACCAGCGCGGATACGGCGACAGCGACCACCCGGAGGACGTGGCGGCGTACAGCATCCTCCACCTCGTCGGGGACGTCGTCGGGCTGGTGCACGCGCTGGGCGAGGAGCGGGCGTTCGTCGTCGGCCACGACTGGGGGGCGCCGGTCGCGTGGCACACCGCGCTGCTGCGGCCCGACGTGGTGCGCGGGGTGGCGGGGCTGAGCGTGCCGCCGCCGTTCCGGGGCGACCGCCCTCCGCTGCGGGCCATGCAGGAACGGTTCGGCGGCCGCTTCTACTGGAACTACTTCAATCTGCCCGGGGTCGCCGACGCCGAGTTCGGCGCGGACCCCCGCTCCACCCTGCGCAGGCTCCTTGTCGGCGCCTCGGGCGACGGCGAGGGCGCCGGGCGCTACGAACAGGCCCTGGTGAGCGACCCGGACCGCGGCTGGCTGGCAGACATGCCCGACCCCGAGACCCTCCCCGGCTGGCTCACCGAGGCCGACCTCGACGAACTCGCCGACAGCTACGCCAAGGGCTTCACCGGCGCCCTCAACTGGTACCGCAACCTGGACCGCAACTGGGAACTGACGGCCCCCTGGCACGGCGCCCGGGTCACCCCGCCCGCCCTCTACGTGTACGGCGACAAGGACCTGGTCCCGGCGTTCCCGGGAACGCCGGAACTCATCGAGAGGCTCCCCGGGCTGATGCCCAACCTGGTCCGGGACCCGGTCGTGCTCCCCGGCTGCGGTCACTGGACCCAGCAGGAGCGCCCGCACGAGGTGAACACGGCACTGCTGGAGTTCCTGACGGGGCTGCGGGACAGCTAGTTCGTCCGGGCCGTCCCCGTCCCCTTCTCCGCGTCCAGCGCGTACACGCACCGGTCCTTGCTGCACGCGTACACCACGCCGTCCCTGACCACCGGCGAGCCGGTGATCTCCCCACCGGTGGCGAGCTTCCAGCGCAGGCGGCCGTCGTCGGCCTTCAGGGTGTAGAGCAGGTGGTCGGTGGACCCGAAGTGGATCCGGCCCTCGGCCACCGCGGGCGCCCCCACGATGTCGCCGCCGGCCTGGAAGCGCCACTTCGGCGTGCCGGTGACGGCGTCCAGCGTGTACAGGCCCTTGCCGCTGCCGACGTGGACATGGCCGCCGGCCACCAGCACCGGCTCGACCGACGACCGGGCCTCGGTGGCGATGCGCCAGCGGTCGCGGCCGTCGGCCGCGTCGAGGGCGTACACCGTGCCGAGGTAGTCGGCGAGGTACACCCCGCCGCCCGTCACCGCGGCCCCGGGCACGAAGGTCGGCGGGCACAGGAAGACCGCCGGGGCCTCGAAGTGCCAGCGCACCCGTCCGCTCGCCACGTCCAGGGCCATGACGCGCGTCCCGGCCGAGATGTAGACGGAGCCGTCGTGGGCCTGGGACCCGGACCGGCACCCCGCCGCAGGAGGCCGCGTCACCGATGGGGAACGCCCAGCGCTCCTCGCCGGTGCGGGCGTCCAGGGCCCGCAGGCGGCCCTCCTGCCAGACGTAGACCGTGCCCTCGTGGAGCGCGGGTCCGGCCTCCGGGGACTCGAAGTCCGTCTGGCAGCCGGCGATCTCCCAGAGCTTCTGCCCGGTGGAGGCCTCCCACGCCTGGACGCCGCCGCCGCGCGTGCCGGTGATGACCGTGCCGCGCTCGGCCTTGAGCGAGTACACCCAGGCGTCCGTGCCGATCCGCCACTGGTCGGCACCCTCGCGGGCGTCCAGGGCGAAGAGGGTGGGGCCGTCGGAGGCGTGGATACGGCCGTCCGCGACCGCCATCGACCAGGCCACGTCCCGCGTCTTGAAGCGGCGGCGGCCGGTGCCGACGTCCAGCGCGTGCACCTCGAAGGAGGTGACGTAGACGAGGTCCCCGGCGACGGCCGGGGTGCCCCACACGTCGTTCGACATGCGGAACCGCCAGGGCCGCCAGCCGGCCGCGGTCTCCGGCGGGGCGGGCGGCGGCGCCGGTACGGCCGGCCCCACGGCGGCGTCGGTGCCGTTGACACCGGGGCGCGGCCGGGACCAGGAGGCGACCAGGCCGGCCTCCGGCGGGGGCGCCTTCACGGCGGCGGCCCGGGCGTCGGCGACCCGGGGGCCGGGCCCGATGGGCACCTGGGCGCCGGCGAGACGCACCGGACCGGTGTCGGGGGCGCCCACCGGGACCGGGGCGGGCTGCGGCGGGTCGTAGGAGGG
>NZ_LJBR01000227.1 GCF_001282115.1 Streptomyces sp. NRRL B-24085 | reverse complement strand
CCCCCAGAACACCCCGCCCCCACCACCACCTGACCGTGACCCGAGCGAGTCGGCGCCGCCCGTTCGCATGAACCTCATGAAGCCACTCGCCACCCAAATTCGAACAGGCGTAGCATTGCTCCGTGGCTAAGACCTATGACTTTCCGAGTGACCTCCTCGCCGGTCAGGAGGAGCTGCATCAGGTCCGGGCCGAGCTGTCGGCCCTGCTCAAGCGGCTCCCTTGGTCGGTCGCACCCCTGGACGGCTTCAGCGACGACACCGGCTGGCGGAAGGTGGAGCGCCCCGCCTCCCCGGGCTGGACACCCGACGAACAGGCCGAGGTGGAGAAGCTCCGGCAGCGCGAGCACGAACTCGCGGTCTTCGTCACCACCCACCGCTTCTGGACCGAGGTGGAGACACCGGACCGCGTGGACGCCCGGAGCGAGCTGAAGCACGCGTCCCGCAGGCAGGAAGCGGGCTGAACGACGAAGGACCCCGGCCGGGATCGGCCGGGGTCCTTCACGGTGTGGGCGCGGACGGTTTCGAACCGCCGACATCCTGCTTGTAAGGCAGGCGCTCTACCCCTGAGCTACGCACCCGAGACGAGTCGACAGCCTACCTTGCCCGGGACCCTGCCCCGCAAACCCTTACTCGGGGGCCCGCGGAGGTCAGGGTCGTGCGGGGGAAAACCCCACCCCCGATCCGGGAGCGGCCCGGATCCCCCGTCAGGTCCCCGGTCCCTAGGGTCGAAGCAGGGTCGCGGAGTGCCCGCGGCCGCCCGCCCAGGGCTAGATCAGGGGGAGATCATCATGGTCCGTTCCGTTCCCGCACGTGCCGCCGCCGCGGCCGGGGTCGTCGCGCTCGTCGTCGCGGGGGCCACCGCCTGCGGTGCCTCCGCCGGGGACGACAAGACCCCCGACCACAGGTCCTTCGCCCTCCAGGGCCGCACCCTGACCGTCGACTCCGACGACTCGGCGCTGGAGATCGTCGCCGCCGATTCGAACAAGGCGGGCACGGTCGAGGTCACCCGCTGGTTCCAGGGGACCGTCGCCGTCGGCAAGGACCCCGAGGTGACCTGGTCGATGAAGGACGACCGGCTGGTGCTGCGGATGAAGTGCAGCGGCGTCGTCGCCGACTGCGCGGCCAAGCACCGCATCGAGGTGCCGCGGGACATCAGCGTGAAGGTCGAGGACCGCGACGGCAGCGTGCGGGCCCGGGGCTTCACCCGGCCGCTCAGCATCAGCACCGGCGACGGTTCCGTGCGGGTCACCGACTCCAGCGGGCCGCTCAAGCTGCACACCGGTGACGGGTCGATGCACGCGGAGGTCACCTCCCGCCGGGTCACCGCCCGCACCGGGGACGGCTCGCTCCACCTCGAACTCGGCGCCGTACCGGACCGGGTGGAGACCCGCAGCGGCGACGGCTCCGTGACCGTGGAGCTGCCGAAGGCCGCCTACCGCGTGGACACGAAGTCCGGCGACGGCGGGGTCGACGTGTCGGTGCCCCGGTCCGACTCCAGCGACCACGTCGTGTCCGCTCAGAGCGGAGACGGGAAGATCACGGTGCGAACCGCGAACTGACCGGCCCGTGTGTTCGTCCCTTACCGGTGGGAGAATGACACCGGGCACCGCCAGGACGGACCACAGCACGGGAGAGGGATGTGACGGCGACACCATCGCGGCCGTACTCGTCGGCGTCGGTGCCGCGCGCACACCGTCAGGCACTCGGGGACACCCTCGCTCTTCTGGGCCTGCCCCTGCTGGCCGCCCTCGCGCTGCCGGCCGCGTTCGCCGGCGGCGGCACCCGGCGCTGGTTCGGCGGGCGCGCGGAGAACCAGCGGGCCGAGGCGCAGGCCGCGAAGGACGCCGCCGCGGCCGCGTTCTACGAACTGGACACCGCCCAGCGGGATCTGCGGATCTCGATAGAGACGATCACGGCCGTCGACGACTCCCCCGCCGCCCGCCGGGCGGTCGCCGACTTCCAGGCGATCAGCGGGCGGATCGACGAGGCCAGCCACCGCTACATCGAGGCCGTGGACGCCCATGACCTGGATCGCGACGACCTGGAGGCCGCGGTCGCCGCGCACGCGCGCACCGAGCTGACCCGGGCCAAGGACGACCTCGGCAACGTCAAGCGGGAGCTGGATCGTTTCGGCGACAGCCTCGGCCCGCTGCTCGGCAAGGCCGAGACCCAGCTCGCCCGCCTCGCCCCGGCCGTGGAGCGGGCCCGGCAGGGGCTGCTGGCCGCCTCCAACGCCCTGGACGCCGTACGGGAGTCGGGGCTGAAGGCGGACGACCTCGCCGCCAGGCTCGCCGCCCTCGGACCCGAGCTGACCAAGCTGAACCAGGGCGCCGGGCAGCACGGCGTACCGCAGACCCTGGAGCGGGCCGAGCGGGTCGCCCGGGAGGCGGAGTCGATCCGGGTCGAGGCCGAGCGGCTGCCGGAGCGGGCCGCCGAGATCGACCACCGGCTGGTCTCCCTGCGCACCCGCGCCGAGGCCCTCACCACCCGCGCGGGCCAGGTCGACCCGGTCCTGAGCGAACTGCGCCGCCGGTTCACCGTCGCGTGCTGGCAGGACCTCCAGCACGTCCCGGACCAGGCCGCGGAGAACGTCCGGCAGGCCGAGCAGAAGCTCCGCGAGGCCCGTGCCGCGCGCGACGAACAGCGCTGGCCGGACGCGACCGCCCTGCTCTCCACGGTCCGCGCCCTGCTCAACACCACCGACGAGTCCGTCTCCGCCGCCGGTGACCGGCTGCGCCGGCTGAACGCCGTGCAGAAGGACCCCCAGCAGGAGATCGACCGCACCCGCTTCGCCATCCGCGACGCCCAGCGCCTCGCCATGGCCGGCCGCACCACGCCCGATCCGCGGCACGCGCGGCCCCTGGACGACTCGGTGGCCCGCCTGGACCGGGCGATCGCGACCCTGGAGGGCCGCCACCCCGACTACTGGCACTTCCTCACCGAGACGGAAGCGGTACGGCAGTCGGTGGCCCGGGTGGTCTCGCAGATCCGCGAGGAGCGCGGCGGCGCGCACTGAGGCGTCCCTGGCGCCGGGGCGGATGTCTGCTCGCGAGCAGGAGATTGAATCTCGCACGAACTAGACATTTCGACCTTTTTTGCATACATCGCCCCAATACGGTGACATGGATGAAGACCCGCATATCTCTCGCAAAGGAGATGTTGGTATGTCCTCCACCGAGTTCCAGCTCGAGGACCTGACCGAGGTCCCCGGCACCGACGTCGAAGCGGCTCTCGACCCCGTCGAGGCCGACGGTTACTACCGCGACAGCCGCCAGTGCGCGGCGCTTGCTCTGACGTCCTCGTCGAGCAACCTCCTGCTGTCGCCTCCGACGCCACGGCCGAAGAAGGGCTGACGGGAGAATCCGAATGGAGCAGTCAGGCACTTCGACCCGCCTCGCGGGCGCGGTGCAGGGCCTCACCTCGGAACTGGTCTCCGCTCTTCGGAGCGGAGACCGCTTCCGGTTGGCAGGCACGGTCGCCACGGGACACGGTCCCGGGACGACCGCCGACCCGTCCCTCGCCGCCGTCCGGGTGGTGGGAGCCGATGTCGTGCTGCCGAGCGTCCTGCTGCGCTGTCCGCCCCCCGATCCGGACGATCTCGCGGTGTTCGGCCGAGCCGTCCAGGCCTACCCGCCCCCCGCCGAAGCGTCACCCGCCGTGGCGTGGAGCCACTGGGCCATGAGGCGGGCGCTCCGGCGGCTGGACGCGTCCTTCGACGGTGCGTCGGACGACGACGCCGAGCCCGGGACGGCCTGGCTCGACGAGGCACCGTGGCAGTTCCTGACCCACCAACTCGCCGTGCTCGCCCCGCTCGCACTGCCCGGCGACGACTGCGCGGTGGCCCGGGTGGCCCGCAGCCGCCCGGTCGACGTCGCCCGGGGATTCGTCCGGGCGGTCCGACGCCGCGACTGGCTCCAGGCGGCCGGGGCGGGACGCTGGCTGGTCCTCCTCGACGACGTGCCGCCGACACTGGGCCTGGACACCGGGCTGGAGTTCGTGGCCCAGATGGGCGGCACGGACGCCCGCGTGGCGTTGCAGGTCGAGGCAGCGCAACTGATGCGGACCGGAGTGCTGGTGTGACGGCGCCCGACGCACGGGCGGCGCACGAGGTCCGGGCGGCGCTGGAGGTACAGGCGGCGCTGGAGGTACGGCGCCTGGCCGAGGCCGCGCTGACGTGGGTGAGCACCCACCGCGACGGATTCGCGCTCGGCGACGACGCGCTCGCCGAGCACGGCAACGTGAACACCACCTGGAAGCCCCTCGGCGAGCTGGCCCAGGTGTGCGTCTGTGTACGACGGCACACCGATCCGGCCGACCCGCTCCACGTGACGGCGTCCGAGCTGCTGTCGTTCGCGTGGCAACAGACCGGGCGGGGCGCCCTGTTCGTGGAGTTGCAGCGCCTGGAGCCCTTCGCCACGTATCCGCTGGAGGTCTACGCGGCCTTCGCGTCGGCGGGCCTGCGCCACGCCGGCTACGAGCGCGCCACGGCGACCGTGGCCCGCACCCGCGGCTGGCACGTGACGGAGCAGGAACCGAACCGGCGCATGAGCGTGCTCAACTCCGAGCGGCGCAGCGGCATCCCGCAGCACGGGCAGATGCGGCCGGCGCTGGACCGCACCTGGCTCGCCGGCCTGCCGGAGCCGTGGACGTTCGAACTGGCCGCCGGCTACACCCTGACCCATGTGGTCTTCCACCTCACCGACTGGGGCCTGACCCCGCAGGCCGTGCCCCCGCCGGTCGCGGCCTACCTGCGGCACTGGCTCGCGCCCTGGCTCGACACCTGTCTGGAGGACGAGCAGTGGGACCTGAGCTGTGAGCTGCTGGCCGTGGCGAGCAGCCTGCCCGGCCCGCCGGACCGTGCCCTGCTCCAGGAGGCGTGGACACGGCTGTCCGCGGCCCAGGGCGACTCCGGGGCCGTCCCCGAGGTCGGCGGGCGCGGCAGCCGTACGACCGAGCCGGCCTTCCTCGACTGCTACCACTCGACGCTGATGACCGTCTTCGCCGCCGTGCTGACCCTCGGCCGGCTGCGCGAGGACGGCGTGGAGGCGGCCGTGGACGTGGCCGGCGGACAAGGAGCCCCGGGATGACCGACACACGTCTCTTCCACCAGGTCGGGGTCGGCGCCCTGGAGTGGCTGCACGCCCATCGGGACGGATTCCGGCTGGAGTTGGACGTCGATCCGGAGGTCGGCTTCCTGGAGCGCTTCAAGCCGGTCGGCGAACTGGCCCTCATCTGCAAGGTGTTGTTCCGCGAAGGCGTGGCCGGGTCCCGGCAGTCCACGCTGGCACGGCAGTTGATCGACCACGCCTGGTGCCACACGCTGGACGGCGGCCGGATGCTGGTGCGCGGGCAGCACACCGAGCCCATCTCGCCCATCCCCTTCGAGGTGTACCTGCCGTTCCAGGAGCTGGGCTACAGCAACCCCGAGGCGGAGCGGGCCTTCCGGCTCAACCAACGGCTGGACAGCTTCGCCGCCCTGGAGATGGCACCGGTCCGCCGCCTCGGCCTGTCCGCCTTCCAGCGCCGCTTCGGCCTGCCGCCCCGCACCCCGGAGGCCGACCTCGTGGGCGCGACCTGGCTGGGACGCGCCCCCGAGCCCTGGACGGTGGAAGGGCACATCGCCTACGACATCACCCACACCGTCTTCCATCTCACCGACTGGGGCGAGAACCCCGGGGGTCTCCCGGACGAGGTCGCCGACTACCTCGCGACCTGGCTGCCGGTCTGGCTGGACGACTGGCTGGACCTGCAACGCTGGGACCTGCTCGGTGAACTGCTCGTCGTCGACGCCTGCCTGCCCCACCCCACCTTCGACGAGCGGGCCTGGGAGGGCTTCGCCGCCGCCCAGCAGCCCGACGGGGCGATGCCCGCCGTGCGCACCATGCCGCGGGGCACGCCCGACGAGGTCTTCGACATCGTCTACCACCCGACGCTCGTCGCCGCCTTCGCCGCGGTTCTCGCCATGTCCCGCGCCCTGACGCAGTTGGCGCGGACCCCCTCATGACGGCGGCCACACGCCCCGCGCGTCCCGCTCCCTGGCCGGGCGAGCCGCTCGACGTCACCGGGGTGACGTCGCAGGGGGCGCCCGACGACCACGACGAGGAGCAGGTGCGGCGGCGGCTCGACGCGGCCGTCGCCGCCGTGGACGCGCCCGACGTCGTCTTCGCCCTGTCCCGGCACGGCCGCCGCACCGTGCGCGCCGGAGGCACCGCGCCCTCCCCGCCCGTGCCCCGCGAGCGGGCACGCTACGAAATGGGGTCGGCCTCCAAGACGTTCACCGGACTCCTGCTGGCCCGTCTCACCGACACGGGCGTGCTGTGCGCGGGCGAACCCGCCGCCGCCCTCCTGGACCCGGGCCGGCCGCCCGGCGAGCACCCCGTCACCCTCGCCCACCTGATCACCCACACCTCGGGGCTGCCCGCCCTGCCCGCCGACTTCTTCGTCCGGGCGCTGCCGGCGTGGCACACCAACCCCTACGCCCGCTACCCGGCCGAGCGCGTGGTCGACGCCTTCCTGCGCCACCGGCGGCACCGCCGGCCCGGCACCCGCTGGCACTACTCCAACTTCGGTGTCGCCGTCCTCGGTCACGCCCTGACGGCGGCCACCGCCACCCCGTGGGACGACCTGCTCACCGCTCATGTGCTGGAGCCGCTCGGGCTGAGCGACGCCGGCCTCGGCCCGGGCGGCCCGGACACCGACGCCACCGGGCACCGCAAGGACGGCTCGACGCCCGTGCCCCCGCTGGCCGTCGGCGGCTTCCAGGCGGCCGGCGCCGTCCGGGCCACCCCGCACGACCTGCTCACGTTCCTGGAGGCACACCTGGATCCGTCGGGGCGGCCCCTGGCCGGGGCGCTGCGCGCGGTCCGCCGGCCGGTGCTGCGGCGCGGTGTCGGGCACCGGCACGTGCACACGGTGGCCTGGTTCCGGCACCCCACGGAGTGCGGCCCGATGTACTTCCACGGCGGGGCGACCCTCGGTCAGCAGGCCTTCCTGGGCTTCCGGCCCGACACCGGCACGGCGTTGGCCGCCGTGTGCACCCGCCGCTTCCGCGCCCGCGACGCCTTCATCCCGACCGCGTACGCGCTGCTGGCCGAGCTGTAGGGCGACCGGGCGTCCGGGCGACGGCGAGGGGCGGGGTCCGCGGACCCCGCCCCTCGCCGTGGTGTCATCACGTCCTCAGACGCGCTGCCACAGCCCCGGAGCGAGGGCCGGCTGCCACGCGGCCTGCGCCTGGTGCGGCTGGAGGCACTCGTACGACACGCCGTCGTGCGTCACCCGCGCTCCGACCTCGTACACCCGGCCCGCGGCCCAGGCACCCTCGGGGCCGTCCTCGGGGGCGGGGGTGCCGCTCTCGGCGGCGCTGGTCCGCAGGGTGAGGCCGTAGGTGCTGAGGATGGGGTTGATCGGCTGGTAGAAGGTCGTGCCGCCGCTCGTGCAGTCGCCGGAGCCCCCGGACGTGACGCCCTGGGCCTGGACCCCCGAGATGTAGGAGCCGCCGGAGTCACCCGGCTCCGCGCACACGGTCGTCCGGGTCACGCCGTCGACGGTGCCCTCGGCGTAGTTGACGCTGGTGTCGTGCTGCTCGATCGTGCCGCAGTGCCAGCCCGTGGTGGAACCGGACCGGCACACCGCGGCACCCGTCAGGGCCTGCACCGAGCCGGCGGTCTGCACGTCCTCGCCGTCGCCCTTGACCGCGGGCGTCGCGGTCCAGTCGCTGTTGACGCCCACCCACGACATGTCCTGGCCGGGGAACACGGACGCCTGGAACGTCCCCTGCGCGACCTGGTTGAACCCGGTGGTCTTCGCCCCGGCCTTCCCGCAGTGCCCGGCCGTGGCGAAGCCCTGCTGGTCGCCCTTGGTGACACCGAACCCGATCGAGCAGCGGGCCGTGTCGTCGATGTAGAAGGCGTCGCCGCCCCGGATGTCGTACAGGGCACGCGGCTGGTCGGCGGACACCTTGACGTCCACGAGCGCGCTGTCGACGCCGGCGGCCTCGATGAGCTTGTCCGCGGCGGTACGGCTGGTCGCCTGCACCGTCACCCGGTTGGTCCGTACGTCGACGTACCGGACCGGGGTGTCGAGGGCCTTGCCGGTCACGGCACGGTCGAGCTTCGTCTTGGCCGTCCGCAGGTCGGCCAGCGGGGTCTTGACGACCACCGCCCGCGCTCCGCCGGCCTCGATGGCCGCGCCGTCCGCCGCGTCGGTGCTCGCGACCGTCAGGTCGGCGGAGGTGGCGCCGCTCACCCAGGCGCCCGCGAACCGCTCGCCCAGCGCGTTCTGCAGTCTGCCGGCGCGCGTGCCCGCCTCGGCCTCGTTCACCAGGCGCGTCCTGGCCTGCGCCTCGGTCAGGCTCAGGTCGCGCTGGAGGGCCCGCAGGACCACGGCGGAGGGGCTGTTCGCGCCGAGCGTCTCGGCGGCGGACGGTGCCGGCGCCGGTGCCGGGGGCTCGACGGCCGCGGCCGCGGGCAGCCCCGCGAGCACGAGTGCGCCGAGTACCGTCAACGCGGCACAGCCGGCTGAAACCTGTCTGTGGGCCATCAGGCGTCTCCTCGGGTGGGATGCAAAAGGTCTCGAATCCCCAGGTATTGCCGGGAACGCCCCGGCCGATGTCGGTTTCCCGCGTGTTCCGCGCATCGGACGACAAGAAGGGGCCGCCCGGCCGAGCACGGGATGCCCGCGGGCCGGCGCACCGGGTACCGGCGGCCGGTCAGGCGGGTGCGAGACCCGGCTTGCCGGCCTCCGTCACGAAGGACGCGGCGGTCGAGACCGGCGCGCCGGGTGTCGTCACGGCGGACACGGTCCTGAAGTCGGCCCGCGCCTTCTGGCGGTCGAGGGTGACCCGCACATAGCCGCGGCGCCCGTCGTAGAACTTCAGATGCGGGTTGGCCTTGAGGTACGTGTCCCAGGTGGGGGGCTTCTCGGCGCCGTCCCGGCCGCTCGCGACCGAGGTGGCGGTGAGCTCCGTGCCCAGGGTCGTGGAGGCCGGGTCGTCGAAGTCGTCCTTGATGTCGAAGGCGTACCCCGCGTGCAGGTCCCCGGTCATCACCACCAGGTTCTCGACACCGGCGGACTTGGCGCCGTCGAGGACCCTGCGGCGCGAGGCCCGGTAGCCGTCCCAGGCGTCCATGGACATCTGGGGCTCCGCGGTCAGGTCCAGTTTGCGCTGCGAGAAGCAGACCTGTTGCCCCATCACGTTCCACAGCGCCTGCGAGGTCCGCCAGCCGTCGATCAGCCAGCTCTCCTGCGCCGCCCCGGTCATGGTGCGCGCCGGGTCGTCCTGGAGGGGGCCGCCGGTGTGCTTGGTGTCCGCGTACACCTGGTCGGAGCGGTACTGACGGGTGTCGAGGACGTCGAACTGGGCGAGCGTGCCCCACTGGAGCCGGCGGTAGAGCCGGGCGTCTGGGCCGTTGGGCAGTTGCGCGGCGCGCAGCGGCTGGTTCTCCCAGTACGCCCGGTAGGCGGCGGCGCGGCGCAGCAGGAACTCCTCCGGCGGGTCGTCGTTCTCGCTGACGGCGCCCGCGTAGTTGTTCTCGGTCTCGTGGTCGTCCCAGGTGACCACGAAGGGGTGGGCCGCGTGGGCCGCCCTGAGGTCCGGGTCACCCTTGTAGAGGGCGTACCGCAGCCGGTAGTCCTCCAGGGTCGTGGCCTCGCGGTTGAAGAGGGCGGGCAGCTTGCGGTCGGTGTAGGCGCGGTGGCCGCCCGCGGAGTCGACGGCGTACTCGTACAGGTAGTCGCCGAGGTGGAGGACCACGTCGACGTCGTCCTGGGCGAGGTGGCGGTGTGCCGTGTAGTAGCCGTCGAAGTACGCCTGGCAGGAGACGGCGGCGTAGGAGAGCGAGGCGGCGGCGGCACCGGTGAGCGGGGCGGTGCGGGTGCGGCCGGTCTCGCTGATCCAGGTCCCGGCCTTGAACCGGTAGTAGTAGACCCGGTCGGGGTCGAGGCCGTCGACGTCGACGTGCAGGGTGTGGTGGTACTCGGGGTACGCGACGGCGGCACCGGTGCGGACGGTCGTGCCGAAGCTCTCGTCGGAGGCCAGCTCCCACTGGACGACGACGTACTGCTGGGGCAGACCGCCGTCGGGCTCGAAGGGGGCGGGGGCGAGCCGGGTCCACAGCAGCACGGAGTCGGGCAGCGGGTCCCCGGAGGCGACGCCGAGCGTGAACGGATCGCTGTCGATCCGCGCCGCGTCGAGTCCGCGGGAGCCGGCCGCACCCCGGGCCGGCAGGTGGGTGCCGAACGCGAGGGCGGCGGCGGCCGCGGTGACCGTGAGAAACCGCCGCCGGCCCAAGTGCCGTGCGGCGGCGCGCAGTTCGGGGTGGTGTCGCGAAGCCAACGGGGCTCCTCCCGCGGTTGATCGCCGGCAGAGAACCCCCGCATGCTAACCAGACAATGATCAGATTTCGGACATGCCTGTCGGAGTGCCGGTTAACCTGTGCTCATGCCTCGCTACGAATACCGCTGCCGCACCTGCGGAGACACCTTCGAACTCAGCCGCCCCATGGCCGAGTCCTCCGCCCCCGCCGACTGCCCGGCCGGCCACGACGACACGGTGAAGCTGCTGTCGACGGTCGCGGTGGGCGGCTCGGCGTCCGCGTCGGCCCCCGCGCCCCAGGCGGGCGGCGGCGGTGGAGGCGGCTGCTGCGGCGGCGGTTGCTGCGGCTGACCGCCGTACCGGAGCTTCCTTCAGGCTGCCTTCAGGTCCGCTTCCCTAGCGTGGGCCCATGTCAGCCATCGCGTGGGTCAACGGCCTCATGGACACCCTGGGCGCCCCCGGCGCCGGGGTGGCCATCGCCCTGGAGAACCTCTTCCCGCCCATCCCGAGCGAGGCGATCCTGCCGCTCGCGGGCTTCGCGGCGAGCACCGGCAGGCTGAGCCTGGTCGCCGTGCTGCTGTGGACGACGGCGGGCTCGGTGGTCGGCGCCCTCGCGCTCTACGGCGTCGGCGCGCTCCTCGGCCGGGACCGCACGGTGGCCCTCGCGGCCCGGCTCCCGCTCCTCAAGGTCTCGGACATCGAGCGGACGGAGGCCTGGTTCCTGCGGCACGGCACCAAGGCGGTGTTCTTCGGCCGGATGATCCCCGTCTTCCGCAGCCTCGTCTCGGTCCCGGCCGGCGTCGAGCGCATGCCGCTGCCCGTGTTCCTGGCCCTGACCACCCTCGGCAGCGCCCTGTGGAACACGGCGTTCGTCCTCGCGGGCCACGCCCTGGGCGCCAACTGGACCCAGGTCACCGACGTGGTGTCCGCGTACTCGAAGGTCGTCCTCGGGGCCGCCGCGCTCGCGGTCGTGGCGTTCGTCGCCGTACGACTGCTGCGGCGGCCCTCCTCTACTGAGGCGTCCGAGCCGTCCTGAGCAGCTCCCGCAGGATCCGCTCCCCGGCCAGCACGCCCCGCTCCGGCAGCGCGCTGATCGCCGGCGCGGTCCAGTTCTCGTCCGCCAGCTCCCCGTGCCCCGGACGCCAGCCCCGGTCGGCCGCGAGCAGCAGGTCGGCGTCGAGCAGGGAGTCGCCCGCCGCCAGCGTCAGGGCGGCCCCGGTGCGCCGGGCCACCTCGCGCACGGCGGCGCTCTTGGTGAGCGGCTTGGGGACGGCGTAGATCTTGCGGCCCTGGAGGGAGACCGTCCAGCCGCGGTCCTCGGCCCACACCGCGAGCTCCTTGACCCAGTCCTCGGGCAGCAGTTCGCGCTCGACGACGAGGTAGGCGAAGAGGTCCTCGGCGATCCGGTGCTTGCGCACCCACAGCGGGTCGGCCGTCGCCTGGAGGTGCGCGGTGATCTCGGCCAGCGGGGCGCACTCGTCGGCGAGACGGGCCATGACCCGCGTGTGCCAGTCGAGGTCGGTGACGCCGTCGACCAGGAGATGGCCGCCGTTCGCGCAAATCGCGTAGGCGGGCGGCGGACCCGGCAGGTTGATGCGCTGGTACTGCTTGCGGGTGCGGGTCGTCGTCGGCACGAACACCGCCGCGTCCCCGAGCTCGCCGAGCAGCCCGGCCGCGGTCTCCGTCATGTACGACAGCGGCCGGCTCTCGTGCACCTCGACGCAGAGCAACCGGGGCGCCCGCGCGTCCGGCATGGTCAGCGCGAGGGCGGCCGCGGAGTAGATGAGGGTGCGGTCGAGGTCGCTCGCGACCAGCACCGGAGCCTGGGCGGGCATCAGAGCGACACCGCCCGGCCGTCGGCACCCGTCGCGCCCCGGGTGTACCTGGGGTGGATCAACCCCACGCAGGTGTACGGGAGTTCGGCGACCTCTTCCACCGGGACACCTCTCTGCCCGGCCAGCAGGCGGACATGGTCCAGGTCCGCGCCCGCGCCCGCCCGGGCCAGGATCTTCCAGGGCACCCGGCGCAGCAGCACCCGGGTGGTCTCGCCGACACCCGGCTTGACGAGGTTGACGTCGTGGATGCCGTACTCCTCACTGATGCGTTCGACGGCGGCCCAGCCCTCCCAGGTGGGCTCGCGGTCCCCGGCCAGCAGTTCCTTCGCGGTGGCGTCGACGGCGTCCACCACCTCGGGGAAGCGGGCGGCGACGGCGTCCAGGAAGTCCACCGACACGTCGGCGCCCGCGAGTTCGCGGTAGAACTTCGCGCCGTGGAAGTCGTTCGGCCCGACCAGGTCCGCGCGCAGGACCGTCCGCGAGATCAGGCCCGACACGGTGGAGTTGAGGCAGGCGGAGGGGATCAGGAAGTCCTCGCGGGTGCCGTACGTCCGCACGCACGAGCCCGGGTCGGCGAGGACGGCGATCTCCGGGTCGAAGCCCGCGGGACCGCCCTCGGCCTCGAACTTCCGTACCGCTTCCGTCAGTTCGCGGGTGATCGCGCCCTTGCCGGTCCATCCGTCGACGAAGACGACGTCGGCCGGGTCGTGGTGGGCGGCCAGCCAGCGCAGGGCGTTGGCGTCGATACCGCGGCCTCGGACGATCGAGACGGCGTAGTGCGGCAGTTCGAGGCCGTGGCGGAACTGCGCCCAGCGGCGCATCAGGACGCCCACGGGGGTGCCGGCGCGGGCGAGGGAGACGAGGACGGGACGGGGCGAGCGCTCCTGGAGCACGATCTCCGTGACCGCGCCGACGGCCTGGGCGAGCCTCGCGGACGACTCCGCGAGAGCCGTCCGGAACAGTTCCTGGTACTGGTCGCTCGGCTGGTACTCCACCGGCAGCGACTCCGCGTAGTGCGCGCCGCCGCTCTGGATGGCCTCCTCGCGCTCCTCGGTCGGCGCCTCCAGCGTGACGTCCGAGAGGTCCTGGAGCAGCCAGCCGACGTCCTCCGGGGCGTAGGAGGAGAAGGCGGGGCCGCGGAGGGGCTCTGGGAGCATGGAGGGCCTTTCGGGGGTGTGGCTGGGGACGACGGCGAGGACGACCTGCCGGGTGTGCGCGGCGAGTTGGGCCAGGAGGCCGTCGGGGGCGTTCAGTTCTGGGGTGTCGGCGGCGGAGTCGATCACGGCGACGATCGCGTCGAAGCCGGCGCCGGCGACGTTGTAGGCGTAGCGGTCGCCGGGGCCGTCGGCCGGGTTGTCGTGGGCCGGGAAGGTCAGGCGGGTGCGGATCGCGTAGCCCGGGTCGTCCACGGCGAGCACCGGGGAGCGGGTCGTGGTGGAGAAGGTCACCTCGACGTCTTCGGCGACCTGTTCCAGCTCGCGGGCGAGTCGCAGGGGGGCGTACATCAGCTCTTCGAAGCCGAGGATGTGCACGCGGTGCGTATTCGCCGGGAGGGCCTGGGCCAGGCGGGCGGCCATCGCGGGGAGTTCGGATTCGAGGCGTATTCGGTGTTGCGGGGTGAATCCGTGGCGGCCTCCGTCGGGGAGGTCTCGGGGCCAGAAAAGGTCCACACGGTTGTATGCCGACTGCGGGCCGGTGGGGGCTTGTCGCGCAGTTCCCCGCGCCCCTGGGTGGGAATCCTCGAACCTCGCTACAAGGTCCTGCCCCTTCTCCAGGACCCCCTCTGGCAGCTTCACCGTGCCCGATGCCGCTGCCACCAGGTCGACCCTCGCGCCGATCTCCCGCGCGAAGGCGTCCAACCGCCCCGCGTCCGTCTCCGACCGCATGTCCACCAGGGCGACCACCACGTACCGGTCCCGCGGATACCGCTCGTGCAGGTCCCTGATCGTGTTCAGGACCGTGTTGCCCGTCGAGAACTCGTCGTCGACGAGGACCAGGGGGCCGGCGCCGGCCAGCAGGGCGGGGTCCTCCGGCAGCAGGAGATGGCTCGTGGCGTGGGAGTGGGACTCCTCGAAGCCGCCCGCGGAGGCCACGCCGGGGACCGGGCGGCGGGTGGAGTGCAGGTACGGGGCGAGGGCGATGCCGTCGGCGACGGAGTGGCCGAGGCCCGTCGCCGTCTCCGCGTAGCCGAGGACGACCGCGCGGGCCGCCTCCTCGTCGCCCAGCAGCTCACGGACCCGACGGCCCAGGGCGAGGCCGTGGCCGTAGACCACCGACGGTGACTGCGGGACGTGCTTGCCCAGCACGTTGGAGACCAGCAGGTGGGCCCGCTTGGGGTTGCGGCGCAGGGCCAGCCCCAGCAGGTCGGTCAGCCGGTCGTCGCCGACGAGTTCGACGCCGAGCCGGTCGGCGACCCATGTCCCCGACCAGACGCGGTCGTTCACTGCCTTGTTCATGCGTCCCTTGATGTCCACGGATGATCAGCCGGAGATCCCGGCGGCGAGCAGCTCCACGAAGCCGATGTCCTCGTTGGCCACCCCGAAGACCTCGGCGCGCAGCAGGGTGCGCTCCGCCCAGGCGCGATGCGGCTTCACTTCGTTCATCTTGTTCGTGTACTGCGACCTCAGCACCCCGCCGCCGCCCCGCTCGGGCCGCAGGATGTCCTGCGCGTCGCTGAACTCCTCGTGGCTGACCACGGACAGCGCGTGCACGGGCAGCACGTGGGAGGGGTGGATGCAGGTCTTGCCGAGCAGGCCGTTGGCCTGGTCGAGGGTGATCTCGCGCAGCAGGCCGTCCATGGCGTGCTCGATGAGCGCCTCGCGCAGCTCCTCGGCCTGGCCCTCCAGGAAGGGGCTGCGGCGCAGCTGCGGCTTGAACATGCGCTCCTGGACCCGGAAGTACTCCCAGACCGGCCCGGTCACGGTGAACCCGGTGCCGTCGGCGCGGCCCAGCATGTTCACCACGTCGGCGATCACGGAGGCGACGATCTGGACGTCCCAGGCGGTCATGTCGGGGGCGCGGCGCAGGCCGTAGGAGGAGCAGAAGTCGGTGACGCCGAGGCGGAGGGCGAGGACCCGGTCGCGGTACTTGTCGACCGCGCGGGCGATGCCCTCCAGGGTCTCTACGCGCGTCTCGCGGTAGAGGAGCTCCGGGGACTCCAGTACCGGCATGGCGAACAGCCGGTGGCCGCTCGCGACCTCGGCGGCGGAGAGGGCCTCCAGGAAGGGGATGCCGCGCTCCTCGGTGAACTTCGGGAGCACGAATCCGGACAGCAGCCGGACCGCGGGACCGAGCCGTCGTACGAGATCGGGTATCTGGTCGGGGGTACGGACCCGGATGAACAGCAAGGGGATGTCCACCTGCCGCTCCGCGAGGTCGGTGAACTGCCGGACGAGGTTCTCCTCGCCCTCGGCGACGTCGTCGTCACCGATCGAGTCTTCCAGGCACAGCACCATCGAGACCACGCCGCGTCCGGTCTGCTTGACGATGTCGTCGGCGAGCCGCGGCCGCGTGGCCGGACTGTAGAGCGTGGCGCCCAGCGCCGCGGAGAGCAGCCGGGCCGGGGAGTCCGGGGTGAACTCGCAGGGCTCCTGGTGGAAGAGGCGCTGACGCACCTCAGGGGCGATGTGCCCGAAATGACGCATATGACTCCCCCGTGGTAGCTGTGACGCCCGTGAAGGGTTCACAGGTGGCCGGTAATAGTACGTAGGTACCCATGTCCGAGGTTCCCACCGGGCATGAATTTCAGGTAACGCAGACAAACACGGCCATGTCGACACCGGTACGACATGAACCGGTATCCCGCACCCCCCGCGTTGTCGTGACCAGGACCGAGAGGGCAGGATGACCGCATGACGCACGCCATGCTGAAGGGGTCGAACGTCCCGCTGGAAGCCACCACGGTACGCGCCGTGCTGCGCTGGTCTCCCGGGCAGGGGGTCCCGGTCGTCGACGCCTCGGCGCTCCTCCTCGGCCCCGACGGTCGTGTGCGATCCGACGAGGACTTCGTCTTCTACAACCAGCCCCGGCACCCCTCCGGGAAAGTCTGGCTCCTCGGCAAGAAGCGGCTCGCCGAAGGTCCCACCGACACGATCCAGACAGATCTCGCCGGTGTCGAGCCCGAGGTCAGCCAGATTCTCCTGGTCGCGTCGGTGGACGACACGTCGGTGGAGGACGCCACGTTCGGCCGCGTGCAGGGCCTGTGCATCCTGCTGTACGACGCCTCGGTCGCCGACGGCGAGCCGCTGGTCTCCTTCGACATCAAGCCGGAGACGGGCCAGGAGACGGCCCTGATCTGCGGCGAGCTGTACCGCCGCGGCGAGGGCTGGAAGTTCCGCGCCCTGGGCGAGGGCTACGCGGAGGGCCTCCAGGGCCTGGCCACGGACTACGGCATCGTGGTGGACGAGTCCGACTCCGCCGAGGCCCCGCCGCAGCCCGAGCCCGCATCCTTCCCGCTGCCCCCGGAACAGCCGCCGGCCCAGTCGGCCACCTCGGTCCCCACCCAGGCGGCCTACGGCTACCCGCAGCCCGCGACTCCGGCCACGGCACCCGTGCCGGCGGCCTCGGGCTACGGCTACCCGCCCCCGGTGCCCACGGTCCCGGCCGCACAGGAGTTCCGGATGCCTCCGCAGGGTCCCCAGTTCATCGGGCGGTAGCGGCGCTCACCGGTCCGCCTTGGCCTTGTAGCCCCGCCCCCACTGCAACCCCCACCCGTACAACCGGTCCAGCTCGCCCTGGAAGCCGTACACGAACTGCACCTCGCGGCGCACGACGAGCTCGCCCTTGACGTTCTCGATCATCACCACCGCGCACGAGCGGGCCTGGGGGTGCCGCTCGTCGAGGCCTATCTCGATCCGCGGGCCGTTGCTCGGGTACAGCGTCACGATGGCGTGCGTACGGTCGAACGCCGGGGTCTGGTCGTAGATGTACACGAAGACCAGCAGCCGCTTGATCTGGTCCCGGTGGTCGAGGTTGACGTACATCGTCTCGCCGGACGCCGACCCGAACCGGTCGTCCCCGCTGAGCTTCACGTACGGCGGGGCGTTGACGTCCCCGAGCAGCCCGCCCAGGGGCTGTACGACGCCCTTGGTGCCGTCGGCCAGCTCGTACAGGCACCCGAGGTCGAGGTCGACGTTGACCATGCTCTGGCTGTGCCCGAGGACCTCCGGCGGCTTGAGCGCCTTGAAGGGGTGCCGCAGCAGCGACTCCCGCTGGGAGCCCCCGATGTCGGAGGTCCGCATCCGCCAGGTCAGGTTGACGCGGAGGTTGCCGGTCGCCGCGCCCTGTTTGGTGAGCGAGACCCGGTTGTGCCGCTTGGTCAGTTCGATCGCGTTGCTGGCCGCGCTGCCCGAGTCGAAGTCGACCTCGCGGCCGCCCCGGAGTCCGTCCAAGAAGCCCATTCCCGCCCCCCTGTGCACTGTGGAGAAACCGGCGGGGCGGCCGGAGGCCCGGCCGCCCCGCTCAGAGCGTTCCTCACCCGGAAGGGTGTCACACCCCGGACGAGACCTCAGTCTTCTCGTCCGAGCCCGCGGCTTTTCCCTCGGCGGCCGCCAGTGCCTTGTTGCGGCGCACGGAGGACCAGAAGGACCAGCCGATCAGGATCACGCCGACCAGACCGGTGATGATCTCGTTGATCTCGTACTGGATGGTGACCATGAGGATCACGGCGAGGGCGCCGATCGCGT
>NZ_LJBR01000226.1 GCF_001282115.1 Streptomyces sp. NRRL B-24085 | reverse complement strand
ATATCCGGTTCGCACATCACGAGAGCGGAACCACCACCGGAATAAGGTGATAGTTCTCAGCGTCCTCGCTGTGTTTTCTTCAAAGGAACCTCGCCCCGAGCCGTGACGGCCGGGAACGGGGTATCAACATATCTGGCGTTGATTTTTGGCACGCTGTTGAGTTCTCAAGGAACGGACGCTTCCTTTGTACTCACCCTCTCGGGCTTTCCTCCGGGCTTTTCCCTTCGGTCTTGCGTTTCCGACTCTATCAGATCCTTTCGGGCCTGATTCCCTGTCGGCGGGGCCTTTCGACATTCACTACGTTAGCCCATTCCCTCGGCAACTCATAATCGAGTTCCGCGAGTTCGAATTCGGGCGTGCGGGCACGCCGAAATCGCCCCGCTGAGGGGATGTCGTAGGTAGTGGTTTGGCCGCTCTCGGCTGCTGGCGATCGCCGTAACCGGGTCAAGCGGCTCGGGCCACGTTACGCATCTTCCAAGAGCGAGTCAACTTGAGCGCCGCCTCGGGACATGGGCGCGATAGGGGCTCACCGTCGGGTCGTTGGCGACCCAGAACCGCCAGGGGTGCACGCCTCCTTCGCCGGCCACCCCGGTCCGCGGACCGTTGAGTACCTGGTCGGAGGCGACCGGGGTGCCGGTGAGTACCCTCAGCGGGGTCTCGTCCGGGGCGCAGGCGTCCGTACCGTCCAGGGCGCGGTCCACGCCCAGGGCCGTTGCCAGGCGGGCCGGTCCTTTGGCCAGTTCCTTGTCGTTCCGGGCCGAGAGTCGACGTTTGCGGGCCAGCTCGGTGCCTTCGAGGATCTCGCCGGCGCGGAGCAGGACGGCGCTCGCGCGGCCCTCCTCCCCGCACACGAGGTTCATGCAGAACCACATGCCGTAGGTGAAGTAGACGTACACATGGCCGGGCGGACCGAACATCACGTCGTTGCGGGCTGTGCGGCCGCGATAGGCGTGGGAGCCGGGGTCGTTCTGGCCGTCGTAGGCCTCGACCTCCGTGATGCGGAGCACGATCGGACCGTCCGGGGTGGTGCGGACGAGGAGGCGGCCGAGGAGGTCGGGGGCCACCTCCAGTACGGGGCGGTCGAAGAACTCTCGGGGCAGTGGCGTACGGTCCGGGGGCGTGATCATGGCGTACGAGCGTAGTCCAGACGGGTGTGTGCCAAGGGGTGGTCAAGGGTCCGTCCGCTTGCCAGGGTGATGGCGCGGAACCGACCACGGCCGGATCGCGTTTGTAGGGATCAGGAATCCGCGCGTTCTAAGAGGAGAGACATGGCGTTCAAGAAGCTGCTCGCGAGCCTGGGGGCCGGTGGGGCTTCGGTGGAGACGGTGCTGACCGAGGTCAACGTCGTCCCCGGTGGTGTCGTCCAGGGCGAGGTGCGGATCCAGGGCGGGTCCGTCGACCAGGAGATCGAGGGGCTGTCGGTCGGGCTCCAGGCCAAGGTCGAGGTCGAGAGCGGCGACCAGGAGTACAAGCAGGACATCGAGTTCACGAAGGTCTCGCTCGGCGGTGCCTTCACGCTCCAGGCGGGCGCGGTGCACGCGGTGCCGTTCGGTCTGGAGATCCCCTGGGAGACGCCGATCACGATGATCGACGGCCAGGCGCTGCGCGGTATGAACGTCGGCGTGACGACCGAGCTGGCGATCGCGCGTGCCGTGGACTCCGGTGATCTCGATCCCGTCAACGTGCACCCGCTGCCGGCGCAGAAGGCGATCCTGGACGCGTTCATGCAGCTCGGTTTCCGCTTCAAGAACGCCGACCTGGAGCGCGGCCACATCCGCGGGACGCGCCAGCAGCTGCCGTTCTACCAGGAGATCGAGTTCTTCCCGCCGCAGCAGTACCGAGGGCTCAACCAGGTCGAGCTGAGCTTCGTCGCGGACGGTCACGCGATGGACGTCGTCCTGGAGATGGACAAGAAGCCGGGTCTGTTCAGCGAGGGCAGTGACACCTTCCGCTCCTTCCAGGTGGGGCTGCACGACTACCAGAGCACCGACTGGGCCGGGTACCTCAACCAGTGGCTGTCCGAAGTCGGCAGCAAGCGCAACTGGTTCTAGGCTCGGAGCTGCTGATTCCGGTAATCGACCAGGAGGTACCGAGGTGACCGAGCTCAAGCAGCGGCCGCTCCCCCATGACTTCCATCCGCCCGTCCCGTCGTTCACGGTGACGAGCGAGGACGTGCAGGAGGGCGCCACGCTCAAGGACGCTCAGGTCTACGCGGCCGGCAACACTTCTCCGCAGTTGCGCTGGGAAGGCTTCCCGCCGGAGACCAAGAGCTTCGCCGTGACCTGCTATGACCCCGACGCGCCTACGGGCAGCGGGTTCTGGCACTGGGTCGTGTTCGACATCCCGGCCTCGGTGACGGAGCTGCCGGTCGGTGCGGGCAGCGGCAAGTTCGAGGGGCTGCCGGAGGGCGCCGTACAGGTGCGCAACGACTACGGGTCCAAGGACTTCGGTGGGGCCGCTCCGCCGGCCGGGGACGGGCCGCACCGGTACGTGTTCACCGTGTACGCCGTGGACCAGGAGAAGCTCGGGCCGGATTCCGACGCCTCTCCCGCCTATGTGGGCTTCAACCTGCGCTTCCACACGATCGCGCGCGCCCAGCTGATCGGTGAGTACGAGGTGCCCGCCGAAGACTGACGTTCATGGAGCGTTTGCCCGCCCCTGGTCTTGGAATTGATCAGGGGCGGGCACTTTTTTATTGCGTTGTCCATCTCGGCGTGCCCGGCCAGAGTTGATCCAAGCCCGCCAGGGGGTGGGCCGGTGCACATGGGAGGTGGGCTGACATGCGGGACACGCTGGTACTGAACGCGAGCTTCGAGCCGCTGTCGACGGTGACGTTGAACCGGGCCGTCGTTCTGGTGCTGCAGGACAAGGCCGTCGTCGAGCAGTCCCACCCCGAACTGCGCATGCGCGGAGCCGCGGTCGACATACCGGCGCCCCGGGTGATCAGGCTGTGCAGGTATGTGCGGGTGCCCTTCCGAAGACAAGCCCCGTGGTCCCGGCGGGGTGTTCTGGTGCGTGACCGGCACAGGTGCGCGTACTGCGGGCGGCGGGCGACGACCGTGGACCACGTGGTGCCGCGGTCGCAGGGTGGTCAGGACACCTGGCTGAACACGGTGGCCTCCTGCGCTGAGGACAACCACCGCAAGGCGAACCGGACTCCGGCGGAGGCAGGGATGCCGTTGCTGCGGGAGCCGTTCGAGCCGACTCCAGCGGACGCGATGCTGCTGTCGCTGGGCCACGAGGACTTCTCGGCGCTGCCGGACTGGCTGGCTCGGGAGGCCGCCTAGTCGTCTGCCGGGATCGGCTCGTCGGCGGCTGCAGGTTCGTTGTGGCTGGTCGCGCAGTTCCCCGCGCCCCTGGCTGGGCGCGGGGAACCTTGCTTTTGCAGTCCTGTCAGTCGATCTTCGGGGTTTCCCGGCGTTCCGAGCCCGTGTTGCCGCCGTTCGAACCGCCGCCCATGCCGCCGAAGTTGCCCATGGCTCCGGAGAGGCCCTTGAGGGCGTCGCCGATTTCGCTGGGGACGATCCAGAGCTTGTTCGCGTCGCCCTCGGCGATCTTCGGGAGCATCTGGAGGTACTGGTAGGAGAGGAGCTTCTGGTCCGGGTCTCCGGCGTGGATCGCCTCGAAGACCGTGCGGACCGCCTGGGCCTCGCCTTCCGCGCGCAGGGCGGCGGCCTTGGCCTCACCCTCGGCGCGCAGGATCTGGGACTGCTTCTCACCCTCGGCCGTGAGGATCGCCGCCTGGCGCGTACCTTCGGCGGTGAGGATCGCGGCGCGCTTGTCCCGGTCGGCGCGCATCTGCTTCTCCATCGAGTCCTGGATGGAGGTGGGCGGTTCGATCGCCTTGAGCTCAACGCGGTTGACGCGGATGCCCCACTTGCCGGTGGCCTCGTCGAGGACGCCGCGCAGGGCCGCGTTGATCTCCTCGCGGGAGGTCAGGGTCCGCTCCAGGTCCATTCCGCCGATGATGTTGCGCAGCGTGGTGACCGTGAGCTGCTCGATCGCCTGGATGTAGCTGGCGACCTCGTAGGTCGCGGCGCGGGCGTCGGTCACCTGGTAGTAGATGACGGTGTCGATGTTCACGACCAGGTTGTCCTGGGTGATCACCGGCTGGGGAGGGAAGGGCACGACCTGTTCACGCAGGTCGATGCGGTTGCGGATGGTGTCGATGAACGGGACGACGATGTTGAGTCCCGCGTTGAGGGTCCGCGTGTAGCGGCCGAAGCGCTCCACGATGGCCGCACTGGCCTGTGGGATGACCTGAATCGTCTTGATCAGGGCGATGAAGACCAACACCACCAGAATGATCAAGACGATGATGACCGGTTCCATCGTGCTCCCCGTGCCCTTCTCCGCCTCGGCGTTTTCGGAAGATCTTATGGTTGTTGAAGATCTTGCTGGTCGAGTCTGACAGACCGTCGTGCAACTCGTGGTGCGTTCGGTTCAGTTGCATCCTGCGAGGTCACATGATGATCGCGGTCGCTCCCTCGATGTCCACGACATCCACTTGCTGGCCTGCTTCGTAGGCACGGCCGGTGTCGAGAGCGCGGGCCGACCAGACCTCTCCGGCGAGCTTGATCCGGCCGCCCGTGCTGTCGACACGCTCCAGGACGACGGCCTGTCTGCCCTTCAACGCGTCGACTCCCGTGACGAGTTGGGGCCACTGAGAGCGGTGCCGGGTCGCGATGGGCCGTACGACGGCGATGAGGGCCACCGAGACCACGGCGAAGACGAGTACCTGGACGACGATGTCGCCGCCGAGTCCGGCGGCCACCGCGGCGGCGACGGCGCCCGCCGCGAGCATGCCGAACTCCGGCATCGCGGTCACCACGAGCGGGATTCCGAGCGCAGCCGCGCCGACGAGCCACCACACCCATGCGTCGATGTCGTTCACATGGTCATGGTAGGTCCGGGGGTACCGCCGCGGACAGGGCGCGATGGGGTGGGGAGGGGCTTCTTACCCTTGTTTTCGCGGGGACTTCACGTGATCACGACAGCGGCAGGCCCTGCGCGGTCCAGCGGTCCCCGACCTGCTCGACGACGAGGGGGAGGCCGAAGCACATGGAGAGGTTGCGGGAGGTGAGTTCGAGCTCCAGGGGGCCCGCGGCGAGCACCTTGCCCTGACGGATCATGAGGACGTGGGTGAAGCCGGGGGCGATCTCCTCGACGTGGTGGGTGACCATCAGCATCGAGGGGGCGATCGGGTCGCGGGCGAGCCGGCCGAGGCGGCGGACCAGGTCCTCGCGGCCGCCGAGGTCGAGGCCTGCGGCGGGCTCGTCGAGGAGGAGGAGCTCGGGGTCGGTCATCAGCGCGCGGGCGATCAGGGTGCGCTTGCGCTCGCCCTCGGAGAGGGTGCCGAACTTGCGGTCCAGGTAGTCGCTCATGCCGAGGCGGTCGAGGAAGGCGCGGGCGCGCTGCTCGTCGATGTCCTCGTACTCCTCCTGCCAGCCGGCCGTCATGCCGTACGCCGCCGTGAGCACGGTCTCCAGGACGGTCTGGCGCTTGGGGAGCTTGTCGGCCATGGCGATGCCGGCCATGCCGATGCGGGGGCGCAGTTCGAAGACGTCGGTGCCGGGCTTGCCGAGGGTCTCGCCGAGGATGGTGGCGGTGCCCTTGCTGGGGTAGAGGTAGCTGGAGGCGAGGTTCAGGAGCGTGGTCTTGCCGGCGCCGTTGGGGCCGAGGATGACCCAGCGCTCGCCCTCCTTGACCGACCAGGAGACCTGGTCCACCAGAGCCCGGTCCTCGCGGACCACGGATACGTCCTGAAGCTCCAGAACATCGCTCATGAGCGCGTTGTCTCCCCTTGCAGTGTGACCGGTGTCGGCGTCTCGGCTGGCGCGTGCGCGCTTTCGGGCGCAGCCCTCGATGAAATCTACGCCACCGGTCGGCCGCTCCCGTCCAGCGGTCCGGTCCTTAGGCTGGGGGCATGCTCTCGGAACCGCGCTCTGGACGCCTTGCCGCTTGGGGAAACGGTCTTTTGGCCGGACTTGTCTCACCTGATGACGCCGTGCTGGCGATCGTCGCCGACGATGCCGTGCACCGGGTCGAGGGGCTGCCGGGTGAGCCGGCGGCCGTCGGTCTCACGCTGGCGCTGGGGCGGCTGCGGTCGCTCGGTGTGAAGGGGCTGCGGGTCGCGCTGCCCGCGCCGGGGCATCCGCTGGGGCTGAGCGGTCCGCCGGAGTTCAACGCGCGGGCGCTGGAGGCGGAGGAGGCGGTGGTCTGTCACGGTGCCGCGCTGGGCCTGGTGCCGGAGGTGTACGAGGCCGGGCCCGCGGGTGATGTGCATGTCGAGGTGGTGTGGCAGGTGCTGCCGGTGCGGGAGGCTCCGCCGGCGGACGTTCCCTCGCTGGGAGAGGCCGAGCGGGAACTGGCGGAGGCCCTTCGGGAGGCCACGGAGGTGTTGTCGCGGCTGGACGTGGCCGCGTCGGGGCCGGTGGCGGAGGCGGCGCTCGGGGCGTACCGGGCTCGGGCCGAGCGGGGGCGGGAGGTCCTGGCGCCGGGGTATCCGCCCCGGGCGGTGCGGGTGCTGGAGCTCGCCCAGCGGGTGGGGCTGCTGGTGTCGCTGGCCTACGAGAACGGGAACGGGGGTGCGGTGAGCTCGGCCGAGATGCGGGCCAGGGTGGAGGCGTTGCGGCCGGTGGAGCGGACGGGGCGGCGGGCGCAGGTGGCCGCCTACAA
>NZ_LJBR01000225.1 GCF_001282115.1 Streptomyces sp. NRRL B-24085 | reverse complement strand
ACCCAGCCCACCCCAGCCTGTCGATCCTTCCGGAAGAGAGGGACAAGGACGTGTCCACCACCCCCAGGAGAACGCTGAGTTCGGTGCCCGCGACCCTGCTGGCCTTACTCGTCGCGGCGCTCTTCGCCGCCGTCCCCACCGCGTCGGCCCGCACGGAGGCCGTCCCCACGGCGGCCCTCACCGAGATCACCGGCTTCGGCACCAATCCCAGCAATCTCCAGATGTACCTGTACGTGCCGGACAACGTCACCGCGCACCCGGCGGTCGTCGTGGCGGTGCATTACTGCACCGGCTCGGGCCCGGCCATGTACAGCGGCACCGAGTGGGCCCGACTGGCCGACACCCACGGCTTCGTGGTGATCTACCCCTCGGTCACCCGGTCCAGCAAGTGCTTCGACGTGTCCTCGCCGCAGGCGCTGAAGCGCGGCGGCGGCAGTGACCCCGTCGGCATCAAGTCGATGATTGACTGGACGGTGCGGACCTACTCCGCCGACACCGCCAGGATCTACGCCACCGGCATCTCCTCCGGCGCGATGATGACGAACGTCCTGCTCGGCGACTACCCGGACGTGTTCGCGGCGGGCGCGGCCTTCTCCGGCGTCCCGTTCGGCTGCTTCGCCACGACCGACGGCTCCGAGTGGAACAGCGCCTGCTCCGGCGGGACCGTCACGCGTACCCCGCAGCAGTGGGGCGACCTCGTCCGGGCCGCGTACCCCGGCTACACGGGCCCCCGGCCGCGCATGCAGGTGTGGCACGGCACCGAGGACGACGTGCTGCGCTACCCCAACTTCGGCGAGGAGATCAAGCAGTGGACGAACGTCCTCGGCGTCAGCCAGACACCGGCCGCCACGGACACGCCCGCCTCCGGCTGGACCCGCACCCGCTACGGCGCCACCGGTGACCGGGCACCCGTCGAGGCGATCAGCCTCCAGGGCGTCGGCCACAACCTCTACGCCACCGGCATGGCCGCCCGCGCCCTCACCTTCTTCGGCCTCGACAGCTCGGGCCCGGCACCCCAACCCCAGCCGGGTGCCTGCAAGGTGACGGCCACGGCCAACGCCTGGAGCACCGGTCTGACCGCCTCGGTCACCGTCACCAACACCGGTACAAGCACGGTCAACGGCTGGCAACTGGCCTTCGCCCTGCCCGCCGGCCAGACCATCACCAACGGGTGGGGCGCCACGTACAGCCCGGCCTCCGGCGCGGTGACGGCGACGAACGCGACCTACAACGGCACGATCGCGCCGAACGCGAGCGTCAGCATCGGCTACCAGGCCAACCATGGCGGGAACAGCGCGGCCCCGGGTGCCTTCACCCTCAACGGAAAGGCGTGCACAGCGAGTTGACGGCTCACCGGCCGTCGCGGTCCTCCGGCGGGATGTTCCGGCGCAGCGCGCGGGCGTCCCGCCGGACGGCGTGCCAGGAGCGCAGCAGACCCCGCACCTGGTCGAGCAGTCCGGTGAGGACGTACAGGAACACGGACACCACGCTCGCCGCGCCCAGGATGTCCAGGACGATCCGCGACTCCATGCTCGGGGCCTCCTCCGAGAGGGAGGGCGATCGAACCGAGCGCGAGCCGCAGGCGGGATGGCAGGTGTCTCAGGCCGACCACCCGGTACCGACGGTGATCAACTGAGGCCCTGCCGGCGTGCAGGCCGCGTGTGAAGTTGTCGCGATTGACGCGCCGCCGAGCCGTTCGGCGGACGCGCCCGAAAGGGACGCCGGACCCGTTCCCGTCGCAGTCGGCGAGCCGACCGTGCGCAGGGAGCCTACTTCTCCCGCCCCCTGCGCCGGAGGCCATTCGGGAAACAGGCTCAGACCGACCGGTGGTACTGGTCGGGTACGTGTACGTCCCCGCCCAGCTCGCGGGCAGCGAGCCGGGCCCAGGACGGATTCCGGAGCAGTTCGCGGCCCAGCAGCACCGCGTCCGCCTCACCGTTGGAGAGGATCTTCTCGGCCTGTTCGACCTCGGTGATCAGGCCGACCGCGGCGACCGGGAGGGAGGTCTCCGCCTTGACGCGGGCGGCGAAGGGGACCTGGTAGCCGGGACCGACCGGGATGCGGACGCCCGCCGCGTTGCCGCCGGTGGACACGTCCAGGAGATCGATGCCGTGGGCCCGCAGGTCGTGGGCGAAGCGGACCGTGTCGTCCGGGGTCCAGCCGCCCTCCTCCAGCCAGTCGGTCGCCGAGATGCGGAAGAAGAGGGGCTTGTCGTCGGGCCACACCTCGCGGACCGCGTCGACGACCTCCAGCGCGAAGCGGGTGCGGTTCTCGTACGAGCCGCCGTACTCGTCGGTGCGGTGGTTGCTGTGCGGGGAGAGGAAGTTGCCGATCAGATAGCCGTGCGCGCCGTGGATCTCGGCGACCTCGAAGCCGGCGGCGAGGGCACGCCGGGCCGCGTCCGCGAACTGACCGACCACCTCACCGATCTGAGCGGCAGTCAGCTCTGCCGGCACGGGGTGGCGTTCGTCGTAGGGCAGCGCGCTGGGGCCCAGCGGCTGCCAGCCCAGCGCGTCCGGGGCGAGTGGCGCGCCGCCCTTCCACGGCTGGTCGGTGGAGGCCTTGCGGCCGGCATGGGCGAGCTGGATGCCCGGGACCGTGCCCTGGGAGACCAGGAAGCGGGTGATGCGGCGGAACGCCTCCACCTGGGTGTCGTTCCAGATGCCAAGGTCGTAGGGGGTGATACGGCCCTCCGGGCTGACCCCGGTGGCCTCGACGATGATCAGGCCGGTGCCGCCAGCCGCGCGCGCCGCGTAGTGCGCGAAGTGCCAGTCGTTCGGGGCGCCGGCCGCGGCACCGTCCGGAGCCGCCGAGTACTGGCACATCGGCGGCATCCACACCCGGTTCGGGATCGTCACGTCGCGCAGGGTGAAGGGCTCGAAGAGTGCGCTCACAGCGGGCTCCATTTCGTCACGGGACCGGTGGGGTCGACTCGTACGATAGGCATCGTAGTACGTCGGATGTCAAACTACGAGAGGTCTCGTACAATGGGCTTCCCGAGGCCGGGCCCCGAGTCCGTACGGCCCCCGGGACGCCTGGAGAAGTGGAGCCGCCGTGACCTCCCCCGCCGTCAGCAGCCGTGCCCTTCCGCACCCGGAGCGTGGCGAGATCCGGCTGGAGGGCATCCTGCACGCCCTCTCCGACCCGATGCGCCTGCGGATCGTGCGAGAGCTCGCCGCGGTCCGCGACGAGCTCTCCTGTTCGCACTTCGACCTGCCCGTCACCAAGTCGACGACCACCCACCACTTCCGGGTGCTGCGCGAGAGCGGGGTGATCCGGCAGGTCTACCGGGGTACGGCCAAGATGAACGGCCTGCGCCGGGACGACCTAGACGGACTCTTCCCGGGGCTCCTCGACGCCCTCCTCGACGCCGCCGCCCGCCAGTCCGTCCGGATCGGGAGCGACTGAACCCCCCTTCGCGGGCAGGTGGTTGAAGAGCAGGTTCAGCACGATCGCCGTCAGGCAGCCCGCGCTGATGCCGCTGTTCATCACCGTCTGGAACCAGTCGGGGAACTTCCCGTAGATCGTCGGCACGCCGACCGGCAGCACGCCCATGGCCACCGAGACGGCCACCACCGTCAGGTTGTTGTTGCCCCTGAAGTCCACCTGGGCGAGGGTCCTCAGCCCGCTCGCCGCGACCGTCCCGAACATCACCAGGCCCGCTCCGCCCAGCACCGGCGCGGGTATCGCCGCGACCACCGCGCCCAGCTTGGGCAGCAGTCCCAGCACGACCAGGATGCCGCCGGCCGCGGCGACGACCCAGCGGCTGCGCACCCGGGTCATGCCGACGAGGCCCACGTTCTGGGCGTACGCCGTGTACGGGAAGGTGTTGAAGACGCCGCCGAGCACGGTGGACAGACCGTCGGCGCGCAGTCCGTCCGACAGGGAGCGCGGCTCGACCCGGCGGTCCGTCATCTCCCCGACCGCGATCAGGTCACCGGTGGTCTCGGTCATCGTCACCAGCGCGACGACCAGCATCGACACGATCGCCGAGAACTCGAAGACGGGCGCCCCGAAGTGGAACGGCGTGCTGATCCCGGCCCAGTCCGCGTCCCCGACCCCGCCGAAGTCCGTGAACCCGAAGGGGACGGCCACCGCCAGGCCCACGAGGATGCCGACCAGTACGGCGATCCGGCTCAGGAAGGCCGGCGCGAACCGCTGCACGCCCAGGACCACGACCAGGACGAAGGCGGCCAGCGCGATGTTCCTCGGTGCACCGAAGTCGGCCGAACCGGCGCCGCCCGCCGCCCAGTTGCCGGCGACCGGCAGCAGCGAGATGCCGATGACCAGGATCACCGTGCCCGTGACCAGCGGCGGGAAGAAGCGGAGGAGTCTGCCGAAGACCGGGGCCAGCAGCATGATCGCGAGGCCCGCGACGATCACCGAGCCGTAGATCGCCGGGAGTCCGCCGCCCGTCGTGCCGATCAGGACCATCGGGGACACGGCCGCGAAGGTGCAGCCCTGCATGATCGGGAGCCGGACCCCGAAACGCCAGAAGCCGACGCACTGGACGAGGGTGGCGATGCCGCACACCAGGAGGTCGGCGGTGATCAGATAGGCCAGGTCCGCGGGCGGCAGCTTCATCGCGCTGCCGACGATCAGGGGGACGGCCACGGCGCCGGCGTACATCGCGAGGACGTGCTGGAGGCCGAGGGCGGCGAGTTGGCGTACCGGGGGGACTTGGTCGACGGGGTGCTTGGTCATGGGGGGACCGTAAGCTCCTTGCACAGTCTGTTGATTTCGGGGGTGTTGCCGGTCAGTTGCCCGGTGCGGGCTCGTGGTGACCGGCCGCGCCCGCGCGGGGCCGGCCGCGTCCGGGCACGGCCTCGCGCCCCTGGACGCCGTGGGCGGCGTCCAGGAGGGACTGCCAGTCGGGGAGTTTGACCACGCCCCGGCCCAGGGACGCTCCGAGCTCCGCCTCCGCCCGTTCGATGGCGCACCAGCCCGCCCACTCCACCGGCTGGAGTCCCGCCGCCCGCAGGACGTCGAGCGGATCCTCGTGCCGTTCTCCGCGTACGAGCGCGGGCGCGTCCTCGAGGAGCGAGGCCACCGTCTCCTTGGCGTCCGGGCGGTTAGTGCCGATCACGCCGGTAGGACCGCGCTTGATCCAGCCGGCCACGTACTCTCCGGGGACGGCGGAACCGTCGCGCACAACACGGCCCTCGACGTTGGGCACCGTGCCGCTCTCCGCGTCGAACGGCAAGCCCGGCACCGGCAGGCCCCGGTAGCCCACCGACCGCAGCACCAACTGGGCCTCGATCTCCTCGAACTCACCGGTGCCGCGCACACCGCCGCGCCCGTCCGGCAGGGTCCGCTCGAAGCGCACCGCTCCCACGCGGCCGCCGTCGGCGAGGACTTCGACGGGACGCAGGAAGAAGCGCAACGAGATCCTGCGGGACGACGGTTGTGCCTCCGCCGCCGCCCAGCCCCGCAGCACCTCCACGTTCCGGCGCTGCGGAGCGGACAGGGGCGAGGGGTCGAGGTACGCCGGATCCAGCGCCAACTCCTCGGCCGCGACCGCCACTTCGGTGTTCGGGAGCGACCCCAGCTCGCGCAGCTCCTTGGTGGTGAAGCGGGCCTGGGAGGGGCCTCGGCGACCCACCATGTGGACCTCCCTCACCCGGCTGGCCGCCAACGCGGTGAGCGCCGTATGCGGGATGTCGGTCGGGCTGAGCTCGGTCGTCCCGCGCACCAGCATCCGCGTCACGTCGACGGCGACGTTGCCCACACCGATGACCACCGCCGACCGGGCTCCCGCCACGAAACCGTCGGCCCTCGAGTCGGGATGCGCGCTGTACCAGGACACGAACTCCGTCGCCGACCAGCTCCCCGGCAGCTCCTCGCCCGGGATCCCGAGATGCCGGTCGGTGGCGGCGCCCACGCAGTACACGACGGCGTGGTACAGCTCGCGCAACCGCGCGGCCGGCACCCCACCGGGGCCGATCTCGACACCTCCGGCGAACCGCACCCGCTCGTGCTCCAGGATCGTCCGCAGGGTGTTCTGGAGCGATTTGATCTTCTCGTGGTCCGGTGCCACGCCGTAGCGCACCAGACCGTACGGGCATGGCAGCCGGTCCAGGACGTCCACGAGCACGTCGGGGTCCTGCTGGACGAGGCTCTGGGCGGTGTAGCACCCGCTGGGCCCGGAGCCGACGACGGCGACACGCAGCACGGCCGAACTCCTTACGAGAGGAGTTGCTGACACCCCCAGGATCGCACCGCCCGTGCTGCTCTGACAGGGTGCCGGAGGGGCCTGGGCGTGCGTGTCCGCGTACGGCGAGTGTGATCATGCGGTTACGTTGCGTGTGTGCTAGAAGCATCCTTTCTTAATCTTTCTGATCGTTGTCCGACGGACGGCAGCGTGTCCGTGTGGCCCGCGTGGGAAGTGCGGGAGGACGGGGGCGCGACGGCGTGGTTCCAGGTCCGGCTGGTCTTCCCCGACGGTGCCCGGGTGGACGCCCTCGCGGTGGTGAGCGAGGACGGTGTCTGTCTGGAGGACGTGCGGGCGCAGCCGGCGCTCTCGCTCGACGACCTGGGCGCGCTCGCGGACTGGATCGAGCAGCCCCTCTTCGAGGCGTGCGGCCGCACGCCCGAGGCGGAGGCCGACGCGGAGGCGGGCGCGGCGCGTCGCGCCCGCCCGGCCTGGCCCCGGGGGATCGAGGGGCGGTGGCTGATCGCGCAGGAGTACCGGGCCGCCCAGGAGGACGGCGTCGACCCGGTCCTCGCCGTGATGTGCGCGACCGGGCACAGCCGCCGCAAGTCGCTCAGGCTCATCTCGCAGGCGCGCGACGCGGGCTTCCTGACGCCACGTCATGCGCGGCGGTGAGCACGGCCGTTGGGTCGACCGATCCGCTCAGAGCATGTCCCGCATGCGGTTGATCTCGCTGGTCTGCTGGGCCACCACGTCGTCCGCCATCTCCTCGATCCGGATGTTGTTGCCCTGGCCCTTCACGTCCGTCGCCATGGTGATCGCCCCCTCGTGATGGGTGATCATCAGGGTGAGGAAGAGCTCGTCGAAGGCCTTCCCCTTCGCCGCGCGCAACTTCTTCAGCTGAGCGTCGGTCGCCATGCCGGGCATCGTCGCGTGCGCGTGGCCGTCGCTCTTCTCGGACTGGCCGTGCTCCTTCAGCCAGGCCCGCATCGCCTCGATCTCCGGCCCCTGCGCGGCCGAGATACGTTCGGCGAGGGCCTTGAGCCTCGCCGACTCGGCGCGCCGCGGCGCCAGTTCGGTCAGTTCCAGGGCCTGGGCGTGGTGCGCGATCATCATCCGGGCGTACGAGACGTCGGCCGAGTTCGGGGTGTCGTCGTCGGCCCGCTGTTCCTCGGCGTCCTGGGCGGACAGCGTGCGGTTCGCCTCACCGGGCTTGCCGGGCGCCAGCACCGAAGGTCCGCTCGCCGGGGCGGACTTGGAGTCCCCGCCGGAGTCGCAGCCCCCGAGGGCCAGGGCTGCCAGCGCGGCCAGGGTGGCCGTCACGCAGGGCGCGCGGCGGAAAAGCACAGTGGTCACCCGTGTTCCTTTCATGACGAGTTCGTTGCCCCCTGTTGATCTGTGCATGGTGAAGACGATACTGCGGTGACGCGTGAACCGTTCCACATGAACGGCACAGGGAGGAAAACAGTGATCCTGTTGAGAGAGTCCCGAACCCGGCACAGACGTCTGGGAGTTGCCGCGGCCGCCGCGGGTCTCCTGGCCGCGCTGCTCACCGCCGGTCCCGCCGTCGCGACCCCCGACCCCGGGGACGGCCCGACGACCGGCAAGGGCGTCTCCAAGAGCACCGAGGCCGAGGTGAAGGCCGCGATCGCCGACGGCGAGATACCCGGCCAGGACGAGATCGTCCACTCCGGCAACATCGAGCACCTCGTCAACATCCCCAAGGACGCACTGCCCGGCACCAATTCGGACCTGGCCTTCCAGGGCAGGTACGCCTTCTCCGGGAACTACGACGGCTTCCGCATCTTCGACATCAGCAACCCGAGGGCGCCGAAGACCGTCGCCCAGGTGCTGTGCCCCGGATCCCAGAACGACATCTCCGTCTCCGGGAACCTGCTGTTCCTGTCCACCGACTCCTCGCGCAGTGACAGCAGTTGCAACAGCACCACCCAGCCCGCGACCGAGAAGTCGTCGTGGGAGGGCATGAAGGTCTTCGACATCAGCGACAAGCGGAACCCGAAGTACGTCGCCGCCGTGGAGACCGCCTGCGGCTCGCACACCCACACGCTGGTGCCCGAGCGCAGGAACGTCTACATCTACGTCTCCTCGTACTCGCCGAACGCTGCCTACCCCGACTGCCAGCCGCCGCACGACGGCATCTCGGTCATCAAGGTCCCGCGGAACGCCCCCGAGAAGGCGGCCGTGGTGAGCTTCCCGGTGCTCTTCCCGGGCGAGGGCCCCGACGGCGGCGGCAACCCCGGCTCACCCACCAACCCGGGCGTCTCCAAGACCACCGGCTGCCACGACATCACGGTGCTCCCGGACGAGGACCTGGCGGCGGGCGCCTGCATGGGGGACGGCATCCTGTTCTCCATCAAGGACCCCGAGAACCCGAAGGTCATCGACCGGGTGCAGGACAACGTGAACTTCGCGTTCTGGCACTCGGCGACCTTCAACCAGCGGGCGAACAAGGTCGTCTTCACCGACGAGCTGGGCGGCGGCGGTGCGGCCACCTGCAACGCGGAGATCGGCCCGAACCGCGGCGCCGACGGCATCTACGACATCGTCGGCAAGGGCGACAAGCGCAAGCTCGTCTTCCGCAGCTACTTCAAGATCCCCCGCCACCAGGCGGACGTCGAGGTGTGCGTGGCCCACAACGGCTCGCTGATCCCGGTCAAGGGCAGGGACATCATGGTCCAGGCCTGGTACCAGGGCGGCGTCTCCGTCTGGGACTTCACGAACTCCGCGCGCCCGAAGGAGATCGGCTACTTCGAGCGCGGCCCGGTCACCACCGAGCGGCTGACGACCGCCGGCTCCTGGTCGGCGTACTACTACAACGGCTACATCTACTCCAACGACATCGCCAAGGGCTTCGACGTGCTGAAGCTCAGCGACAAGCGGACGGACGCGGCCAGGAAGGTGCGGCTCGGCGAGCTCAACGTCCAGACGCAGCCGGACTACTTCGACTGACCCCCGGCCTCCGGGCCGGTCTCGAAGAACCGCGACAGATCCGTGTCGTACGTCCCGCCGGGCGCCTCGGTGCCCGGCGGGACGCCCTGCTCCCAGTCGAGCCGGTAGCGCGTGAACAGCTCGGCCCGCAGGGTGGTGATCGGCATCGGGACGTTCGGCAGGACCATCGCGTAGACCGCGCCCATGAGCTGCGAGCGCAGCATCGGGTAGTCGGTCTCGACCGTCTGCGAACCGTGCCGTTCCATCGTGTCCCGCAGCAGTTCGGCCAGGCGCCGCTGCTCCGGGCACTGCACGAAGCCCTCGGTGTCCAGCAGGCCCGCCATGTGCTGGCGCATCAGCACCGTCCGGTCCCGGGCCAGGCCCAGGACCGCGTCGATGGCCCGGGCCATCCGCTCCCGGCCGTCCTCGGTGCGCGGCTCGCGCTCCAGCGCCTCCTCCAGCGTGCGGTGCATGAGCCGGTGCACGGCGGACTGCACGAGCTGGCGCTTGCCGGGGAAGTAGTACGACACCAGACCGCGCGCCGAACCGGCCCGGTCCGCGATGTCGCCGAGGGTCGTGGCCTCGTAGCCGCGCTCGGAGACCAGCTCCAGCGCCGCCTGCAGGAGCCGCTCCCGGGAACGACGGCGCAGCTCTTCGTTGACCGAGGCGCTGCGCGGGGACATGCTGTAACTCCTGCGTTGACTGGCTACCAGCCAACTATACTCAGTGCGTCCCGGACCGGCCCGGAAAAGGCCTGGTCGGGGCTGCCGCCTGCTCTGGGCGACGCGGGGGATCGTCCAGGGTGGGCGAGCATACTCCCCGATGGTGTCCTCAGGCGACCACCTGGACGGGGTGACCACCCCGTTTTCGGACACTTTTCGGTGTCGCACGTGGGCGTCGATCCCGCGCGTGGACCGTGCCGTCGAGCCGGGGTCTCACTTCACCAGATCGAGAACGGCCAGCAGCGCGTCCGGCCGCTGTGCCGCCGGCAGGTGATCCACGAAGTGCACCCCGCAGCCCAGGGCCGCGGCGCCCCCGTCCGCCCGCCGGTCGTCGCCGACCATCAGGACGTCCCGGGGCGCCACGCCGAGCGCCGTGCAGGCGGTCTTGAACAGCCGGGGGTCCGGCTTCTGGATGCCGTGCTCGTACGACAGCACGTACTCGTCGACGTACGGATCGAGCCCGTGCGCGCGGAAGACGGGCCGCAGGTCCCAGCCGATGTTGCTGACCACGCCCACCTTGGTCCCGCGCTCGCGGAGCGTGCGCAGCACCTCGGCGGCGTCGGGATACGGCTGCCAGGCGGCCGGCAGCATGTGCCGCTCGTAGAGCGCGTCGTGCAGGGCGGGATCCGGCAGTGTGACGAGCCGTGACAGCCCGGTGTACGCCGCCCGGTGCAGCTCGGCGCTCTCGTCCCGGACGTGCCACATGGCCGCGAGCTCGTCGGGCATCGGCACCCGGGGCGCGAGTCCGCCGGGCAGTGCCCCCACGCTCTCCAGCTCCCGCGCGGCCCGCGTCAACTCGGCCTCGGGGAGGGTGATTCCCGCCTCGTCGAGGACGGCCCTCAGCCAGGCGTCGGTGGACTCGATACGGAAGAGGGTGCCCGAGAAGTCGAACAGCACGGCAGTCATACGGTGATCCTACGGACCGGGATCGCCCGCGAGGCCATGAGGTCCGGGCAGGTCAAGGCCGGTACCGCTGGTGCACCAGGACGGCCGCGGACACGAGCGTCGCGCCCATGAGCCAGCCGCCGAGGACGTCGGTGGGCCAGTGGACGCCCAGCCAGACGCGGGTGAGGCCCACGCCCACGACGGAGAGCACGGCGAGCGCGAGGGCCGTGAGCCACAGCGCGCGGCCGACACCGTGGTGGTGCAGGAGCCACAGGAGGAGACCGCACACGACCGTGGCCGTCAGCGCGTGGCCCGACGGGTAGGCGGCGAAGTGCGCGGTGTCGACGGGGTCCGGCCAGACGGGGCGTTCGCGGCCGACGGCGGCCTTCATGACCTGCTGGACCAGTGTGCCCAGCGCACATGTGGCCACCAGCCATACGGCGAGCCAGCGGGCATTGCGCCGCCACACCAGCCAGATCGCCACGACCGCAGCGAGGAGGCGCATCGCCCACGGGTCCCAGACCCAGTCCGTGAGGATGCGGAAGACGTGGGTGAGCCCCGGTTCGTCGACCGCCCAGCGATGGGTGGTGCCGGCGATGTCGCCGTCCACGTCGAGCAGCGGATGCCACTTCGCCGCGACCAGCACGAGCAGCAGCACCGAGCACAGGGCGAGGACACCGGTCGCGCGGGCGGCGCTCCAGTGCTCCGGCGGACGGGGCGGGGACTCGACGGACGGGGTGTGCATACTGCGATCCTCGCCGACCGGTGTGGTGTGAGGCGAATCCCGGGATGCGGGGGGACGGGCGGTCCTGTGCCGGGTTCCCGTCATCCGCGGATGCATGCCGACGCCGGGAGGCCGTCAATGACTCCTGGCCGGGCAGTGCCGGGACGCCGTCAGCGGCTCCCGGGCCGGGCGATGCCGGGATGCCGTACGTGGCTCCTCGCCGGGCAACGCCGGGGCGCCGAGGGCGAGTTCCGCCGAGTCCCGCCAGTGCCCTCGCGCCCGCCGACCACCGCACATGTCAGAGCGTCAGCAGCATGGCCACCATCGCGATGCCCATCGACAACCGGCACACCCGCGCGAGTTCGGGACGGTCGCCCCAGCCGACGGTGCTCCCACCGGCGGTCACCGGTATCAGGCGGGCGCCGGACAGCAGGACGTAGCCCGCGAAGTAGAGGAGCAGCACGCCGGTCACCACGGGCACCCCCGCACCTCCGTGGTGTCCGGGGGAGGCCGCCATCACCACCGCCATGTAGACCATGGCCCCCGCCCCCACCAGGTGGTGCAGGTGGTGAGCGCTGGTGCGCGCCGCCCACAGCGCGCGCAGCGCGGCCGCGCCGAACACCGCCGCGCACAGGGGCCAGGCCCACGCCGGTGGTGTGAACACGGCGGCCGGCACGGCCATCGCGGCCATCCCGAAGCCCATCAGCGCCTCACCGCCCGCGGCCCGGCGCTGCTCCTCGACACTGCTGCGCATCCGCAGCAGGCAGTACGCCCCGGTCGCCGCGCAGAGCGCGACCAGCAGCCAGCCGGGCGAAGCCGGTCCGTGCACGCCCACCTCCCCGCTCGACGGTCGGTCAAGGCCTGCCCGGGCCGTGCGGCGCGCAATCGAGCGCAAGGGTGTACGCGGGGAGCGTGCGGCGGAGCACACCAGGTCAGGGGGATGTCCCTCATATCGTTTACGAGTAAAACACCTGTTAAAGTGTTGAGCATGAGCAGTGTGACCCCCCGCCCCGACACCTCCAGCACACGCCGTCTCCCCCTGGCCGGCGTGCTGCGCCTCGGCAGGCCCTCCGACATCTGGTTCAAGCCCGCCCTGAGCGTGGTGGTCGCGGTCGCCCCACCCAACCTCACCCTGCTCGCCCTCGGCCGCCTCGACCTGGCGATGTACACCATGGCCGGGTCCCTGTGCGCCCTGTACGCCCACAACCGGCCCTACGCCGCCCGGGCCCGCGCCCTGGCCTGGGTGGTGCTCGGCATGGTCGCGGGTCTGGGTGCCGGTCTGGTCGCCGCCTCGCTCACCGGCGACGCGGTGCTGCTGGTCACCGTCGGCGCGCTGGTGGCCGCCGTGCAGAAGGCGCTCTGCGACGCGACCCGGATCGGTCCGCCGGGCCATGTGGTCCTCACCTTCATCAGCTCCGCGTCCCTCTTCGCTCCGCAGACCCTCGGCCAGGTCCCCGGCCACCTCGCCCTGGCCCTCGCGACGGGCGCCTGGGCGTGGCTGGTGGGCATGGCCCCCGGCCTGCTGCGCCCGCACGGTCCGGAGCGACGGGCCACCGCCCGCGCCCTGGACGCGGCCGCCGCATACGCCGAGAACCCGGGCCCCCGTGCGAGCGGAACCGCGCACGCCGCCGTCCAGGCCGCCTGGCAGACCCTGTTGTCGGCCGGAGCCCGCTCCGGCACCCGGCGGGCGCTGGAACGCCTCGTCGTCCGCGCCGAGATCGCCCTCGCCGCCCCGTCCGACGCGGACCCGGACCGCCTCCGCGCCTGGGCCCGCGACCTGCGCGGCACCGCACCGGTCCCGCAGGCGTCGTACCACGACGAACTCCTCGGCGTGGACGCCGAACTTGCCGCCCCCGCCCACCCCGTGTGGCGCACGCTCGCCCCGATCGCCGTACGCACCGCCCTGGGCTGCGCCCTCGCGGGCTACACCTCCCTCGCGCTCGGCGTGGGCCGCCCCTACTGGGCCCTGGTCACGGCGGCCTCCCTCTACCAGGCCAACGTCACGCTCACCTGGAGCCGGGGCGTCCAGCGGGTCGTCGGCAACCTCCTCGGGGTGCTGGTCTTCGCCGCGGTCGTCCCGCTCGCCCACCTCGGGCCCGCCGCGCTCGTCCTGTGCTGCCTCGCCCTCAACTTCGGCGCCGAGGCGCTCATCGCCCGCAACTACTGGCTCGGCAGTGTCTGCGTGACCCCGATGGCCCTGCTCATCACCGAGTTCGCCGGCTACCAGGAGCCCGGCCGGCTGATCACCGAGCGGGTCCTGGACACCCTCGTCGGGGCGCTCGTCGGATTCGTCGCCGCCGTGGCCGTCACCAACCGGCGGGCGGGCGACCGTGTCGAGCGGTCGCTGGCCGCCGTGGAGCGCGCCCGGGAACACACCGCCCGCCTCCTGGCCGAGCCGCACCCCGCCCCCGGCGCCCTGGACTCCGCCCGTCGCGCCCTCGCCGCCGCCCTGGTCGACCTGCGGGCCGACGTGGAGGCCGCGTCCGGCGAATGGTGGCAGCGCGCCCTGCCCCAGGAGAGGGTCGTGCGCGCCGAACGGGCCGCACACCGTACGCTCGCGGCGACGATCCGGCACCACAGAGCGGAGGGCGCACGCCCATGACGGCACCGAACGGACGACCCGCGGACCCGGCGACGCACGACACCGTCGCCGCCGTCGTCCGGCAGTGGCAGACCGTCCACCCGGGCCTCGACACCGGCCCCATGGAGATCATCGGCCGCGTCAACCGCTGTGCCGCCCTCCTCCAGCAGGCCGAGGACGCCCCGCTGCGCCGGGCCGGGCTCAGCCGCCCCGAGTTCGACCTGCTCGGCGCGCTGCGCCGCACCGGCCACGAGCTCACCCCCGGCGACCTCGCCCGCGAGACCTTCTCCTCCGGGGCCGCCGTCACCAAGCGCCTCAAGCAGCTCACCGAACGGGGCCTGGTGGAGCGCAGGGGCGACACCCGTGACCGGCGCGTCGCCCACGTCCGGCTCACCGAGGCCGGCCGTGAGCTGGTCGACGGCATCCTGCCCGGGCAACTGGCGTACGAGGCGGCCGTGCTGTCCGTCCTGACCCCCGCGGCACGCGACGAACTCGCCGCCGGGCTGGGGGAGCTGCTCGCCCGGCTGGAGGGCACTCCGGGCATGCTGCGCACCTGACCCCTCCGACCTGCGGTTTCGGAAGTTTCGAAGCCGGCGGCCTGTTGACGCGGTCCCCTCGCGCTTCCTACGTTCGTCCAGGTCGGTGCGGATCATCGACGGTCGTACGGAATGTCGGACGAAGGATGGATGCCGTGGCAGCCGAAGGCCCCGCCCGCGAGAAGCTCACCATCGACCTCGGCACCACGACCGGCCCCTTCCACGGGGGAGCGAGCGGCACGCTCTACGGCCTGTACGGCGACGGAGTGCCCAGCCGTGTCGTGGTCGAGGGCATGTACCCGCGGACGGTGACGACCAAGGCCCAGGACGGCACCCAGCATCCCGGCGGCGACGCCCTGGAGATCCTGCCCGCGTTCGTCGCGGCGGGCGGCAGGGACGTCTACGTCTACCTGCCCGACTTCTACCGGGGATTCCCGTACGAGTGGCCGGGCGCCACCGGTGAGGAGCGGCTGGCCGGGCATCTGGACGTGATCCGCCGCCAGGTCGAACACGTCCTGACCATGGGGGAGTTGAAGTCGCACATCGTGTACGTGCCGTTCAACGAGCCCGAGGGCAACATGTTCGGCGCGGGGGAGTGGAGCTACGACGGGGTCGACTGGCGGACCGAACCCGCCCCGTACTTCGCCGCCTGGGAAGCCGCGCACCGCCTCATCAAGGACCTCGACCCGGACGCCCGCGTGGCCGGTCCCAACACCTGCGAGCTGTACCCCGAGGTCAGGGACTTCCTGGAGTTCGCGAAGTCGCACGACGTGCTGCCCGACGTCGTCACCTGGCACGAGCTGTCCTCGCCCGCCGAGGTCCGCACCAACATCGCCGAGTACCGGGAACTGGAAAGCGAGTTGGGCATCGGCCCGCTGCCCGTCAACATCAACGAGTACGCGCACAACTACCACGTCTCCGTCCCCGGCCAGATGATCCAGTGGATCGCCGCGATCGAGGAGTCGAAGGTCGACGCCGACCTCGCCTACTGGAACATCGCCGGCAACCTCAACGACTCGGCGGTGGAGGCGAACAAGGCCAACGGCCAGTGGTGGCTGTACAACGCCTACGGGCAGTTGACCGGGAACACCGTCCGGGTCGTCGCCCCGCACCCCAACGTGCAGTACACCCTCCAGGGCGTGGCCACCCTCGACCGGGACAAGCGCCAGGCCAGGGCGCTGTTCGGGGGCACGGGCGGGGCAGCGGACATCGTGTTCGAGGACGTGGACGCGGAGGTGTTCGGCACGGTGGTCCACGTCCGTCTCACGGAGATCCCCTGGACGGGCCAAGTGGGCGCCTGCGCGCCACCGTTGCGGCTCCGGGACGAGGAAGTACCGGTCGTCGAGGGCACGGTGACGCTGACTCAGACCGGCCTCGACGCGATGTCCGCCTACCAGGTGATCCTCTCCCCGGGCGGCAACGGAGCCTCCGCACTGCCGCCCGCCGTGCGCTGGAAGCGGACGTACGAGGCCGAGGACGCCACCTACACGGGCGGTGGCTACTCGAAGAACGGCCCCGAGGGGTCCCCGTCCGCCGTCGACCGGTTCGCCACCTCCGGCGGCTACCACGTGAGCGGGCTGCGCACCGGCTCCGACGGTGTGCTCGCCTTCGACGTCGAGGTCCCGCAGGACGGAACGTACGACCTCATGGTGTTCGCGGGCTCCCACAACCTCGCCGAGCTGGTGCGCGAGCAGGGTCCCACCAACGTCTTCCTGCGCGTGGACGGCGAGGACCCGCGTGAACTGCGGCTGCCGCTCGGCTACAAGCCGGCGGTGTGGGGCCACACCGACACCCGGGTCGAGCTGACCGCGGGCCGGCACCGGATCACCCTCGCCGCCCAGGACCCCGACCTCGGGGTCACCAAGGGCGACGCGGCCGTCGACAAGCTGGACGTCGTGCTGCGAGAGGAGGACGAAACGGCCCTGTACGACGCCGAGTTCGCGGACCTTCGCGGCGGGGCACGGGTCAGCCACGCCCACCGCGGTGCCTCGGGGCCCGGAGTCGCGGTGCTCCCGCGCGGTGGCACCGTCACCTTCTGGGCGTACGCGGACGACGACGGCGAGGCCTCCGTGACCGTCGACGTACTAGGGCCCGGAGAGGGCGAGTTGCGCGTCAACGGCGAGGAGATCGGGCGCGTCGAGCGCGGCGCCGTACCGCTCTTCCTCGCCGGGGGCGTCAACAAGATCACGATTACCGGGACCTCGGACCGGCTGATCGTCGACCGGCTGCGGATCGCCCCCTCACGCGGCCTGCTGCCCACCACCGTGCACGCCGCCGAGGAAGGCGTCCTGACCGGGACGGCCAGGGTCACCGGACACCCGTACGCCACGGGCGGCAAGGCGGTCGACGGTGTCGGCGCGGGCCCCGAGAACGCGCTCACCCTCACGGTCACCGCCCACCGCGCCGGACGCCACGCGCTGACGATCCGCTACTCCAACGGCGAGCAGCCCCCGTCCACCCACTACAACCCGGACCCGGTGTGCCGCCACGCCGACATCTCCGTCAACGGCGCCCCCGCGCACCGCGTCCTGTTCCCCACCACCTTCCACTTCGACAACTTCTGGAACCTGTCCCTGCCGGTCACACTGCGCCCGGGCCGCAACACCCTCACCTTCACCGCCGACGAACTCCCCGACTTCGCCGGCGACACCAGGAACGCGTTCGGCCAACGCTCCGCCTACGCCCCCGTCATCGACCAGGTCACGGTGACCCCGCTGGCTCCGGCGGAGGCCGACACCGACGTCGGAACGAGCACCCTGCGCTGACTCAGCCCCGCCCGGCCGGTGCCGCCAGCTTGCGCAACCGGCGCCAGTTCAGGCGGGGTTGGGGTGTGGGTACGCCGGGGCGTCTCCGCGGGACACGGACGCGGAGCGCCCCGGACGCGACACGGCAGTGGACCGGGGTGGGCAGGACCAGGGCCTCGCCGTCGACACCGACCTCGATCTCCGGACGGTCGGCGTCGACGACCACCTCCCGCGCGGCCAGGACCGCGAGCCCCGCCGGATCGGGGTCGAGCAGCAGCGCCGCCGCCTCGGCCGCGCTGTCCACCCGGACACCGAGGACGCCGAGCACCCCGGCGTCCAGCCGCTCACGGCGACCGAGGCCCACCGGGTCACCGGTGCGGTAGGCGTTGTTGCTGACCAGCACGGCCTGCGGCCGGTCGATCGTGGTCGTCCCGACGTGCGCGGTCAGGTGCGGGCCGCGCTGCCGGGTGAGCAGATCGGGCAGCAGCTCCAGAGTGGTGCCGATCTTGTCGTCGCGGTAGGCGGGACTCTGGACGACCGCCGCGTACGCCCCGAAGGAGGCGTTGTTGACGAACGGACGGTCCGCCACGAACCCGAGGTCCACCCGCAGCTCCACCCCGTCGGTGAGCGCGTCGAGGCAGGCCGCGGGATCGGTGCGGTCGAGGCCGAGATCCATGGCGAAGTGGTTGCGGGTACCGGCGGAGATCACCAGGAACGGCAGGTCGTGCTCCGCGGCGACGGCGGCGACCAGCGCCTGGGTGCCGTCGCCGCCCGCGACGCCGAGCAGGTCCGCGCCCTCCGCCACGGCTGCCCGGGCCAGCGCGGTCACGTCCTGGTGCTCCTCGGGGTCGAGCAGCACGACCCGCGCGCCCAGACGTTCGGCCTTCTCCCGCAGCTGGAACCGCTCGACCTTCCCGTCCCCGGAGCGGGGGTTCATGATCAGGAAGGGGCGCCGCACGGACCGGGCCCGGTGCTCCTTCATCCGCTTCGGACGGGCGCCGGTGCTGCGCAGCGCGTGCCGCCCGCTCCACACGGCGACACTCCACAGCACCGGCGACAGCAGGAGCACCCAGCCCAGGGTGAGCACGAAGAGGACGAGGACGAGGGCGGGGGTGACGACCGCGAGCCCGGCCGCCAGCCAGCGCTCCGGTCCGCGCCGGGTCAGCGTCCACCACACCGCGGCCGCGGTGACGGCGGCGCCGGCGAGCCCGGCGGCCAGCAGCAGTACGCCGCCGAGACCGCCGTGGGCGAGGGGGAGCAGGACGGCGAGGGCGGCCGCGGCGAGGGAGGTCCTGGCGGCCCATTGCTGTCCGCGCCGGCCCGGGCCGTTCAGGTCCACACTCATGTGCTCCTCCACTGCTCGACCCACCCTGGGGCCACGGCGGTCGGCGGAGCATATCCGAGGCGCCGAAACGGACGGCGTCGCGCGGGGTGCGGTCAGATGCCGGGCCGGCACGGTACGGCGTCGCGCGGGGTGGGGTCGGATGCCGGGCCGGTACCTGACCGCAC
>NZ_LJBR01000224.1 GCF_001282115.1 Streptomyces sp. NRRL B-24085 | reverse complement strand
ACATCACTCCACCAGCCGCACCCCAAGGCAAAAAATGGCCCCGCCCGGAAACCCACCCGGACGGGACCACCTCACGTACCACCGCCTCAGCGGCGAGCGACACCCTCCGCCCGAGCCGCCGCAGCGACCGCCGCCGTGACCGCCGGTGCCACCCGGTCGTCGAACGGGGACGGGATCACGTAGTCCGCCGCGAGGTCGTCACCGACGACCGCCGCCAGCGCCTCCGCCGCCGCGATCTTCATGCCCTCCGTGATCCGCGAGGCCCGCACCTGGAGCGCCCCCGCGAAGATGCCCGGAAACGCCAGCACGTTGTTGATCTGGTTCGGGAAGTCGGACCGCCCGGTGGCGACCACGGCCGCGTACTTGTGCGCGACATCGGGGTGCACCTCGGGATTCGGGTTGGCCATCGCGAACACGAAGGCACCCTCCGCCATCGAGGCGACCGCGGACTCCGCGACCGTACCGCCGGACACGCCGATGAAGACGTCCGCGCCGGCCAGCGCGTCCTCCAGCGACCCCGACAGGCCGGCCTTGTTGGTGAACCCGGCCAGCTCCCGCTTCACGGACGTGAGGTCGTCCCGGTCAGCGGACACCACACCGCGCCGGTCCGCGACGGCGACGTCCCCGATGCCCGCCTCGACGAGCATCTTGGCGATGGCCACGCCCGCGGCGCCCGCACCGGAGATCACCGCACGAAGATCTCCGATGGACCGCCCGCTCAGCCGCGCGGCGTTCCGCAGGGCGGCCAGCGTCACGACCGCGGTCCCGTGCTGGTCGTCGTGGAAGACGGGAATGTCGAGCCGTTCCTGGAGCCGCCGCTCGATCTCGAAGCACCGCGGAGCCGAGATGTCCTCGAGGTTCACGCCGCCGAAGGAGGGGGCGAGACGGACCACGGTCTCGATGATCTCGTCGACGTCGGTGCAGGCCAGCGCGAGCGGAACCGCGTCCACCCCGCCGAACTGCTTGAACAGGATCGCCTTGCCCTCCATCACCGGGAGGGAGGCTTCGGGCCCGATGTCACCGAGGCCCAGTACGGCCGTACCGTCCGTCACGACGGCGACGACCGACGACTTCCACGTGTAGTCGTGGACGAGTTCCGGCTGCTCGGCGATGGCGCTGCACACTTTCGCCACGCCGGGCGTGTACGCGAGGGACAGGTCGTCCTTGTCACGGACCGGCACGGTGGCCTGCACGGCCATCTTGCCGCCGCGGTGCAGCGCGAACGCGGGGTCGAAGGAATCGAGGGGCTCCGCCCCTCCGTCCTGTCCCGTATCGCTGTCGCTGCGAGGATTGACGATCTCCGCTGCCACTTTGTCTTACCCCTTAGGTCTTCATGGTTTGAGGGTGGCCACTCCTGGTTGAGAAGTGGGCGGGCACCGCGCACGGCCCTGGTCACTGATGCGTACGGGCCGGTCGCGACGGGCGCGCCGCACACGCGCCCTGAGCCCCGGATGAGGGGTGTAAAGAACCTTCTTACCGGACGACCGGCGCCGAGGACGAGTCCAATACGTCCAAGGTCACATGCCGGAACGGAAATCGATCATCGATCACCGGAGGCCGGTGACATGAATCATGGGACACCGGCCGGACAAACCGTCAGCGGGCCCTTGACGATCACCGCGGAGTCGCTCTCACGGCGGCGGGTGCGGCCGGGCAGGTCATCCGCTCCCCGGCCCGCACCGGAGATCTTGCGGCCGGAATGCCAGATTCCCGCAGATGGTCCGGTCGTGATGTACGGACATGCGGCGGTTCGGGGGTCACCCGTTATCCGATTTTGACATGACCGGCCCCCTGAATGGTCCAGTCCGAATGGCAAGATGCCGTCATCACACGAGGTCGCGACACTCGAAGGCGTGTGCTCTCGTCGACCTGAGGAATGAAGGCAGCGCTGCCGGCCCGATCGGCAGCCGCCCCGCCCATCGGCAACTCCACCCATCCGCCGGAGGAACCCACCATGACCGCAAGCTCCACCCGTCGTACGACCGCCGCGCGCACCAGGACAGCCGCGGTAGGTGCGATCGCGGTCGCAGGCGCCCTGATTCTCACCGGCTGCGGTGACCAGACGGACAGCGGCGGCAGCAGCACCAAGGAATCCGCCTCGTCCAGCAGCGCTCCGCTGTTCGACAAGCTGCCCGCGAAGATCCAGAAGGCCGGCGTCATCAAGGTCGGCACCAACGCCGAGTACGCCCCCATGGAGTACCAGGAGGGCGGCAAGATCGTCGGCGTCGACCCCGACATCGCGGCCGCCCTGGGCAAGCAGCTGGGCGTGGAGTTCCAGTTCACCTCGGGCTCCTTCGACGGCCTGATCAGCTCCCTGAACTCCGGGCGCTACGACGTCGCCATGTCCTCCATCACGGACACCAAGGCGCGCCAGGAGGGCCTGGACGAGGACGGCAAGAAGCTCGGCCCGGGTGTCGACTTCGTCGACTACTTCACGGCCGGCACCGCCATCTACGTCCAGAAGGGCAACCCGAAGAAGATCGGCTCGATCGAGGACCTCTGCGGTCAGAAGGTCGCCGTGCAGCGCGGCACGACCTACGAGCAGGCCCTGCAGAAGCAGTCCGCGGCGTGCACGAAGGACGGCAAGAAGAAGCTCGACATCGAGCCCTTCGACAACGACACCGAGGCCCAGACCCGCGTGAAGTCGGGCGGCGCCGTCGCGGGCGTCAACGACTACCCGGTCGCCGTGGACCTCGCCCGCAAGGCCGACGGCGGCAACGCCTTCGAGGTCGTCGGCGAGCAGGTCGACGCCGGTCCGTTCGGCATCGCCGTGAACAAGGACAACAAGGAGCTCACGAGCGCCCTGGAGGCGGCCGTGAACGCCATCATCGAGGACGGCACCTACAAGAAGGTGCTGGAGAAGTGGGGCGCCGAGACCGGCGCCATCGACAAGGCCGCGGTCAACGGCGGCAAGTGACGGACCCCGCACCACCGAAGGGCAGTCACTGTGACTGACAAGATCGACAAGGGGCCGGCGGACACGCCACCGGCGGCCGCCGCCCCCGAGACCATCAAGGCCATCCCGGTCCGCCACTACGGCCGCTACGTCAGCGCCGTCGTCGTACTGGCCCTGGTGGCCCTGCTGGTCAACGCGTTCGCCACCGCCGAGAAGATCCAGTGGAGCGCCGTCGGCGACAAGCTGTTCGACTCCACGGTCGTCGCGGGTGCCGGCCGCACCCTGCTGATCAGCGTCCTCGCGATGATCGTGGGCGTGGTCCTCGGCGTCCTGCTGGCCGTCATGCGGCTCTCCAAGAACCCGGTGACGAGCTGGGTGGCCTGGGTCTACATCTGGTTCTTCCGCGGGACCCCGGTGTACGTCCAGCTCCTCCTGTGGTTCAACCTGGCGCTGATCTTCCCGATGCTGAATCTCGGTCCGATCTACAAGGACGAGATGACGGACGTGATGACCCCGTTCATGTGCGCCCTGCTGGGCCTGGGCCTGAACGAGGCCGCGTACATGGCGGAGATCTGCCGCGCCGGTCTGATGGCCGTCGACGAGGGCCAGACGGAGGCCGCGCACGCGCTCGGCATGAGCCACGGCAAGACGCTGCGCCGGATCGTGATCCCGCAGGCGATGCGGGTGATCGTGCCGCCGACCGGTAACGAGTTCATCAACATGCTGAAGACCTCGTCACTGGTGTACGCGGTCACGTACAACGAACTGCTGCGCGCCACCTCGACGATCGGCTCGACCTCGTACGCGGTGATGGAGATGCTGTTCGTGGCGTCCATCTGGTACCTGGTCATGACCAGTGTGTTCAGCGTCTTCCAGTACTACCTGGAGCGCCGTTTCGCCCGCGGTTCGTCCCGGAACCTGCCGGCGACGCCGTTCCAGAAGATCAGGGCGAACCTGCTGTCGCTCCGGAGCCAGGGGGGTGCGGCATGACCGCCATGGTGAAGGCCGAGGGTGTCCACAAGTCGTACGGCCTGGTCGAGGTCCTCAAGGGCATCGACCTGGAGGTCAAGCAGGGCGAGGTCTTCTGCCTCATCGGCCCCTCGGGCTCCGGCAAGTCGACCTTCCTCAGGTGCATCAACCACCTGGAGAAGATCAACGCCGGCCGGCTCTACGTCGACGGCGAGCTGGTCGGCTACCGCCAGAAGGGCGACAAGCTGTACGAGCTCAAGGACAGCGAGGTCGCCCTGCAACGCCGGGACATCGGCATGGTGTTCCAGCGGTTCAACCTGTTCCCGCACATGACGGCCGTCGAGAACGTCATGGAGGCGCCGGTCCAGGTCAAGGGCGCGAGCCGGGCGCAGGCCCGGGAACGCGCCCGGGAGCTGCTGGACCGGGTGGGCCTGGCCGACAAGGCGGGCAACTACCCCGCGCAGCTCTCCGGCGGCCAGCAGCAGCGCGTCGCCATCGCCCGCGCGCTCGCGATGGAGCCGAAGCTGATGCTCTTCGACGAGCCGACCTCGGCCCTCGACCCGGAGCTGGTCGGTGACGTCCTCGACGTCATGCGCGACCTCGCCGAGTCCGGCATGACGATGGTCGTCGTCACCCACGAGATGGGCTTCGCCCGCGAGGTGGGCGACAGCCTGGTCTTCATGGACGGCGGCGTGGTCGTCGAGTCCGGCGACCCCCGCGAGGTGCTGACGAACCCGCAGCACGAGCGCACCCAGGCGTTCCTGTCGAAGGTCCTCTAGCCGAGGGTCCTCGGGCGGTACGACGCGAAAGGGGCGGTACGGGATTCCCGTACCGCCCCTTTCGCGTGCGTCTACCTGAGCGCGAGCAGCAGGGTGTCCGAGGGCGAGCACCACACCGGCCGGGCCTCCGCGAAGCCCTTCTCGCGCAGCACGCGCGCGTGCCAGGCGGCGGACGGCATGTCCCCGTCGGCGTGCTCGCCGTAGATCTCGAAGCGGCGGGCCGTCGGTCCGGCGAGGACGGGGTCCTCGGCGGCGACCTGCCACCACGCGGCCCAGTCGAGGGCGCCGTCCCGCTTGGCGCGGTCCATGTGCGCGTGGCGCTGCGCGCGTTCGGCCGCGTTGATCCGGGGCGTGGTCTCGTCGATCATGTGGTCGGCGTTCATGAAGACGCCGCCGTCGCGGACGAGTGCGGCGATCCGGCCGTAGAGGTCCGCGAGGGGTTCGCTGTGCAGCCAGTGCAGGGCCGTGGCGGTCAGCACGGCGTCGTAGGAGTCGTACGGCAGTCGCGCGGGCCAGTCGGGGTCCTTGAGGTCGGCCGTCACGAGGGTGACCCGCTCGTCGTCCCCGAACGTGCCCTCGGCGATGGTGAGGAGCGCCGGGTCGAGGTCGACGCCGGTGCTGGTGGCCTCGGGGAACCGGGCGAGCAGCCGGGCCGTGATGGTTCCCGTGCCGCACGCGAGGTCGAGCACGCGTGGCCGGGGTCCGACGAGTGCCTCGACCATGTCCAGCATGACCCGGAACCGCTCCTCGCGGTCCGGCATGTACCACTCCTGCTGGCGGTCCCAGCTCTCCTGCCAGGCCTGCCAGTCGGTTCCGACACCGGTCGTCATGGAGCCCCCTGTCCACTCGTTGTCGTAATACCCTGGAAGCACGATCAGCTCTTACCCGACCGCACCACGACGATAGAACGCCTCCGTAAGGACTACAAGTGGAACTGGCCTATTACTCGGACTACGCCGTACGTCTGGTCAACAGCGAGGACCCGGCCCGGGGCAAGGACACACTGACCTCGGTGGAGGCGGTCCGCGACCTGTTCGGCGGCAACGGCACCGGCGCCCGGCGCGCCACCGAGGCCGACGTCACCCGGTTCCGTTCGGTGCGGGCCCGGCTGCGGTCGGTCTTCGAGGCGGCGGACGAGGGCGAGGAGACGCTCGCCGTGGACCTGCTGAACTCGCTCCTGCTGGAGTTCCCCGTCAGCCCCCAGATCTCCGGGCACGACTTCCGCGACGACGACGGCCGCCCGCTGTGGCACATGCACCTGGCGGACCACCCGTCCAACGCCACCGCCGGGTACGCGGCGATCGCGGCGATGGGCCTGGCGTTCCACCTCACCGAGTACGGCGTGGACCGGCTGGGCCTGTGCGAGGCCGCGCCCTGCCGCAACGCCTACCTCGACACCTCGACGAACCGCTCCCGCCGCTACTGCTCCGACCGGTGCGCCACCCGCGCCAACGTGGCCGCCTACCGCGCCCGCAAACGCCTGGAGGCCGACCGGTCAGGGAAGACGGGCCGCACCGCGGACAGCGCCCAGCGCACGGCGGCCAGCGGGGAGCGCTGAGCGGACGTGAGCGGCCGGTACCGGAGCCGGGCCTTGCCCAGTACCAGCTCCTCCGGTACGACGCCGTAGTCCGTGCTGTCGCCGCCCGCGAACGCGTTGTCCCCGAGCACCCACCAGCCGCCCTCGCGCCGCTCCACGGCCCGCTTGACGACGAGCAGGTCCTGCTGGAACGGATGCCGCAGGACCACGATGTCGCCGGGGACGACCCGCGCCCCCCAGTGCACGACGAGCCGGTCCCCGTGCCGGAGGGTGGGCACCATCGACGGTCCGGTCACCTCGGCCACCCCGACGAAGGGCAGCAACGACCTCTCCCGCTCGGTCTCCTGCGACAGCTCCGGCATCCCCGGCACCTCCCCGGTACGTTCGTCCACCAGTCTCAGTCTGACCCCGGACTTTTGTCCTAAGCCCATGGGGGCACCCGCGATTTCGCCTCTCGCAGGGAGTAATGTCGCACCTGAGAAGACGATCACGAGGAAGGAACGCTCCATGCTTTCCCGCCTGTTTGCCCCCAAGGTCAAGGTCAGCGCACACTGCGACCTGCCCTGCGGTGTGTACGACCCGGCCCAGGCCCGCATCGAGGCGGAGTCGGTGAAGGCCGTGCAGGAGAAGATGGCCGCCAACGACGACCCGCACTTCCAGGCGCGTGCCACGGTCATCAAGGAGCAGCGCGCCGAGCTCGCGAAGCACCACGTCTCCGTGCTCTGGAGCGACTACTTCAAGCCCCCGCACTTCGAGAAGTACCCGGAGCTGCACCAGCTCGTCAACGACACCCTCAAGGCCCTCTCGGCCGCCAAGGCGTCGACCGACCCGGCCACGGGTCAGAAGGCCCTGGACTACATCGCCCAGATCGACAAGATCTTCTGGGAGACCAAGAAGGCCTGAGGCGAACCGCCCACGGGAAGGGGCCCGGCCGGCTGCACGCCGGCACGGGCCCCTTCCTCGTTCCGTGGACACCGTGGGCGTGCCCCGGTCCGTCAGCTCAGCACGAGCAGCACGGCCAGGGCGACGAGCAGGGAGTCGATCCGGTCCAGCAGGCCGCCGGAGCCGGGCAGCCAGCGGCCGGCGTCCTTGACCCGCGCGCCTCGCTTGACCATGGACTCCAGCAGGTCTCCGGCCGGCCCGCCGGCCACCACGGCGACCGCCATGGGCAGGCTCGCCGCGGACAGCACGGCGAGCACACCGACCCCGGCAGCCGCCCCGGCCAGCGTCCCGCTCCAGCGCTTGGCCGGTGACAGCGGCGACAGCCGGGGCCCGCCCAGCCTCCGCCCGGCGAAGTACGTGGTGATGTCGGCGACCGAGACCGCCACGAACAGCGCCAGCCCGTCCGCCCCGAGCGGCACCAGCGCGGCCGGCACGCTCAGCCAGGCGAGCCCCAGCAGCCCGGCACCGAGCCGGCGCAGACCATGGTCGGCGTCGCCGCCCAGCAACGGCACCGCGGCCACCGCCAGCGCCCCGGCCCCCAGGGCCCGCAGCACCTCGCCGGGCGCCAGCCAGACGGTCAGCACCACACCCGTGACGGCCGCGGCCAGCACGGCACGGTCCAGCCGGTTGAGCAGCATCAGCCCGCCGAACTCCAGCACCGCGATCACCCCGACCACGACGGCGACGGCCGCGGCACCCGGCTCACCCCACCAGAACGCCAGGGTGACCAGCGGCACCCCGGCCGCCCAGGCGCACCAACGGACCATCAGCTCGCGGCGCCCGGACGCGGCCACCGCGACACCGCCCAGGGCCAGCGCCCCACCGAGGTACGGCGCCAGCGAGCCCACGCTCGTCACCGGGCGGTGCCCGCGGCGCCCAGGGACTGCGCCACGGGCGCGGCGGGCGCCGGCCGCAGCACGTCCAGGGCGGCCCGGCAGGCCGCCACGATGCGGGCGTTCTCGGCGGTGTCCCGGACCGCGACGCGCACGGTGCGCCCCTCGTACCGCGGCGACAGCGGCGACAGGTCGCGCAGGTACACGCCGTGGCGGCGGCACTCTTCGACGAGTCGTGCGGCACTCGGTCCGCCCGGCGGCAGGGTGAGGGAGAGGAAGTTCGCCACCGACTCCTCGACGCTCACGTCCGGGGCCGCCTCGGCCAGGTCCGCGGCCAGCCGTCGGCGCAGGGCGTGGGTGGCGAGCCAGCGGTCGCGGTAGTACCCGGGGTCGCGCAGCGCCGCCACGGCGGCCATCTGGGCCGGGAGACCGACCGTCCAGGGCGGGGTCCACCGGCGCAGTTCCGCCGCGGTGGACGGTTCGGCCACGGCGTACGCGGCCCGCAGGCCGGACAGCGCGTACATCTTCGACAGCGAGGTGCAGACGGTCACCCGGGGGTCGGTCGCGGCGAGGCCGGCCAGGGACTCGTCCAGGCCGACGTAGCCCAGGTACGCCTCGTCGATCCACCAGTGCGTGCGGTCCGGCGCGGCCCCGATCAGCGCGCGCAGGCCGGCCGCGGGCGCGTGCCGCCCCGTGGGGTTGTTCGGGTTGACCACCACCACGAGGTCGTAGCGACCGGAGTGGACGGCGGCCGCGAGCCGCTCCGGGTCGATCCGCCAGCCGTCCTCGCGGCGCAGCGGGAACCGGTCCACCCGGCAGCCCACGACCCGCTCCGTGACATGGGCGTACTCGCCGTAGCACGGGTCGGTCAGCAGCACCCGGCTGCGCGGGGTCAGCCTGCGGCCGAACGCCCGGAAGATCAGGTCGGACGATCCGGCGCCCACCGCCAGCGTGTCCGGGGGCAGCTCCCTGGCCGTGGCGATCTGCTCCGACAGTCCCTCGGCGCCGGACGGCGGTGAGGTGCGGGCGGCCCAGGCCGGGTCGTCCGCGAGGGCCGCCCGCACCCCCGGGGCCGGCGGGAACCAGGCGTCCAGCACGTCGGCCATGACGATGTCCCGCCGCCGGTGCAGGGTGCGGAAGTCGGTGCCCAGGGCGGTGAACGAGGCACCGCCGTGCTCGCAGCCGTCCGGCCGGGGCGCGAAGGGCATGTCCAGCCGCCAGTCCACCGCGGACCGCAGCCGCTCCAGCGCGCTGCCGTACCGCTCCCGCGCCCGCCGCGTCAGTTCGGGCACACCGCCGGTCAGCACCTCGAACGTCACGGCGCCGCTGCGGACGGTCCGGCCGACCGTGCGCAGGCCGACGGCCCGGTACATGTCGAGCACCTCGGTACGCCCCATCGCCACCACCCGGCGCCCGCCGCGGGAGGCGATCCAGCGCAGCGCCGCGTACATCAGCAGGGGCGCCGCCGAGGTGGTGCGCCAGCGCGGCTCGACAGTGAGGATGCGCACCTCGAACACGTCGTGGCCGGCCAGGACCGGCAGCTCGTCGCGGGTCAGGTACTTGTCCAGGCCGAACCGCCCCACCCAGGGCGGGGTCAGGCTGACGAAGCCGATCCGGGCCGGTCCGCGCGCCGCGACGAGGTAGACGTTGTCACCGTCGAGTCCGTCGCGCAGCCGCCCGGCCGGATCCGGCGGGTGCTGGCCCAGCTCCCGGGCGTACACCCGGTGACGCAGTTCGTGGATCCAGTCGAGATCCTCCGGAGTGGCTGTGCGCAGCTCCAGGTCACGACCCATGGGGCACCTCTTTCGACGCGGGTGGGTTGCATCATGGGAAACCCGCGCCGCCCGTGCCAGAGCCGAGTACCGCCACCGGCCTGAGTACGGGTACTCAGGCGCTCCCGCTCCCGGTGTGCAACGGCCCCTAAGCCTCGCCCGCCTCCAGCAGCCCCGCCGCCTCGCCCACGATCCGCGGGTCGGGCGTGCCGACGACCTCCTCGTCCTTGTCGGCGTAGTCGAAGCGGGCCAGCACCGTGCGCATGGCCTCGACCCGGGCCCGCTTCTTGTCGTTGCTCTTGACCACCGTCCAGGGCGCGAACTGGGTGTCCGTCTCCCGGAACATGGCGACCTTGGCGGCGGTGTAGTCGTCCCAGCGCTCCAGGGAGGCCAGGTCCATGGGGCTGAGCTTCCACTGCCGTACGGGGTCGATCTGACGGATCGTGAAGCGGGTGCGCTGCTCGGCCTGGGAGACCGAGAACCAGAACTTCACCAGGTCCACGCCGTCGTCCACGAGCATCCGCTCGAACAGCGGGGCCTGCCGCATGAAGCGCCGGTACTCGTCGTCCGTGCAGAAGCCCATGACCCGCTCCACCCCGGCCCGGTTGTACCAGGACCGGTCGAACAGCACGATCTCGCCCGCGGTCGGCAGATGTTCGACGTACCGCTGGAAGTACCACTGTCCGCGCTCGCGCTCGTTCGGCTTCTCCAGCGCGACCACGCGGGCGCCGCGCGGGTTCAGGTGCTCCGTGAAGCGCTTGATGGTGCCGCCCTTGCCGGCCGCGTCGCGTCCCTCGAAGACGATGACGAGCCGCCGCCCGGTCTCCTTGATCCAGCTCTGGAGCTTCAGCAGTTCGATCTGCTGGAGCCGTTTGTGCCAGTCGTACTCCTTGCGCTCCATGCGGTGCGCGTAGGGGTAGTTCTCCCGCCAGGTGTCGATCGGGCTTCCGTCCGGGCGGACGAGCACGGGGTCGTCGGGGTCGGTGTAGTCGACCTTCAGGTCGGTCAGCAGGGGGGTCACCTCGCTGCTCCCCTCTCCTCTCGGTGGTTCAGTGGAACTGCGGCACGATCAGGTAGATGCCGTACGCCACCACCGCCGTGCAGGCGAGGAGGCACAGGACGGACTGGGCGACGCCGAGTGGGGACGTTCCACCACCGCCGTCCTCCCTCGCTCCTTCGACACGGGCGAGACCGAGTACCCCGAGGGCGAAGACCACGACCACCGCGATGGTGACGCCGACGCTCACCGCGGTGACCTGGCCGAGTGCGGTCCAGTCGATGCTCATGACAGAACTCCCGGGGGTTCAGGCGGCCGTGCCGACGCTGGTCGGCGCTGCACTGCGGACGGGGACCTCGTGGTGGTCGTTGACGTTGTGGGCGCCCACCGGGTTGCGGCGGGAGACGAGCACGATGCCCGCGGCGACGGCGGCACCGGCCAGCGCGACGACGACCGTGCCGAAGTCGCCGCCGTGCTTCACGGCGCTCGCGGAGACGCCGCCGACCAGCGCGGCCGCCGGCAGGGTGATCAGCCAGGCCGCGACCATGCGTCCGGCGATGCCCCAGCGGACCTCCGCCAGCCTCCGGCCGAGGCCCGCGCCGAGGATGCTGCCCGAGGCGACCTGGGTGGTCGACAGGGCGAAACCGAGGTGGGCGGAGGTCAGGATGACCGTGGTGGACGCGGTCTCCGCGGCGAAGCCCTGCGGGGACTGGATCTCCGTGAGGCCCTTGCCCATGGTGCGGATGATCCGCCAGCCGCCGAGATAGGTGCCGAGGCCGATCGCGAGGCCCGCGGCGGCGACGACCCACACGGGCGGACCGGCGTCGTGGCCGAGCGCGCCCGCCGAGATGAGGGTGAGGGTGATGACGCCCATGGTCTTCTGGGCGTCGTTGGTGCCGTGCGCGAGGGAGACGAGGGACGCGGAGGCGATCTGCCCGAGGCGGAACCCCTTGGTCACCGAGTCCTTGCGGGCGCGGGCGGTGAGCCGGTAGGCGAGGTAGGTGGCGATCAGCGCCGCCACGCCCGCCACCACCGGGGAGGCCACCGCCGGGATCAGGATCTTCTCGACGACCTTGTCGAAGTGCACCCCGTGGGACCCCGCGCCGACCCACACGGCGCCGATGAGCCCGCCGAACAGGGCGTGCGACGAGCTCGACGGGAGGCCGACCAGCCAGGTCAGCAGGTTCCACAGGATCGCTCCGACCAGCCCCGCGAAGATCATTCCGGGCGTGACCAGGCTGTCGTCCACGATGCCGCCGGAGATCGTCCTGGCGACCTCGGTGGACAGGAAGGCGCCCACGACGTTCAGGACGCCGCTCACCAGGACCGCGGTCCTGGGCTTCAGCGCGCCGGTCGCGATGGACGTCGCCATCGCGTTGGCCGTGTCGTGGAATCCGTTGGTGAAGTCGAAGGCCAGGGCCGTGACGATGACGACCGCCACGAGGAACGTGATGTGGTCCATGCCTCTCATGGGAGCAAGAGCTTCCGTACGGCAGGAGAACGTGAGGCGAAGCCCGTGACAGGACCCCGCGCCCGGACGGTGAGCATCGTGCGATGCTGGCGTGATGGTGAGCATCGAGGACCTGGTGCGGCTGCGGCAGGCGCGCGACCGGATGGACCGCGAGTACACCGAGCCGCTCGACGTGCCCGCGCTCGCCCGCACCGCGCTGATGTCACCGGGCCACTTCCAGCGCAGCTTCCGCGCGGAGTTCGGCGAGACGCCGTACGGCTATCTCATGACCCGGCGCATCGAGCGCGCGAAGGCGCTGCTGCGGCGGGGCGACCTGTCCGTCACCGAGGTCTGCATGGCCGTGGGGTGCACCTCCCTGGGCTCCTTCAGTTCGCGGTTCACCGAGCTGGTGGGCGAGACACCGAGCGCGTACCGGGCCCGCTCCCACGAGGAGGCCGCCGGGATCCCGCCGTGCGTCGTCCGCAGGCACACCCGGCCCCGGCGGGCCTAACGTGGGGCCATGGACATCAAGCTCAAGAACTGCTTCATCGCGGTGGACGACCACGACAAGGCGATCGTGTTCTACCGGGACGTCCTGGGCATGGAAGTGCGGGGCGACGTCGGGTACGAGGGGATGCGCTGGGTGACGGTCGGCTCGCCGCTCCAGCCGGACGTGGACATCGTCCTGGAGCCGCCTGCCGCCGACCCGGACGCGTCCCCGGCGGACAAGGAGGCGATGGCGCGCCTGCTGGCGAAGGGGCTGCTGCGGGCGGTCAACTTCACCACCACCGACTGCGACGCGTTGTTCGCGCGCGTGCGGGAGTCGGGGGCCGAGGTGGTCCAGGAGCCGACGGACATGCCGTACGGGGTGCGGGACTGCGCGTTCCGGGATCCGGCGGGGAACATGCTGCGGTTCATGGAGGTGCCGACGTAACGGCGCCTACGATCACCGCATGACTACCCGCTGGACTTACGCCTTCGTGGACCGGCCCGTGGCCCGCTACGCCCGGGCCTGTGACTTCTGGACCGGTGTCACCGGTACCCGTCTGTCCGAATTCCGGGGCGAGCGGCGGGAGTTCGTGACGCTGGTGCCTTCCGACGGGGCCGACGCCTGCGTCAAGGTGCAGGCCGTCGCCTCGGGGCCCGGGGGTGCCCATCTCGACTTCTGCGTCGACGACGTACGCAAGTTCGCGAAGGCGGCGCAGGCGCTCGGCGCCCATGTGGTCGCCGATCAGGGCACATTGGTGGTGCTGCGCTCCCCCGCCGGCCAGTTGTTCTGCGCCGATCCCTGGCGCGGGCAGTCGGCCCGCCCGCCGGTCGTCCGCGGCAGCCGCCTCGACCAGGTCTGCCTGGACGTCCCGCCCTCCCTGCACGAGACCGAAGTCGCCTTCTGGGCCGCCCTGTTGCCCGACTGGGAGTCGCTGCCGGGCTCGCTCCCCGAGTTCCATGTGCTGAAGCCGCCGGCCGGTCTCCCCATCCGCATCCTCCTCCAGCGCCTCGGCGAGGAGCGCCCCGCCTCCGCCCATCTGGACCTGGCCTGCGCGGACATCGGGGCGACGCGGGCCGAACACGAGCGGCTGGGCGCCGAGTTCGTCGCCGAGGGCGGAAGCTGGACGGTGATGAGGGACCCGGCGGGCGGCCTGTACTGCCTGACGGGACGGGACCCGGAGACGGGCGGGCTGTCTAGCCGGAGGAGATGAACGCGCAGGCCACCACGAGCCGGTCGCCGTCGGGGTCGGTGCTGGGGCTGGGGCTGGGGCTGGGCCACATGCTCTCCCACCCCTCCGGC